>JAFABD010000208.1 GCA_023426225.1 Pseudomonadota bacterium | reverse complement strand
GTAATTGTCGCTCGACGGTTGCTCCCCGCAACAGCAAATGGTAGCCAGAATTCACCAACCGGCGCGGCCACCTATCGGCCATCATAATTGACGCCGACCGGACTCCGTAATCGTCGCGCTACAGGCGCGTTCGGCAACGCGGCCTATCAGCAGCAAGACCAGCGGCGCGATGAGGATCAGCACAAGCAGCCCGAGCGCCGGTGCGATCATGCCCACCGCAAAGGCTGTGCCACCGATCACCACCGGTGACCACATCGAGATGCGCAACGCTTTGGCGTCATGTCCATGCTTGATCGCATCGGCAGAAACGCCGTCGCGCAGCGTGACATGGATCAGACGCATATTGGCGAGCCCTACGAGGACCAGAAATGCGGTGTAAAAGCCGACGGCTGCGCGCAACGAGGCATAATCGCTGAGCAAGGCGGTCGGAAACGGCATGAAGGCGATCGCCATCAACAAGCCGAGATTGGCGCGGATCATCGCCGGGGATGCGCGATCGACCAGGCCAAACAGCCGATGATGCCCCGCCCAGAACCGCGCTATGACCAGGAAGCTGACGATGAAGCCGACAAAATTGGGCACCAGGCCGAGCAGTGCGTGTCCCAGTGCCGCGTCTGACATGGCGGGCAGGTGCGGCACGCGGATCTCAATAACCAACAGCGTGATGGCGATCGCAAAAACCGCATCCGAAAAGAAGCTCAGCCGTTCGGCCTGATCACGTTCGCGCATTGATTTCCCCCTGCTCGTCGCCGGGACTTCACCACAGCACGGCAAGGGTGGCAAGGCAGAGGCCCGTAACTTCACGAACGGTGCAGACCCGCGCCGACGGACGCCTTCGGCCCACCCCCCGCACCCGATCAAGAATGAATGAACGACCCCAATGATGGGGATGAAATTCAAAAAGGAAGTTCGATATGCAGGTTAACCTCACCCTCGCCGACGTCCCACCGGCACGATCTCGACCGGCCCGAGCAAGGGCCAGAAGTAGGCGATGTCGAAGAGGGCCGCTGCCCATTTCTCGAACGGCGAAAAGCTCGTTACGGTTATCGCTTTCGGCAAGCAGCACGAGTCCGTCTCCAAAACCTGCGCCAGGGTGAACGCGTCACGGTAACCGCCGTCTGGAACGCCACCAACGTGCTCGCGATCCTCGGTCCCGAGCGCGAAAGCAGGGTAGCCAAAGCATGGATGCGGCGATAGCCATATCGGCTATAATCTTGGCCAGTGCGTCAATGTCGGCCGTCAGGCGCCGCTCGTCGGTATCGTCCCTGGGCGGAGGGCGTTGGGGGGAACGATGCTGGCCAAGCATCTTGCAGGTCCGTCGTTCCGATACCGGCAATGCACGGCGGGCCTACTCGATCGCTTCACGGCGGCGGGGGGACAAAAAGTCAGCTTCGACGCCTTTTGCAGGATCGCCTTTTGCAGCGCGAGATCTGCCACCAGCTTCTTCAACCGCGCGTTTTCGCGCTCCAGGCCTTCCATCCGCCGCGCCTGATCAACCTTCAGGCCGTTATATTCCTTGCGCCAACGATACAGCGTCTGCTCCGCAAACCCGATCTGCTGATAGCCCTCGACCGCAGTCGAGCCACGGCCAACCAGTACATCAACCTCACGCTGCTTGGCGATAAGCTGCTCCGGCGTAAACTGCTGACGTCCCGTACAATTCCCATGCCCCACCGGTCTCTCTTCAGAATTGGACCAGTTTTTCCAAGGCAGACCACTATCTTCACGGTGTGGCCTCCCACGGATCCACCACCGCTACGCCGGTGCCGACAAAATCTCTCACATTTCGGGTCGCCACCGTCAGGTCGTGCTCTAACGCGGTCGCCGCGATCCACGAGTCACGCCAACTACGGGGTTGGGGATAATGCAGGGGCGCACAGCGCAAGGCCGTCGCATTGCCGATCGGCAGCACACGGCCGTCGAACACAGGTATAATGTGATGATGCAGCCAGTGCCGCAGCCGCAACGCCTGGGCCGCATCGCGCTGCTCGACCTTGATCACGCCAAACTCGATCTCCATGACGGTCACGACCGAGATATAAGCGTCATCCGCATCGACGCTGGCATACCACGCCGTGACCTGAGCGTCGGCCCTGCCATCGCCCGCCTTGCGGATCTCTGAGATGACGTTGGTATCGAGGAGATACATCAGTCGAAGTTCGGCGCGACCGGGTGGCTCTCAGGAAGAGCAGGATCAAAGTCGATGTCTGCCAGGCCGGGCATGGAAAGTGCCTCGAGGAGCGATCGCTTACGCCCTTTCAGCTTTTCGTAATCTGCAAAGGCGAGGACGACCAATGAGGCCTCGCCGCGCTCGGTGATGACAACCGGGCCGCTCGCCGCGGCCCGCTTGATGCGGCCAGGCTCTCGATTGAAGTCGCGGCTAGTGAACGTACTGGCCATCAGCAAGTCTCCGTGGTAACGACGTACAGACAATGCCGCATCCTTCCCCGATCGTCAACTTAACGAACATTTTTGCATCAAGTTGACGAGCGGAAATCTGCGCACTTTTGTGCAACGCACAACGCCTGCAAAGGCGCCCATTCTCAATTGTCGGCCACCCGATCCGTTAACGGTCAACCAAACCACCGGTTTGTTGACGAGGAGCGGCGCGCGATCTTACGACACGGGCCGTAGTCAAGATTATCGACGTGGAGGGATCGGCGTGACGCGGGGTATTATAACGAGGAGCTGCATTCTGGGCCTGATCTGTTGCTCGTCGGCGTGCGTCGGCCAAAGCGCCAGTGAGCCCCTTACGCCCATGTCGCCGCCTGGACTTAGTGTACCGTCGCTTCCACTCCATCGAGAGACAGAAGAAGAGCGCCAGAAGGCTAAGCACGACCAACTCCTGAGGTCTCTGGAATACGGGCACGCGAAGGCGGAAGCTGGGGTTGCCTCATCTCAGGTCGACGAGGGGTTGACCTGGCTTTACGGTATTGAGCGCACTGCCGACCCAGTAGAAGCAGCGCGGTGGTTCCGCAAGGCAGCGGAACAAGGTGATATCCAGAGGCAGTTTTTTCTTGGTCGCGCCTATGCTCGCGGTGAAGGTGTGCCGCAGGATCGTGAGGCGGCCAACCGCTGGATCGGGTCGGCGGCGGCAAAAGGCATGAAGATCGCACCGCAGGAAATCGAAGAGCTCAGAATGCTTGGTGTGCAGTTCTGATCTTGAAGCAAACGCGCGCTAGAACGCCGCCGGGCTTGAGACAGCGAAGCAGACGAGACTGCCTGGACCGACCAAGAGGTCTATACCTTTAGGATCGGGTCGGCCAGGTCAACGCGTTACTGACCTTGTCGGAAAGATCGGTCCACGAACGCTCATTGGGCCGACCCGCGTTGTCAAACACATCTGCCCGGCTGGCGCAGTTTTCAATCCACGCCCCCGCGTGGGGGACGCCCCCATCGTCGTCGCGGCGGTGCGTTCCGCCTCGGTGTTTCGATCCACGCCCCCGCGTGGGGGACGACACCCCCATGACTTCGCCGCCGGTCAACATGGGCTGGTTTCGATCCACGCCCCCCGCGTGGGGAACGACCACGGCCCGCATGACGGATCGCGCGGCTGAGGTTGTCGAGGTTTCGATCCACGCCCCCGCGTGGGGGACGACGCGCTCACCGCGCAGACGCAGACCGTGGTCGTGAAGTTTCGATCCACGCCCCCGCGTGGGGGACGACCGGCGCAGCGCGGCCAGCACGCCGGGCTTGTTGCTGTTTCGATCCACGCCCCCGCGTGGGGGACGACGGTCGGCATCGGACGCGCCCGGGGGCAGTATGCGGTTTCGATCCACGCCCCCGCGTGGGGGACGACGGTTCGATGCGAACTATTATTCGGACGTCGAGAAGTTTCGATCCACGCCCCCGCGTGGGGGACGACCCGCCTATCGGCAGCTGGGCGAGGCGCAGGATCTGTTTCGATCCACGCCCCCGCGTGGGGGACGACACCGTCACGCCGTCCATCGCCGTGCCGATCGGCTGTTTCGATCCACGCCCCCGCGTGGGGGACGACGGTGAGAATCGCGCCCAGCGCGAGTCCGGCGAGGTTTCGATCCACGCCCCCGCGTGGGGGACGACCCCCGATCTGGAGCGACAGGTCATAGTTCGCCGAGTTTCGATCCACGCCCCCGCGTGGGGGACGACGGTCGCGAGGCCCGTCACCACGTCGTTGATGTTGTTTCGATCCACGCCCCCGCGTGGGGGACGACGCGATTTCTGAACCTCTCGGCAGCACAGCCCGCGTTTCGATCCACGCCCCCGCGTGGGGGACGACTGCCGCTTTGGCAATTCGGCCTCTGCTCGGCACAGTTTCGATCCACGCCCCCGCGTGGGGGACGACGGGCGGGGCTAGGTTCGCCTTGTCGTTGTAGACGCGTTTCGATCCACGCCCCCGCGTGGGGGACGACGATGTTCACATTGTCGGCAGTGTAGGGCGCCGCCGTTTCGATCCACGCCCCCGCGTGGGGGACGACGGCAGGGAGAAAATCATGGGACGAAACCGGGCAAGGTTTCGATCCACGCCCCCGCGTGGGGGACGACGCGTGGCCGCGATCTTGACGCGCAGGCTCATCCGGTTTCGATCCACGCCCCCGCGTGGGGGACGACCCGCGCCTTGGACGCCAAGCGAGACGCAATGTCGGTTTCGATCCACGCCCCCGCGTGGGGGACGACGAGGGCATCGTCGCGGATGCGGGCCTTGGCGATGTGTTTCGATCCACGCCCCCGCGTGGGGGACGACACGCGCGCTCGCGCTGGCACAGCGGATCGGCGAGGTTTCGATCCACGCCCCCGCGTGGGGGACGACTCCGCGCGCCAGGCTCGGAGTTGTGGTTTTCCTGGTTTCGATCCACGCCCCCGCGTGGGGGACGACGTCGTCCGCGCGCTGCCGGGCTTGGTGACAGGGGGTTTCGATCCACGCCCCCGCGTGGGGGACGACGGCATGGCAGCTACTCCGCTTTTCAGCTATGGTGGTTTCGATCCTCGCCCCCGCGTGGGGGACGACATCCAGCGTATTGTCGCGCGGCGTTCCCCAGAACGTTTCGATCCACGCCCCCGCGTGGGGGACGACGCCCTTGTATCGAGCCTGCCCGAGCAGCGGCCGGAGTTTCGATCCACGCCCCCGCGTGGGGGACGACTGCCGAATTTGCGCATCAGGCGCAGCTTCTTCTCGTTTCGATCCACGCCCCCGCGTGGGGGACGACCGCACGGCGCCAATCAGACCCGGCTCATTTATCCGGTTTCGATCCACGCCCCCGCGTGGGGGACGACCTGTGGTCGATGAGCGGCTGCTCGAAATTTCGAAGTTTCGATCCACGCCCCCGCGTGGGGGACGACGCGCAATGCGCGTTCCACGCCTCCACCGTCATCGAGTTTCGATCCACGCCCCCGCGTGGGGGACGACGTCATCGCAGCCCGCCTTTCTCGAAATCGAGGTCGTTTCGATCCACGCCCCCGCGTGGGGGACGACGCCCTGAGGTTCGCGCAAAGGCGCTGGCGCAGTGGTTTCGATCCACGCCCCCACGTGGGGGACGACGGGTCGATCTCGGGCGGGGCATCGGGGTCGATCCAGTTTCGATCCACGCCCCCGCGTGGGGGACGACGGCCTGCGCCTCCCTCGCGCGGATGTACTGCTCCCTGTTTCGATCCACGCCCCCGCGTGGGGGACGACGCTTCTTTCCGACTTCGCCTTCATCGAACCATTCGGGTTTCGATCCACGCCCCCGCGTGGGGGACGACTGCTTCTTCCGGATCGTGCGCTTGAGGGAAACCTGTTTCGATCCACGCCCCCGCGTGGGGGACGACCGCTGCGCACGCCGGACATGGAAAAGCGCGCGGTCCTGTTTCGATCCACGCCCCCGCGTGGGGGACGACTTGTGCCGATTGCCCCGCTGGGCATCTGGATGAGTTTCGATCCACGCCCCCGCGTGGGGGACGACGAGACATTCGCCGCCTCGGCGAGCTGTGCCCGCGTTTCGATCCACGCCCCCGCGTGGGGGACGACGGCGGCATTCGGATCAGCCATATGTCGCACATGGTTTCGATCCACGCCCCCGCGTGGGGGACGACAGCAGCCGATAAGAAGTTCCTCGCGCGCGTCACGGTTTCGATCCACGCCCCCGCGTGGGGGACGACGATCGAGCTTCGCCGGCGGCGGGGGATTGCGCGATGTTTCGATCCACGCCCCCGCGTGGGGGACGACTGCCAGCGATCCACGCGAGCAATCCAGATGCTCCCGTTTCGATCCACGCCCCCGCGTGGGGGACGACAATTCAGCAGCCATCCGACCGAGCTTGCGATGCTGTTTCGATCCACGCCCCCGCGTGGGGGACGACCGTATCCGCCTAGATCACCAGCAGAGACCCAGCTTGTTTCGATCCACGCCCCCGCGTGGGGGACGACCCCCGCGATGCTGAGCGTTGCCTATCGCCACCCGGTTTCGATCCACGCCCCCGCGTGGGGGACGACTGCCGCGCCCGATCATCAACACGTCGGCGATCAGCGTTTCGATCCACGCCCCCGCGTGGGGGACGACCTTGTTCGCGACGCCGCCAACCTGCTTGTTTGGCGTTTCGATCCACGCCCCCGCGTGGGGGACGACGCCTCGAAATCGAGGCGATTGAGCGACTGGAAGAGGTTTCGATCCACGCCCCCGCGTGGGGGACGACCACCGTCACCAAGTGGCGCCGAGCAAAGGGGCTGTTTCGATCCACGCCCCCGCGTGGGGGACGACGTCGGCGCTCAGCACCGCGCGGCCGCGGCGCCAGAAGTTTCGATCCACGCCCCCGCGTGGGGGACGACTCAGGCTGCGCAGATCGACGTAGCCCCCGTTGGAGTTTCGATCCACGCCCCCGCGTGGGGGACGACGTGCAAGCACATTGGCCAGCGCAGGGAATCGGCACGTTTCGATCCACGCCCCCGCGTGGGGGACGACCGTTCGGATCACCGTCGAGGCGGCGGAGGCGGAAGTTTCGATCCACGCCCCCGCGTGGGGGACGACGGCCTGCCTGCGCCCGCAACCCCAGCAATGCCGAGGTTTCGATCCACGCCCCCGCGTGGGGGACGACTCGAGGCAGGCGTCCAGCAGGCGGTTCGACGCGCGTTTCGATCCACGCCCCCGCGTGGGGGACGACCCTGCGCCTCCCGGGCGCGGATGTACTGCTCCCTGTTTCGATCCACGCCCCCGCGTGGGGGACGACCCCCGCGCGCCGGGGTCGGAACTGTGGTTTTCATGGTTTCGATCCACGCCCCCGCGTGGGGGACGACCTTATGCGTCGCCAAAAAGCGCCCGAGATTGACGGTTTCGATCCACGCCCCCGCGTGGGGGACGACGGTCATGGTGGTAATACAATGAGAAAGAGCGGTAAATTCGTCCTATTACGCGAACTGTCGGCATTTCGCGGGCGTGCGGACGCCTTTTCGGGCCATGCCCTCTCTATCCGTCTGATCCGTAAAGAATATATTTTGCGCGAACCGCCCCTGCCGGAACAGACAGACTTGGGTTCGCGCAAGGCTAAAAGAGCAGCGGCCCCGCCAGATCCAGTACGGGCTTGGCGCCGACATGCTCCACCCGCCGCTTGCCATCGGCGCCCAGCCGGTAAAAGCGCAGCGAATCCTTCTCCGCATCGATTTCCTTGATCAGCGCCGCGCGTAGCAGCGCCCATTGCGCCGGATCCACCTCGCATTCGAACACCGAGTTCTGCACGCGCTGCCCCAGGTCCAGGCACGCCTTCGCCACGCGTCGCAACCGCCGCCGGCCCGCCGCGTCCTGCGTGTTCACGTCATAGGTGACCAGCATCAGCATCGCGTTATTTCCACAGGAAGGGCGGATAGCCGTCGAGATCGCCGCGCAGATGCCGCGCCAGCAACTGCGCCTGGACATGTGCGACCAGCCCCATCGGCATCGCCTCGCCCAGGAACGGATGCCGCAATTCGCGCTTCTTGCGCTCCTGCCAGGCGACCAGCACCGCCTTGCGGCCATCGTCGGTCAGCGACACCGCCCCGCCCTCGTCCACCGTGAAGTCGCGCGGCTTGAGCTGGCCGCGATTGATCAGCGTCAGCGCCAGCCGATCGGCCAGCACCGGGCGCAGTTCCTCCATCAGGTCCAGCGCCAGGCTGGCCCGACCGGGTCGGTCGGCATGGAGCAGCCCCACCTGCGGATCGAACCCAACGCCCTCCAGCGCCGACCGGCAGTCATGCCCGAGCATCGCGTAGAGAAAGCTGAGCAGCGCATTCACCCGATCGAGCGGCGGCCGGCGCGATCGCCCGGCAAACTGGAAGGCGGGCCGCTCGCCCTGCAGCATCGCATCGAACGCGCCGAAATAGAGCTGCGCCGCTTCGCCCTCATGCCCGCGCAGCGTGTCGATATCCTCCGCCTGCGCTGCCCGCCGGGCGACATGACCCAGCCGCGCCTCCGCAGCGGTCAGCGCGGCATGGGCATCGGGGGCGATCCGGCCGCCATGATCGCGCAGCGCGCGACGCAGCACGGTGCGCTGGTTGGCGGCCTTGGCGGTGACGATGCCCCGCACGATCGGCACCGCGCGCACCGGATCGTCGGCGACGCGGTGCTGGGTTCGGCGCAGCAGCACATTACCGGTACGCGGCCCCTCCACGCGCGCAAGAAACTTTCCGTTGGGAGTGAGGAAGGAGAGCGCGATCCCCGCCTCCGCGCATGCCGCCATCAGCGCGGGCGAGGCGCCCGGCCGGCCGAAGCACACCACCCCTTCCAGCAGGTGCATCGGCACGCGCCCGCGCTCGGTGCCCTCCACCTCGACGACGATATTGGCGCCGTCCTTGCGCAGCCAGGCATCTTCGGTGGTGACGTAGATGGTGTTGAGGTGGCGCCGCATCGATCACGTCTCCGGCAGGGCATCGGGTTCGGCGAGTTGGCGCAGCAGCCAGCGCTGGACGGAAGGCGGGCGCTCCAGCCGCCTGGGCTGGCAGGCATCCGCCAGCGAGCAGCGCCGGCAGCCGGGCTTCGCCCGGGGCGGCGGAGTATGGCTGGCGGCCAGCATCGCCCGGGTTTCGGCGGCAAGCGTGATCGTCAGCGCACGCAATTCCGCATCGATGGCGATCCGGCTGCGCTTCTTGGTCTGCGCATAGAACAGCGCGCCTTCGGGCACGGTGCAGCCGAACATCTCCTCCAGGCACAGCGCCTGAGCGCAGAGCTGCACCTCGTCGGCGCGGTGCGCCTTGGGGCGGCCGCGCTTGTACTCGACCGGATAGGGCACGCCGCGCACGAACTCGACCGCGTCGGCCTTGCCAGCCAGGCCATGTTCGAACGAGCGGAGGACGAGCCCGCGCACCGTGCGGACGCCGGCACGGCGATCCGGCCGACCGCCATCCACTCGCTCGTGGAGGATGCGCCCCTCGGCGGTGGCGCCGTCCTCTGTCCAGATCCGCTCGACATGGATCAGCGCGCACTGGCGCGGACAGAACAAATAATGCTGGAGCGCCGACACCGGCACCAGCGCGTCTTCGGCGGCGGGGTCCGGGGGCGGCGCGCGCATCGGCCTACCCTTTAATGGACGGCCAGCGATTATAGCCAAACGCTGGATCGTTCGACTGAAGTAATCGGATGAACTGGACCTCCATCTTCGCAACCTCCTTGTCGGATGCCGTTTCCGATTCCCAGAGGATTTCCCGCGTTACGGTGAACGCCATTCACTCTTCTCGCGAGAAATCCTGTTCGACCAGTCTCTTATCAGGACTTCCGAAATAGGTATGCTGTCAGCAAGATCCTTCCCAACGTATATTTTCCCATTGGGATAGGTGATCTTGTAGACAATCTTCACGGGAGAAAAGCCTCAAGGCTCTATGATCTCGACGCCCGCAGGCAATCCCTCGCGATCGATGGTCACCTTATAGTCTTCCCATTTCCGCGCGGGCGGCCAGTTGCCGGTGGCGGGGCTGCCGATTTCCTGGACGGAGCCTTCGTGGACCCGCCAGGTCTTCACCCGATCGAACAGGCTCTGCGCCTGGGCATTGCCGAGCGCGCTCTGGTGGCGGAAGACGATCAGCTTGCGGCTGGCCATCTCGCCGCGCGCGGCCGAGCGGTCATGATCGAACATCTGGCCCAGCGCCTGCCACAGCAGCTCAAGGTCGCTTTCCGAAAAGCCGGTGCCCTTGGTCGGGTGGCTGGCGAGCGGCGCGGAGACGAAGCCGTGGACGCGGTACAGGCCATAGGGCACGATGTGCTTGCGGCCCATGGTGCGGCCACCCTTGTCCTCCGCGTCCTTTTCGGTGGTCGCGGCCATGCGCGTGATCGAGATTTCGAGCGGCAGGATGCGCTCGGCCGACTTGGCGAAGCCGAACTGCACCGGCCCGCGCACCTGTCCGGCATTGACGCCGGTACTCATCACCGCCCCAAAGGTGCGGATGTCCCAGAAATTGGCGCACATCCAGCGCGTGAGTTCCTGCGCCTTTTGTTGGTCCTTGGGCAGCTTCTTGAACTCGTCCGCCTTGGTGACGTCGGGCATTACCGCCGCCCACGCCTTTTTGTGCTGGTTGTTCAGCGTGGCGCCTTCGGTCATGTAGATCTCGAAGCCGGGTTCCTGATCCTTCACCAGCGCGACGAAGTTGCGGACCTTGCGCTTCAGCGCGACGTCCGACACCAGCCCCTGGTTGGTCTCCGGATCGAGCCGGGGCATGTTGCCGGCATCGGGATCGCCGTTCGGATTGCCGTTCGTCACGTCGAAATACAGGACGAACTCGTGGCGCTGGGTAACCGGCGTGCTCATGCTTCCCCCTCGGTCTCATCGGAATCGGTGAGCGCGGTCGGGTCGAGTTCCCCGACCTTGTCGCTGCTCAGCTTGGTGGCGCGTTGGTGGTAATAGCCGATCGCGAAGGCGCCCTGCTTCTGCAGGCTCAGCGAACGCGGCAGCATGGGATCGAGATGGCTGTGGATCTCCTCCAGCTCCCGCTCGATCAGCGTGGCCCAGCCCGGCTTTTCCTTGCGCACCTTGGCGAGGTGGTTCTGGCCGCCGCGCACGATGATCGGGAACACGCTGGCCGGCGTGGCCGAGGCAGCGCCGAAATATTTGTCGCGAATGCTGGCGTTCACGCGACCCAAGGCCGCGCGCTGCGCCAGTTCATAGACGGCGAACAGCCGGCCAAGCTGGTAGCCCGGCTCCGCAGTGTCCCGTTGCAGGCTCATCGGGGGTTCTCCAAAGGAAGCGACATAATCAGGGGATCGCGCCAGCACACCGCGGATCGCGGCAGCATGCCAGCCGGAAGCGGGATCATCACCGGCGCGAAGCCGCATCAGCGCGGCGGCGAGCAGCGTTTGCGGATAGGCGCCGCCGGAAAGGACCGCGCGCATCATCTCTCCCGCGAGCAGCGGGGGAATATTCTTCATCTCGCCCTGCGCGGCAACGGTCTGCGCGAGCAGCCGGCGGACGGACGGCGCCGCCCCCCAGGCGCGCGGCAGCGGTTCGATCCGCATGTCGTTATAATGGCGGGCGAGCGCGGTGGCGAACTGGTCGAGCCCACCGGAAAGCCAGAAGCGGATCGAAATCCGCGCCGCGTTGGGCGACAACCCGAGAACATGAAACTGCGTGCCCGGCGCGATGTCCGGGCGCAGCTCCGCCACGGGACGCCCGGCGGCGATCTCATCGATCTGCGTCCGCAGCCGGGTGACCTCCTTCTCGTCGGTGATGGTCTGCGCGTCCGGCTCCATCAGCAGCGCCATGAAGGCGTCGGCAGCCTCCGCCTCGGCCTTGCTCGCATCGGCCCAGAACACCACCGTCGCGTCGCCGATCGGGCGCGACAGGCGGTTGCCGCTGTCCCGCTGCAACATGCGGTTGAGCGCCGCACCATAGCGGAACGCCGCCGCCTCGCTGGTGGGCGCATTCTCGCCCTGGTCCTTGCCGAGCGAGGTGAAGGCGTCGAGATTGAAGGACACCAGCGCGGCGCCCGAGGACTGCGCGCCTTCGACGCCCTTGATCGTCGGATGCAGGCGCGCGACCGGAGCCAGTTCGCCGGTAACCAGGCAAAGGCTGCCCATGATTGCATCGGTGCCGGGGCTGCCGGCGGCTTCCACCAGCGCCCGCGCGGCCGGACGTTCGTGGAGGAAGCCATGCTCGCCGTCCAACCGGAACATCACATTGGCGTCGAGCATCTCCGCGCCGCCGTGCGGCAATGCCTCGAACTGGTCGGGGCGCCAGCGTTCCAGAAAGCGCCGAAGCGCCGCAAGCCCCGCATCCTCCTGCCCCGCCAGCCTATCGAGATGCAGCGCGACGAACGCGGCGTGCTCGTCCGCCGTGCGCTTGCCCTCGCCCGCGGTGCGGCCCAGCACATAGGCGGTCTTGTCCCACAGGAAATTGGGGGAGATCGCCACGGTGCGCTTCACGGCGGCCGGCACCACCCGCAGTGTCGGCTTGGGCTTCTTGCCGGTAAGGTCGTGGAGATTCTCGACGTCGATCGCCGCGCCGTCCGGGCTCAGCACGATGCACCAGCCGAACTTCTCCTGGCTCCAGCCCGGCGCCGCGACATCGTCCAGCCGCTCGTAATAGGCGTGCAGCGCCTGCAGGATCGTCATCGCAGCACCGTCTCGGCATCGAAGGGCGGCACCTCGATCACGCCGCCCTGCATCTGCGCGCGAAAGAAGCGCGATTCATTGCCGCGCGCGAAATCGATGTCGTGCAGCATCCAGCCGAAATCGGCGTCCGGCTTGTCGAGCGTCGAGGGCGGCAGCGCAGCGCCTTCCTCGACCAGCGCGAACTCGGCGGGAAATTCGCGGGTGCCTAGGCACGGGCGGTGGAAACACTGCCCCTGCGCGGCGCGGCGGTTGAACATCGCGATATGCTTCGCCGGGCTGTCCTCGGGCCCTGCCCGGTCGGTCATTGTGAAATGCGCCTCGATCACATAGCCGACATCAACCAGCACCAGCGCCGCGCGCTGCTGGCGGTCGTCGTCGACCGCGATGCCCAGGCCATACGTGGTGCCGCGCTTCATCGCACCGGCGGCGTTGGCGGCGCTCGCCTTGGCGCCGACTTCGTTGCGCCGGATCGACTGGAACCGGATCGGCCGCAGCACATGGATCCGGTCGACATGCCAGCGGATCGCCGGCTTCCAGTGGATCGCCTCGAGGATACCGCGTGCTGCGGAGGGCGTGATCACGTCATAGCTGACGCGCTCCACCTTCATCTCCGGCCGCGTGAAGCAGGCACGCTCCCCCCAGATGTGCAACCGAACCGCCATTATTCCCCCAGTCCTTTGGGTTCATTATTCCGATTCATATGCGTGCGCAAGCAACACGCCAAAAAATAAAGCAATACTGGCAGCGGTGAAATCTATTCATGAATCCGCACCTCGCAGAGGGTGCAGCATTTGTAGGCGAAAGTTACCGAACCAAACTGTGTTTCGATCCGCGTCGCCACCAACAGCTGGGAGGCAGTAAAAGCCTCGCTCCCCTTCCTCAGAACCTCCTGATGGTGATGTACCACATAGCGCATACCTCCTTTCCTCGGAGGGAGGTTCATGTTTATTCCCACGCTGGGGGTGCATTTCCCGGGCATGCATACGCGATTCGCGAGGGCAATTCAGAAAGCAGTCCCAGGGAAAACGCACCCATACTGTGACGCGTTATATGGCGATCGTGGCGTACTACCCTAGAGAATACTTCGCTCCGCAGTCAGCCAAGCAGCAGCCCGTTCGATCGCCAGCCCCCGCACATCATCATATCGGTCGCGATCCTGCAGCACCACGAACCGATCGCCATAGTCCTCGCGCACGACCTTCGCGGCACCGCTGGCAAGCAGGGTTGCGCGGATCTTCTTCGGCACCGGAACCGCATATTGCTGGAGCTTCCGCAAGACGCCCGCCGGTGGGACCGGGGCGCTGGCGAGCGCCGCCAGCGCTTCCTGTGCCTCTACATCATAGGGGATGAGTACCGGGTCCATCACCTCGTCGATCAGCCGGAACGCATCGGAAATCGTGCGGAACGGGAAGTTGACGCCCCGCCCGTCCATGCTGTCCCGCACGGCCGGAACGATGGCATAGGGTTCGCCGAGCCCCGTCGCCCGGTCCAGCGCCGCATGGCCCTGGTGCCAGTAGAGCGCGCGATAATAATGCCGGATCGCCGCCAGGCTCAGCGGGTCTTCGGCATGGCGGCGCAGCGCCTCGCGCGCCGGCGTGTAGAAAGCATCGATGGCGGGCGGTATCCGCTGTTCGGCCGGCTCGAACACCACCGTCCTGCCGAGCCCGGTCAGCTCGCCGCTCCGATTACAGCGCCCGGCTGCCTGGGCGATGCTCGACAGGCCCGCGGCGGCCCGCCAGACTTCGGGGAAGGACACGTCGACCCCCGCCTCGATCAGGCTGGTCGCCACCAGGCGGACCGGCTTGCCCGCCACCAGGTCCGAACGGATGCCGGTCAGCACCGTCCGGCGGTGCTTCGCGCACATCAGCGTGGTCAGGTGGCGGGCACCCGGCTGATCGGCGATCGCATCGAACAGCGCGCGGGCATGGCCCCGGCTGTTGACGATGCAGAGAATCTGCGGCTGCTCGGCAAAGCGCGCGGTGATCGCGCCATCAGGTATCGGCTGCCGCCGCCATTCGACCGCCACCCGCCGGAGCGCCGTATAGAGCCCCTCGGGATCGGGGGCGAGCTCGCGCTCGGCCGGGATGTCGAGGCCTTCTGCCGGATCGCCCTCGCGCCGTCGCGGCAGGGCATCGTCCTGCGTTCGCAGCGCCGGCTGGGTGGCGGTGCACAGCACCACAGTGGCGCCGTAGTTCTTCGCCAGTTCGTCGATTGCCGCCATGCACGGGCGCAGCAGATGGACGGGGATCGACTGGGCCTCGTCGATCACGATCACGCTTTTCGCCAGATTGTGCAGCTTGCGCGCGCGACTGGTGCGGGCGGCGAACAGGCTCTCGAAGAATTGCACCGCCGTGGTGACCACGACCGGCACGTCCCAGTTCTCCGCATCCCGGCGCAGCTTGGCGAGGCCACTGCTACCCTCGCCCTCGCTGTCCCCGTCGGAGGCCGGTGCTCGATCCTCCCAGTCGAAACTCGAATGATGTTCGAGCACATCGCCGGCCAATTCCGCGCCCAGCGCAGTGCGAAACACCTCCGCCGTCTGCTCGATGATTGAAGTGAAGGGAATGACGTAGACGATCCGCTCCAGCCCGTGCGTCATCGCATGCTCGAGAGCGAAGCTGAGCGATGTGAGCGTCTTGCCCCCGCCGGTCGGCACGGTGAGGGTGAACAGGCCAGGCGCCAGCCCGGCCTTCGACATGGCATGGTCGAGCACGCGCGATCGAAGTTGGTTCACGGCCGTGTCGTCGCGACGATGGAGTGCCATGTAAGCACGAACGGCGTCGCGGTGGCACCGGTCGATCCGGCCGCCCCGCTCGGGCGGCGAAAGCCCGGCTGCCGCCGCATAGAAGCCTTCCGTCTCCAGGAAATCGGCATCGACCAGGCAAGAGAACAGCATGCGTGCCAGAAAGAAGAGACTGAACGCGGGTTCGATTGCATTGCGTTTTGGCTTCGTCAGGCTCGCCACAAGTGCGGCCGGATCGGGCAGTGGCGGCGCATGCGCTTCCCAGCCCGCATAGTCTTCCACCAGCTTGGTTTCGCGCTCGGTAAGCGTCGCACCGTCCATCAGCCCGCCATGATGGCCGGCAATGCCGAATGCCATAAGTCGGCCGATCGTTTTTCCGAACAGACGCATCGCGACCTGGGCACCGGCGGTACTATGATCCGGGCCACGCGCCTGGGCGTCGCTGGTGCGTGGGGTACGGATGTAGCGTTGATAGGCCTCGGCACATTTGCCGATATCGTGCAGCGCGCCCATGATCTGTGCGGGTAGCGCGGCGCCAAAGGTCCGTCCGAAACCGCCCGCCCTTTCACTGACCTGCTTGAGATGATGCGAAAGCGGCTCCCAGCGGTCTTCGGGCGCGTCCTCCAGAGAATGGGCGTACATGGTTCCCCCTTTTGTTCATCGATCCAGTCCGGCACGCGATCAGCTCTGGCGCAATTTCCTAATCAATGCCGTTTGGCCTGCGCCGGTCTGGCCGACACCGAGACAAGCTCGTTAAGGCTACCCTAGCTTCTCTTTCGAAACCACAGGACGGAGGTAACCAACGCTGTGGCAACCGGCGATGTCTGGGCGAACTCGGAGAACTTGTGGCGGACGTGCACCCAACAGAAAACGACGTTACTGCGCCGGGCATAGCCGTCATAGGCGTCGACCAGCAGCACGACGATGAGATCGTCAAGAGACCTGGCGGCCCGCTCGGCGTCGCGGCCGGGGCATAGCGCCAGCTCTGTTGCGATGGCGCCGCGACGACCGCCCGCTTCTACGCCGGGCTCCACGATAGCCATCTCCCCTAGAGCGGGGCTGCGACCTCTCTTCAGGAACCACGCGCGGGAAAGGCCGCTTCGTAAGTGCAGGTGGTCGTGCAGGCTCGCTGCCGCCAGCGAAGACATTTCGGTATCAGAACAAATTTTTCAGACATGGTGTGGAAATACGCTGTCCGCGTCGTCCTTATCGTATGACCATCGACCAGCGTTCGCGGCCCCAGCCCGATAGCAGCGCCTTGCTCCCCGCTCCCGCGACGGTTGTGCCGATCGCCTCCCGAACGCCGTCAGGCGATGGTGGCGTCGCGGGGCGACCGGCACGCGGTCTGCGCGTGCTGACCTTCCTCCACAGCTTCGAGCCCGGAGGCGTCGAACGGATCGCGCTCAGGATGGTTCGTCAGTGGCGACGCACCGGCGTCGATGCGCCGTTGTTCCTCGGGCGCGAGGACGGTGCGCTGCGTACCGAGCTCGCGCAGGATCTCGACTACGAAGTCGCGCGACAGCCGCGGGTGTCGACCGCGGGCTGGGAGACGCTGTGGATGATCCTGCAGCTCCCGGGCGTCATCCGGCGCCTTCGGCCCGACGTGCTGTTCGTCGCCGGATCGACTTACACGATCGTCGCGGTGATGATGCGGTTGCTGCTCGGGCGCGATTGCCCGCCGATCGTTACCAAGATCAGCAATGACCTTGCCCGACGCGACCTGCCGCCGGTCGCGCGTGCGGGATGGCGGTTGTGGCTGTGGCTGCAGGCGCGGCTGATCCACCGCTGGGTGCTGATGGACGAATCGATGGCGCCCGAAATGCCGCGTGCGATGGCGGCGCGCAGCCTCGTCGTCCATGATCCCGCGCTCGACCGGCGGAGCGACCCCGCGCCTCGGCTGCGCGAGGCAGTGGCGGGGCGGCGCTTCGTTGCAGTCGGCCGGCTCGTCCATCAGAAGGATTTCAGCCTGATGCTGCGCGGCTTTGCCGCAGGTGCGCGCGCCGACGATACATTGACGATTTATGGCGACGGTCCGGAGCGGGCCCAGCTCGCGGCCTTGGCCGAGCGGCTGGCGCTGACGGCGCGGGTGACGTTTGCGGGCCATGTTCCCGACGCTGCGTCGCGGCTGGGCGATTACGACGTGCTGCTGATGTCGTCGCGCTACGAAGGTATTCCTGCGGTGCTGCTCGAGGCGCTCGATGCCGGGCTGGCAGTGATCTCGACCGATTGCGGTGCGGGGGTGCGCAGCCTGCTGGGCCAGGGCCGGTTCGGTCGCGTGGTCGCGCGCAGCGACGCGGCCTTTGCCGCCGCAATTGCCGAGGCGGTGCCGACGCCCGCCCCCGCCGCCGAACTCGATGCACATCTCGCACGCTTCACCGTCGACCGCGCGGCGGCGGGCTATTTCGCCGCCTTTGTCGACGCCGCGCATGGCGACCGCGCGACGGCGCCTTTGCCGATCGCGCCGATGCCGCGCGCGGCCTGAGCGTCCGCGCCGCCGGCTCAGTCGGCAGCGACGGGATCGGTCCAGCTGAGGAACGCGGCGCGCAGCAACGCGCTGGTTTCGGCGAACAGCGCGTCCTCGGGCATGTCGGCTTCGCTGTGGAGCAGTTCGTCGACGACGTAGCCGAATTCGACCGCGACGCGGATGCGCCGCCAGATCGCCTCGCGTGGCACGTCGGGAAGCTGCGGCGCCAACGCCTCGGTGAGGCGCTCGGTCACGAAACGGTGCGATTCGATCCGGATATGCTCGAGCCGCGGCGTCGCATGGAGCGCGCGTTCGATCCACACCCCGCCGGGCTCGCTGCGCGTCACCGCGGCGGTTTCACGCAGCAGTTGCTCGGTCGCGGCCGCGGCGGCGGCAACGCCGTGCGCGACATGCTGTTCGATCCAGTCGACGAGCACGGCGTTCTGCCGCTCCATCAGTCGCATCCCCAATGCCTCGATGATGGCGAACTTGTCGTCGAAATAGCGGTAGAGCGCGGGCGGGGTGACGCCCGCGCGCTGGCAGATCAGGTTGGTCGAGATGCGCTCGATGCCGACCTCGGCGAGCAACAGCCCGGCCACGTCGAGCAGCATCTCGCGCGTTTGCAGCGCGCGCGCCTGTTTGGGCTCGGCCCTGGCCTCCCTGGGCGCTGTCGTGCGCGGACGTGCAGTCTTCGTTCTTGCCATTTTCACCAACCAGCGGGAATGGCCGCCATCTAGGCGCTTCTATTCGATCATCCAACCGCGGCGATCCGCCCGACCGCGACAGCGGCGGCGAGCGCCAGCACCGCCCCGACGCCATAGAGCACCGGATAACCGAAGCCGCCGACGAGCAATCCGGCAAGCGCGGGTGCGAGCACCTGGGGCAGCGAATTGGCGATGTTGAACAGGCCCAGGTCGCGCGCGGCGTCGGCGGCGCGCGGCAGCACCTGCGTCACGATGGCGACATCGACGGCGGTATAGAGCCCGAAACCCGCGCCGATCAGCGCGACCCCGACACGCACCGCGTCCCAGTGCGGCACCAGCGCGAGCAGCGCCATTCCCGTCCCCGCGACGGCGCCCGCCGCGACGACGAAGGGCCGCCGCCGCCCGATCCGGTCCGATGCGAAGCCTGCGGGAAGCAGCACCAGCGTCATTGCGGCGACATAGACGATCGTGAGGGCCAACACGTCCCCCGCGGCTGCCGGTCGATGCACGACATCGGTGAGAAAATAGAGCAGATAGAGCAGCCCGAGCGCCGAGGTCAGGTTGAGCAGAAAGCGCACCAGCCACGCCCAACGCGCGTCGGGCGATCGCCATGCGGGGCGATGATCGGCGGGGATGCTTCCGGGGCGGGAACGGGCGTCCCCGTCATGCCCCGGTTCGCGTGGCGGCAGGGGGCCGGCGTCCCCGATCGCCAGGCACGGAAGCGCGCCCGCGAGCACCGCGGCGGCGCAGGCGAGATAGCCGTGCGCATAATCCGGCGCCGCACTGGCGATCGCGACGCCGCCGACGACGCCGCCGGTCTGGGCGAGCGCGAGCCACGCGCCGACGGCGCCGCGCCGATCGGGCGGCACGCGATCGGCGATTACGGCCACCAGCGCGGTGAACATCGCGTTGAGCGCGGCCTGCGCCAGACACCAGCCCATCACCATCCCGGCGACGTCGCGCGCCTGCGCGAGCAGGACGAGGCTTGCTGCGCCGCCCGTCGCGCCGGTCAGGATCCAGGGCCGCCGTCGACCCAGCCGCCCTCGCGTGCGGTCCGAAAGTGCGCCGAACAGCGGATTGGCGAGCATCGCCACGCCCGCCCCCGCCGCGCTGACGCCGCCCAGCACGGCGACCTTGTCCGCCGGCGCGATCGCCGCCGCCTGTTGCGCGAGCAGCAGTTCGATGGGGCCGAAAAAGGCCGCCCACAGCCCGGCATTGCCGATCGCGAGCGCCGCAATCGCCGCCCGGCCCGGCGCGGCACCGGCACGCGCGGCGGCACGGCGGTGCGCGGTCGCCATCGCGGCTATCCTTGCTGCGCGCGGATGAAGGCGCGGTACCAGTGATAGGATTGCTTCGGCGTGCGCCGCCCGGTCACTGGGTCGACATGGACTAGGCCGAAGCGCTGCGACAGCCCGACGGCCCATTCGAAATTGTCGAGAATCGACCAGATGAAATAGCCGCGCACATCGGCACCCTCGGCGATTGCGCGCGCCAGCGCATCGAGATGCGCGGCGTGATAGTCGATCCGGCGAAGATCGGCGACGCGACCCGCTGCGTCGGGTGCGTCGTTATACGCGCACCCGTTTTCGGTGATGTAGACCGGCGGCAGCGCCGGACCGTAACGGTTACGGAGCAGCGCCAGGATCTCGCCGAGCCCTTCGGGCGTCACCGGCCAGCCGAAATCGGTATGCGGCCGGTCGGCGATCGGCACCAGGTCGAACGGCAGCCCGGCGGGCATTTCGTGGCCGTCGACGGTGCGGACCTCGGCGCTCGGCGCGCCGACGCATTCGGCATTGTAATAATTGAGACCATACCAGTCGATCGGCGTCGCGATCGTCGCCAGATCGTCTTCGAACCCGGCGGGCAGCATCGCTGCGACGGCGTCGGGATACCGGCCGAGCAGCACCGGGTCGGAATAGAGCCAGCACATCAGCGTCGCATATAGATCGGCCGCCGCGACATCGGCGGGTGCCTCGCTTGCCGGCCGGACGGGCATCTGGTTGTTGACCAGCCCGATGCCGCCCGCTCCCGCCGCCCGCAGCGCCTGCACCGCGCGCCCGTGCGCAAGCAGCTGATGGTGCGCAACGCTCAGCGCTTCCAGTCCCATCGTCCGGCCGGGGGCGTGTCCACCCACTGCATAGCCCATGCTGGTCAGCACCGATGGCTCGTTGAGCGTGGCCCAGCGCGGCACGCGATCGGCAAAGTGCCGGCCGACGATCGCGGCATAATCGGCGAAGCGCTCGACGATGGCCCGCTCGCTCCAACCGCCCTGTTCCTCGAGTGCCAGTGGCGTGTCCCAGTGGAACAGCGTCACCATCGGCGCGATCCCGGCCGCGAGCAGTTCGTCGATCAGCCGGTCATAAAAGCCGATCCCCGCCGGGTTGGGCGGCCCCGCGCCGTCCGGCTGGATGCGCGGCCACGCAATCGACAGCCGGTAATCGGTGACGCCCAGTTCGCGCATCAACGCCACGTCCTCGGCATGGCGGTGATAATGGTCGATCACCCCCGCGCCGCGGCTGCCGTCGAGGATGCGGCCGGGTTCGGCACAGAAACGGTCCCAGCTCGACGGCCCGCGCCCGCCCGCGGTCTCCGCCCCCTCAATCTGGAAGGCGGATGCCGCGACGCCCCAGCGGAAGTCGGCGGGAAAGATGCGTTGCGTCGCCATCGCCTGCCCGCCCCTAGAATTTGGCGCCCAGTTCGACGCCCCAGAAGCGCGGGCGGTCCATCCGCACATAGGGCGTGCCGAGCGTATCGGCGCTGATCGGGTTGAGCGTCCGCGGCGTGCGCACGTCGAACAGGTTTTCGGCGAACAGCGCGGCGGTGAAGCCGCGTCCCGGCGAGCGCCAGCCGATGCGCGCGTTGACGATCTCGCGGCTCGACCGCAACTTGCCCAGCTTCGAGAAATCGACCAGCGCGCCATAAAAGGGGTTGTTGAGCAGCGCCGCGTCGGACGCGCGGATCGCGTCGTTGAGCCGCTGGCGCGACGTATAGCTATAGCTCGCATCGGCAAAGATGCCGCCCGCATGGCCGGGCAAGTCGCGGTCGAACTGGACGGTGACCACGCCGCGGAAATGCGGCTCGCCGGTCGGCTGGCCCGAAATGTCGACGCCGCGCTCGACGCGCTTGACCCAGTTCGAGTCGATATAGCTCGCGACCGCCCCGATCGAGATGCCGCGCGCCAGCGTCAGCTGCGTGTCGAAATCAATCCCCCATGCCTTTGAATCGCCGCTGAGCGTCACATATTGCGGCACGCCCGCGCCGTTGACCGATTCCAGGCTGACCTGTTGCCGGTCGCGATAGACATAGTGGAAGCCCGAGAGGTTGAGCCGCAGCCGCCGGTCGAGCAGCGTCGATTTGACTCCTGCTTCGAAGTTCCAGACCTTTTCGGGACGGAAGAACGAGTTGACCTGGACGCTGTTGAACCCGCCCGCCTTGTAACCGCGTGCTGCCGAGGCAAAGAGCATCACCGTTTCGGCAGGCTTGTAGTCGATGACGAAGCGCGGGCTCGTGTCGTTGAACGACTCCTTGCGCGTGAACGACTGGCCGGTCAGCGCACCGGCATCGAAGATCAGGTTGCGCCCCACCACGGCGCCGTAAAAGTCGGTGACGCTGATGCTCGCCGCGTCGGGAAAGATCGGCATGCCTGCGACGGCGTTGTAGAGCGCCCCGGGCGCGACCACCTGCCCCAGCCCGTCGGCCGCATAGGGCCGCACCAGCCAGGTGAAGCGCTTGCGATCGTGCGTGTAGCGCAGCCCGAAGGTCAGGTTGAGCCGCGTCGTCGCCGCCCAGGTGACGTCGGCAAACGCCGCCACCGATTCGTTGCGCGCGCGGACATCGACCTGCTCGGTCCAGCTGCGGCCGAACACCGGCAGCCCGACCGCGTCGAGCGCGGTGAACAGCGGCAGTCCGGCCAGGTTGTTCAACAGCGTGTCGACGCTGTCGGTCAGCGCGGTGGTCCGCGTCGACTGGTCCGCGCGTTCGTGGAAATAGCTGACACCCGCGATCCAGTTGAGCGCGCCGCGGTCCTGCGCCAGCCGCAGCTCCTGATAGACGCTTTCGTTGCGTTCGGCATTTTCGGTGTCGAGATAGTGCGACTTGAGGTTGGTCCCGTCCTCGTCCTCGCGGTTCGCGGTCTTGAACCAGCGATAGGCGCTGATGCTGGTCAGCGTGACGCCGCCTAGCGCCTGCGTCACGCTCAGCGTCGCGGCGTCGAGCTGGCGCCGCTCGTGCGAGCCGCCGATGACGTCGTTGGCAAACGGCCCCTCCGGATCGCGGCTGCGCGCGAACGGCCCGATGCCGATCGCGGCGGGGCCGTCCTTGTCGGTATCGTCATGGTCATAGCTGAGCACGATGTCGGTCCCGGCACCGGGATTGAAGCGCAGCGCGGCACGCCCCGACCAGTTATGCTCGCGCTCGTAATCCTGGCCGGTCACGGCGTCGGTCAGATAGCCGTCGCGACGGTTGATGACGCCGTTCATGCGCAGCGCAAGCCCGTCCGCGATCGGCACGTTGACCATGCCGTCGATCCGGCGCTTGGCATAGTTGCCGATGCGGACCTGGGCATTCGCCTCGAAATGGTCGGTGGGCTTGTTGGTGATGATCGAGATCGCGCCGGCGGAGGTGTTGCGCCCGAACAGCGTGCCCTGCGGCCCCTTGAGCACCTCGACGCGCGCGACGTCGTTGAAGAAGATCAGCGCCGATCCCGAGCGCCCGGCATAGACGCCGTCGATGAAGATGCCCACCGCGGGCTCGGTCCCTACCCCGAAATCGTCCGAGGCGATGCCGCGGATCGAATAATGCGGCTGCGTGACCGAGGTGTCGTCAACGCTCAGCCCCGGGGTGAAGGTGTCGATGTCGCCGACGCTCTGCGCGCCCAGCGCGTCGAGCGCCTTTTCACCGAACACGTTGACGCTGATCGGCACGTCCTGAAGCGACTGTTCGCGCCGCTGCGCGGTGACGACGATCTCGCCGGTCGGCGGGCTCTGTTCGGCAACGGCCGGCGGTGGCGCCGCGCCGCCGTCCTGGGCCGCCGCATGGCTGCTCCACAGCAGTGCCGCGGCACAGATTGCGCAATCCCGACGCAAGTCTCTCATCATCCCCTCCATGATGCTGCTTGGGCAGCTCTTTGATGTGTCGTGCTTCCTCGCTGGTTGGTCTTCGGGGCGCCGCGCCGCGACGGTTGCGCCATGGTCTTGCGCCATGATCGCCGATGTCGCGCCGCCACCGGGCGGCCCGGTCTTCACGCAATCTTCTTTCGCCGCACCCGCTTGACGAAAGATAACAATCGCTATTACCTAGCCATGACTATAATAAACTGTCAATCCGGAGAGTGGGGATGGTCCTGAAGGCGCGATCTGGGGGGCGCACGGGGCAAAGCGGCAAGGGCAGTACCGGCCGTCGCGGGCTGCGCGCGGGGCCGGCAGCCGGCGGGACGTTGGCGATGCTGCTGCTCACGGGCTGCGGCGGCCCGCAGGCGTCAAAGGCCGCGGCGCCCGCCGTGGCGATCACCGAGGCCGAGAGCGCGAAGCTGCGTCCGCGCGATCCCCGCCTCGCCCAGCTCTACGAAAGCTCGTGCGTCGCCTGCCATACCGTGCGCGATACCGGCGCGCCGTTGACGGGCAGCCGCGCCGCCTGGGACCCGCGCTGGCAAAAGGGACTGCCCGCGCTCGTCGAAAGCGCGGTCGCCGGGCGCAACGGCATGCCCGCGGGCGGCCAGTGCTTTGCCTGCTCGCGTGAGGATTACGAGGCGCTGATCCGCTTCATGGCGGGACGATAAGGGGGGACGGCGATGGCGCGGATTTCGCGACGGGCGATGATGATCGGCGGCGGCGTGGTCGGCGCCGGCGCACTTGCGGCGGGCGGGCTTGCGGGGCGGCGGCTGTGGCTCGACCGCGAACCGCCCTTGCCCCCGCTCAAGGACGCTTCGGGGCACCTGCTCTGGCGCAACTGGGCCGGCAATGTTCAGGCCTATCCCGCCGCGCGCGCCGCCCCGGCCGACGAAGGCGCGCTGGCCGAATTGATGCGCACCGCGCGCGGGCCGATCCGCGCGGTGGGATCGGGGCACAGCTTCACCGAACTGGTGCCGACCGACGGCACGCTCGTCTCGCTCGACGCGATGACCGGGCTCGTCGATCACGATGCCGAAAACCACCGGGCAACCGTTCGTGCCGGAACGCGGTTGCGTGACCTGGGCGCCGCGCTCGCCGCGATCGGCCAAGAGATGCCCAACCTGCCCGACATCAACAAACAGGCGCTCGGCGGCGCGCTCGCGACGGGCACGCACGGCACCGGCAAGGGGCTGAAGGCGCTTCACGGCGAGATGGTGGCGATGCGGATCGCGCTTCCGTCGGGCGAGATCGTCGATTGCAGCGCGACGCGGAATGCCGATCTGTGGAACGCCGCCCGCGTCAATCTGGGCGCGTTCGGCATCGTCACGCAGGTGACGTTGCAGAACCGGCCGCTGACGCGCGTTGCCAAGCATGTCACGATCCGGCCGCTCAACGACGTGCTCGACGATTGGCCCAGCCTGCGCGCCCGCCATCGCAATGCCGAGTTCCTCGTGCTCCCCTTCACCGATCGCGCCGTCGTCATCACGCACGATGTCAGCCAGGCGCCTGTGCGCCCGCGCGGACCCGATCGCGATGCCGAGACGCTGATGGGCCTCAAGAAGCTGCGCGACCTGTTCGAATTCGCCCCCGCGCTGCGCCGTTCGATCGCCGCGCGCGAACTCGATGCGATCCGGGTCGAAGCCGATGTCGACGAGGGCTGGAAGCTGCTGTCGAACGAGCGGCCGATCCGTTTCAAGGAAATCGAATATCATCTGCCGATCGACAGCCAGATCGCGGCGCTGCGCGAGGTGATCGCCGCGGTCGAGGCGCACCGCAACGACGTGTTCTTCCCGTTCGAGGCGCGCATCGTCGCGCCCGACGACGCATGGCTCTCGCCCTTTTATCAGCGCGAGAGCGGGTCGATCGCGGTCCATGCCTATTACAAGGAGGATCACGACTTCTTCTTCGCGCTCGTCGAACCGATCCTGCGCCGCCATGGCGGACGGCCGCACTGGGGCAAGCTCAACACACTCGGCCCGGGCGACTTTGCCGCGCTCTATCCCCGCTGGCGCGACGCGATGGCGGTTCGCCGCGCGGTCGATCCGCAGGGCCGGATGCTCAACCCCTATCTGAAACGGATCATGGCCAATGGCTGAAACCGGGGATTCGGGCCTTTCCACGCGCCCGGCGCGTGCGCCGCGGCGCTGGACCCGGCGTGCGGCGATCGCGGGCGGCGGCGTCGCGGTGCTCGGCGGGCTCGGCGTCGCGGGACTGCGCAAGGCCGATCAGGGCGGCGGCCATGACGGCTATTTCACCGCGGTCGGCCGCGCCCTGCGCGCCGCCGGGATCGCGCACCCGGTACTGGTGATCGACCGTGCCCGGCTCGATGCCAATATCGCCGCAGTCCGCGCGGCACTCGCGCCGGGGCGGCTGCCGCTGCGTGTCGTCGTCAAATCGCTCCCCGCGCCCGCGCTGGTCGATCATGTCGCGCGGGGCATGGGGACGTCGCGGCTGATGGTGTTCAACGGCGCGATGCTCGACGCGATGGCCGAACGCCATCCCGAGGCGGATCTGCTGCTCGGCAAGCCCCTGCCCGCGATGCAGTTCGGCCAGTTTCTTCAGGCGCGCGGCCCCGCGGCGGCGGCGCGCGTCCAGTGGCTGATCGACACGCCCGAACGCCTCGGCCAATATGCTGCGGTCGCGGCAGAGGCACGGACGCCGGTGCGCGTCGCGTTCGAGATCGACGTCGGCCTCCATCGCGGCGGGCTGGCCGATGCCGACGCCCTTGCGCGCGCCGTGGTGCAGGCGCGTGCCAGCGGAATGCTCCGCCCGTCGGGGCTGATGGGCTATGATCCGCACGTCGTGAAGATGATCGACCCCGATCGCGCCTATGCCGACGCGCAGGCGCGCTATCGCGCCGCGATCGACGCGCTCGGCCGGGCGATCGGCGGCGATCCGCGCGCGCTGACGCTCAACAGCGCGGGCAGCCCCACCTATGCGCTCCACGCGCGCGGCACGGTCGCGAACGAGGTCGCGGCGGGCTCGGGGTTCGTCAAGCCGGTCGATTTCGACGTGCCCACGCTCGCGGCGCATGTCCCGGCGAGCTTCATCGCCACGCCGGTGATCAAGGCCGAGCCGCGGTTCCGCCTGCCCGGCTATGAGTGGCTGTCGGGGCCGATGACGTTCCTCGATCCCAATCGCCGCCGCGCCTTCTTCATCTATGGCGGTCACTGGATGGCGACCCCGGTGTCGCCGCCCGGGCTGGAATATGACACGCTGTTCGGTCGGTCGAGCAATCAGGAACTGCTTACCGGCTCCGATCGCGTGCGGCTGGCGCCCGACGATTATGTTTTCCTGCGCCCCAACCAGAGCGAGGCGCTGTTCCTCCAGTTCGGCGACATCGTGCTGTTCGATCGCGGGCGCATCACCGAACGCTGGCCGACATTGCCCGTTTCCGCCTGACCGGCGGGGCGGCCTCCGCTGCCCCGCCGCAAGCGCGAATCCGCCGCGCCGCGCGTGGGATTACCCAGACAAATGATTCGTTGGCTGCCGCGCTTCTTTCGTAGGCATGCACCAAAAAGGCGCGGAAAGTCGCACCAGCCGGCGCGATATCCGTGCTTGCCGGGCATAATGTATACGATATATACTCCTTCAAGACGCGGTCACAGAGCCGTCGCGACGGAAGGGGAGGAAGCATGGCCGGCACGGCGCTCATCGGCACGATCGGCGGTCTCGCGCTGCTCACGGCGCTGCTCGCCCCCGCATCGGTCGACGCCCAGCCCGCCGCACCGCCGGTCGCTGCATCCGATGCGCCGATCGCGATCACCGCGCGCCACAACCCGATCGTCGCCGACGGCAGCCTCTATTCGGCCGATCCGGCGCCGCTGGTGGTCGGCGACACCTTCTATATCCTTACCGGGCGTGACGTCGCACCGCGCGACCGGATCGGGTTCGAGATGCCCGAATGGGCGCTGCTGAGCAGCACCGATCCGGCCTCGGGCAAATGGACGCTCCGGCCGCATTTCCTCCGCCCCGATACGCTGTTCGCCTGGGCGAGCCCCGACGCCGCCTGGGCGGCACAGATGGTGCGCGGGCCAGACGGACGCTTCTATCTCTATGCCCCCGTCGCGCAGCGCGACTGCGGCGACCGCGACTGCATGGGGATCGGCGTTGCGGTCGCCGACGACCCGCTCGGCCCCTGGCACGACTGGCATCCCGAAGGGCCGATCGTCTCGCAGCGTTTGCCGGTCGCCAACACCATCCAGAATATCGACCCGACCGTGTTCGTCGACGATGACGGCAGCGCTTATCTCTACTGGGGCACGTTCGGGCAACTGCGCGGCGCACGGCTGGGGGCCGACATGAAGACCGTGGGTGAGCCCGTCCGCGTCACGACGCTCACCGGCTTTTTCGAGGCGCCCTGGCTCTTCAAGCGCAAGGGCGTCTGGTACATGGTCTATGCCGCGAACAATGCCGGGCCGGACTCGCCCTGCACGCCGGCGCTCTACCATGCGTGCCAGGCCTATGGCACCGCGCCGACGCCGCTCGGGCCCTGGACCTATCGCGGCGTGATCCTCGATCCGGTGTCGTCGACCACCTCGCATCAGGGCATGGTTCCCTATCGCGGCCAGTGGTACATGACCTACCACACCGCCGATGCGAAGCTGGGCGGCCATTTCCGGCGCAGCGTCGCGATCGACCGGGTCGAATGGGATGACAGCGTCCGGCCCGCGGCGATCCGCAAGGTCGTGCCGACGCGCGCGCCCGCCGATACGACGCCCACCCGCAATGTGGCGCGCATCGCGCGCCCGACCGCGTTCAACGTGCCGGTGCCCGTGCAATATCGCCTCGCCGCGCTCAACGACGGCATCGTCTATCCGGCGCCGCTCCCGCCCGACATGTGGGGGAGCTGGACCGCGAACGCGGCACCCGCGCAGGGCTGGGTCCAGTATCGGTGGGACCGGCCGGTGACGATCGACGCTGCGCGCATCCGCTTCTGGGGCGATCAGCCGCGGGGCGCCACGACCGGCGTCGCACCGCCCGCGCGCTGGTATCTCGAATATTGGACGGGCAAGCGCTGGCGCGCGATCGCGCCGCGTGGCGGCTATCCGGTGGCGGCGGAGGGTTTCAGCAGCGTGTCGTTCGCCCCCGTCCGCACACGCTGCCTGCGCGCCGTGCTCGATGCGTCGGGCGACGGCAGCCGGCACGCCGCATTCGGGATCGAGGAATGGGAGGTGCTCTCGCCGAACGCGGTCGTTCCACCCGCCGCGCCGCCCGCCCCGGCACCGTCGGCGCGCTGCGCCTGACTATGATCGGCATTATTGTATAATATATAATATCATTGACCTCGGCGCCGCGCGATGGTCTAGATCGATGGCGAAAGGGGGCAAAGCCATGCCATATCCGTTTGATTTTCCCGGCCGGAGCATCCGCCGCCGCGCGTTCGGCGCGACCGCGCTGGGTCTCGCGCTCTGCGCCCCGCTGTCGCTCGCCGCCCAGCCGGTCGCCGCTCCCGCCTCCCCTGCGTCCGCGCCTGCCTCGATCGACGCGCGCTATGCGCTTGCCGACCAGTATCTCGGCGACGGGCTCGCCAAGCTGATCGTCGACCGTTCGCTGCGCCCGGTGTTCACGCGCGATGCCGCAGGGATCGTCTACCGCCGCGGGCGTGAGGGCGAGCGCCAGCTCCTCTATTTCGACATCGCCGCCGGCCAGTCGCGCGCCATCGCTGCCGAGGCCGCCGTCGCCGCCGCGCTCGCCAAGGCGACCGGACAGGCGCTCCGTCCGTCGGCGCTGCCGATCGAGGATCCGCGTTTCGACGCCGCCGCGGGCACGCTCAGCTTCAGCGCGTTCGACAAGCGCTGGGACTGGCGCGCCGACGGCACGCTCGTCCGCGCCGATACCGGCAGCAAGGACGGCGACGAGGCATTGTCGCCCGACGGCCGCTTCCGCATCGTCGCGCGCGACGACAACCTCTATGCGGTCGAGGTGCGCAGCGGGCGTGAAGTCGCGCTGACCACCGACGGCACGCGCGAACAGCCCTATGGCCGCGGCATCCCCCAGCTCGCCGACATCCTCAAGCAGGGTACCGAAGAGCCGACGATGCCCGTGTCGATCCGCTGGTCGCCCGACAGCCGGCGCATCCTCACCTGGCGGCTCGACACGCGCGACGTCGTCCGGCTGGGCATCACCCAGGCGAACCCGCCGGGCAGCCTTTATCCGCGCACCTTCCGCTACATCTATCCGCTCGCCGGCGCCGAAAAGCTCCCCCAGGCGACGCGCTATGCGATCGACGTCGAACGCGCGGTCAGGCGCGGCAAGGCGCAGCCGGTGCGGATCGAGGTGCCGTCGGAATCGATCCTCTATCCGGCCGATCCCGACATGGGCTGGGTCGGCAACGAGGCGCGCGTCCAGTGGACCGAGCGCGGCTACAAGCAGCTCGCCGTCTATCGCGCCGATCCGGAGACGGGTGCCGCGCATGTCGTCGCGCGCGAGGCGCTCAAGCCCAATGTCGCGGTGACGTCCAGCTTCATCCTGCCCGCGCCCGAGCTGGGCGGCGAGCTGGTCGTCTCCGAACGCAGCGGCTGGGCACAGCTCTATCTCGTCCGCCCCGACGATCCGGACGGCGGCGTCCCGCTGACGCGCGGCGAATGGGAAGTCATCGCGGTCGATCATGTCGATGCGGCGGGCCGCGCGATCCTCGTCACCGGCGTCGGGCGCGAGGCCGATCGCAACCGCTATTACACCGCGCTCTATCGCATCGGCCTCAACGGCGAGCAGCCGGTGCTGCTGACGCCCGAGCCGGTCAATCACGAGGTTCTCGTCGCGCCCGACGGCCGCACCTTCGTCGATGCGATGTCGACGCCGACGATGCCGACGCGCACCGTGCTGCGCAGCGCCGCCGACGGCCGCATCCTGGCCGAGCTGGGCCAGGCCGATGCCAGTGCGTTGATCGCGGGCGGCTATACCTTGCCCGAAGTGTTTCAGGGCGTCGCCGCCGATGGCGTCACCCCGATCCACGGCATCATCTATCGCCCCGCGCATTTCGATCCGAAACGCAGCTATCCGGTGATCGACAATGTCTATACCGGCCCGACGACGACGCAGGTGCCGACGAGCTGGAACATGGCGGTCGGCGCGACCGGGTCGAGCGTCGCGCAGCTCGGCGCGATCGTGGTGATGATCGACGGGCGCGGCACCTCGCGCCGCGGCCGCGATTTCCGGATGCACGCCTATCAGAATCTGGGCGAGGTCGGCATCGACGACCATATCGCGCTGATCCGCCAGATGGCCGAACGCTATCCGCAGTTCGACATGGCGCGTGTCGGCGTCTATGGCGGGTCGGCGGGCGGTTACGATACCGCACGCTTCGTCATCCGGCGGCCGGGCTTCTTCAAGGTCGGCGTGTCGTCGTCGGGCAACCACGACCTCCGGCTCGACAAGGCATGGTGGCCCGAAGTCACGATGGGCGATGCCACCCCCGAACAATGGGCGCGCAATTCGAACATGACTCCCGCGCCCAACCTGTCGGGCAAGCTGCTGCTCATCCATGGCGACATCGACGACAATGTGCCCGTGACCGAGAGCTTTCAGCTTGCCAATGCGCTGATCCGCGCCGGGCGCGACGTCGATCTCGTCATCCTGCCCAACACGACGCACGCGGTCTATCAGCCCTATTTCTGGCGCAAGTTCCGCGACTATTTCGTGCGCAACCTGATCGGCGAGGCGCCGCCCGCCGACAACAGCTTCGACACGCCCGCCTGGCGCAGCCAGCGTCCCCTTCTGCGCTCCGAACCCTGAGGAATGCCGATGCGATCCACCCGCACCCCTGCCCGCCTGATCCTGGCCTCGTCGCTCGCGCTGGCGGCCGTTGCCGCTGCGGCGCTGCCGCTGGCCGGCACGCTGTCGGCGCAGGAGCCGGCCAAGGCCAAGCCGAGCTACCCGCCGATCCGCACCACCCCCTATCGCATCGGCGCGTTCGTGCTTGCGCTGCGCAGCGATACCCAGACGCTCGCGCGGCTCTCGCCCGTCGCTGATCCGGCGTTCGACTTCGTCCCCGGCGGGCGCGAGGGCGAACGCCAGGGCGACGGCTATAACCATATCGGCGACCTCAACCTGCGGCTGCGCCATCCGGGCGGCGAATGGCGCGATTTCGCCTCGGCACAGGCGCGCCGGCCGATCCGCGTGCTTCCCGCCGCCGGCCCGGTCTTCGCCGCGGCCGACATCAGCGCGAGCATGGGCGCCGACCTGCCGCTGCGCGTCGAACGCCGCTGGATCAACCAGGCGGGCGTGCCCGTGCTGCGCTTCACGCTCGTCAACACCTCCGACCGCCCCGTCGAGATCGGCGCGCTGGGGATGCCGATGGTGTTCGACAACATCATCCTCGACCGCGACCTCGAAAGCGCGCACGCGCAGGCGAGCTTCGTCGATCCCTATATCGGGCGCGACGCCGGCTATCTTCAGGTCACGCGGCTCAGCGGCAAGGGGCCGGCGCTGCTCGTCCTCCCCGATGGGCGCACGCCGCTCGAGGCGTACAGCCCGCTGATGAACCCGCGCGAGGCGCCGAAGGGTTCGATCTTCACCGACAAGAGCCCGCGCAGCCAGGTGTCGGAGGGGTTCTACGACTGGACCGTCGCCTCGCGCGGGCTCGCCGAACGTGAATGGCACGCGGCGGGCGAACAATGGAACGCCCCCACCAGCATCACGATCGCGCCGGGGGCGTCGCACAGCGTCGGCGTGCGGCTCGTGCAGGCGCCGTCGATCCGCGGCATCCAGCCGACGCTGATCGCCCAGGGGCGGCCGGTCGCGCTCGGCGTGCCCGGCTATGTCGTGCCGACCGATGTCGAGGCGTCGCTGTTCCTCCATTATCGCCAGCCGGTGACGCGTATCGACGTGCATCCGGCCGGCGCCATGACCTTCACGCCCGCCGCGCCCGTCAACGGCTGGCGGCGCTACGCCGTTCGCGCGACCGGCTGGGGCCAGGTGCGCGCGACGATCACCTATGCCGACGGCACCGCGCAGACGGTCAGCTATTTCGTCACCAAGCCGCTCGAACAGGCGATGGCCGATCTCGGCCGTTTCACCACGACGCGGCAATGGTATGACGATCCCGCCGATCCGTTCCGGCGCGCGCCCGCGATCCTCAGCTACGACCGCGAGGCCGACGCCATCGTGACGCAGGAACCGCGCGTGTGGATCGCCGGGCTCAGCGACGAGGGCGGCGCCGGCAGCTGGATCGCCGCGGTGATGAAACAGCTCGACAATCCCGATCCGCGCGAGATCGCCCGGCTCGAGGAGATGATCGACAAGACCGTGCTCGGCAAGCTCCAGGTCGCCGAGGGCGAGCATATCGGCGCGGTCCGCAAGAGCCTGTTCTATTACGAACCCGGCACCTTCCCCGATTATTACAAGCCCGACTTCAACTGGAAATCGTGGACGAGCTGGTCGAAAAAGGATGCGGACGACCTCGGCCGGTCGTTCAACTATCCGCACGTCGCGCTCGGCTATTGGGTGATGTACCGGCTCGCGCGCAACCACCCCGGGATGGTCACGCGCCACGACTGGCGCTGGTATCTCGACCATGCGCGGATGACGATCGTCGCGATGATGCGCGATGCGCCTTATTACACCCAGTTCGGCCAGATGGAGGGCAATGTCTTCGTCGACATCCTCGACGATCTGAAGCGCGAGGGGATCACCCAGGGCGCCGACCAGATCGAGGCGCTGATGAAGTCGCGCGCCGACCATTGGAAGACGTTGCACTATCCCTTCGGCAGCGAGATGGCATGGGATTCGACCGGCCAGCCCGAAGTCTATGCCTGGATGCGCTATTTCGGCCATCACGCCCAGGCGGCGCAGACCGCCGAGGTGATCCTCGGCTATGATCCGCTGATCCCCAGCTGGGGCTATAACGGCAATGCCCGCCGTTATTGGGATTTCCTCTATGGCGGCGAATATCCGCGGATCGAGCGCCAGATCCATCATTACGGATCGACCAATAACGCGCTGCCGCTGTTCGAGGCGTTCCGCGCCGACCCCACCGATCTTCACCTGCTGCGCGTCGCCTATGGCGGCCTGATGGGCGGGATCACCAATATCGACCAGCAGGGCTTCGCCTCGGCGGCGTTCCATGCCTGGCCCGACCGGATGCGCTGGGATCCCTATACCGGCGACTATGGCAGCGGCTATTTCGCCCATGCCTATGCCGCGGCGACCTATCTGGTGAAGGATCCGACGTTCGGCTGGCTCGGCTATGGCGGCAATGTCCGTGTCGCCGCAGGCAAGGTGACGATCCTGCCGCGCGACGGCGCACGCAGCCGATTGTTCATCGCGCCCGCCGGGCTGTGGCTGACGCTCCAGGCGGGCAAGATCGCCGCGGCCGACTATGCCCCCGCAACCGGCATCGTCACGCTCACGCTCGACCCGCGCACCGCGATGACGCCGCAGGCGCTGGTGATGCTCGAAAAGACGACCGCCGGCACCCCCTATCGCATCGCCGCCGGCACCCCCGAACGCGGCGGCACCGCCATCGCGCTCGGCCAGTCCCCGACGACCATCCGCATCGTCCCCGCCCGCTGAAGCCCTGCTCGCCCCCGCGCCATCCGTGCGGGGGCGGACGCGCGCGCCGCCGCGACGCACAGGGTTCGTGCCGTTCTACCGCACGCCGCGCGTCAGCGACAAAGCGATCGAGTTCATCAGGCGCGCAATCCTGAACGGGTCGTCGACGAAAATGGATCGGCCCCATGGCTGGCCGAGCCCGCATGGCATTCATGCCCCGCCGGGCATCACGCGCGAGCGCCTCGCCGATCAGCGCCGTGCCGCCAAGCGCGCCATAGGTCGCGATCGATACCGCCACGGCAATGACCACCAGCAGGATCTGGCCGAACACGCCGCATTTGTTGCGCTTCGACGGCGCCTGCGGCGTCGGCGTCGTCGAGTTGGTGTCGCCCAGCGCATCGGCGGGGTCATAGGGGTTCAACGTCGCCGCGTTGAAGCTCGATTGCTGCACCCCCGACGGCAGGTTGAGCCGCTGGCCCTCCACCAGCCCGGCCGGACATCGTCCTCCCGAGGCCCGACGCGATCACCCGGATCGCATGGGCAAGGCGCCGCTCCAACGTGCCGGCATCGATCCCCAAGCGCCATGCGATCTGGTCGAAGTCGACGCCGTCGATCCGGCACCGCAGGAACACCGCGCGCTGCGCCATCGACAGCGTGTCGAGGTGGCGGCGTATCCCGTAGGGGTCACCAGCATTCATAAGAATGCTTTAACTCTGCGCACTTAGCACGAAATCAATAGCTTAGCGACTGCCCGGTGGTACAAACGGGTGGTACATAATGAGATTTCGTGTGTCGCACATCCAGATCCGAAAAAAGAGCCGATTCCCCCGATTCCGGATCCCCGTCCCGAAGGATCTGCAGGAGCGGGTGGGCCGGACGGAAATCACCGGATCGCTGGTGTCAATCGGCGTCCAAACGGGACCCCTTATCGGCGCGCAAAAGGGACCCCCTGTCAGGATTGCGCACGGTTGATGTGACGCGCTTCCTTGCGCTGCGCGCGGCGTAG
>JAFABD010000147.1 GCA_023426225.1 Pseudomonadota bacterium | reverse complement strand
GGCCAGGACTGATCGGGCGGCCCCGCGCCGCCCGTCGAAAAAGGGAGAAAACGCCCGGGCTTCAGCCGAGCGGATAGAGCGCGCCGGCGATCCAGCGCAGTTCGGCGCGGAGCACGCCCCAGGCGCGCGCCGCGGCGCGGCTGTCCATCACCTCCAGCCCGATGCCGCGTTCGCCCAGCGCGCGGACAAAGCCGGGGCCGGGCCGCACCAGCGCGTCGCCGGTGCCGAGCAGCAGGAATTCGGGCTGCGGGTCGATGCCCAGCACCGCGGCGACATCGTCGGCGCCCAGCGCGGCGACCGGCGGCGGCGTCCATCCGTCGGCGCGCCGCGGCGTGATGAGCAGCCCCTCATAGACATTCTCGTCGACGCGAAAGCCGCGGCCGACAAAGCCGGAGATCAGCGGCCCTTCGGCGCTGCGACGTTCCATCTTCATCGGCCGGCCTTCCGGTTCAGGGCAGTTCCTTGGCGCGCGCCGCCGCGGCCGCCTTTTCCTCGCGCGGACCCGGCTTCAGCCCCAGCGTGATGAGCAGCGACGACGACACATAGATCGACGAATAGGTGCCGACCACGACGCCCAGCATCATCGCCGCGCAGAAGCCGCGCAGCACGTGCCCGCCCCAGATCAGCAGCGCGCCCAGCGCCAGCAGGATGGTCAGCGACGTCATCACCGTCCGCGGCAGCGTCTCGTTGACCGACAGGTCGATCAGCTCGCTCATCCCCATCTTGCGATACTTGCGCATGTTCTCGCGGATGCGGTCGTCGATCACCATCTTGTCGTTGATCGAATAGCCGATGATCGTCAGCACCGCCGCGACGATGTTGAGGTCAAAGGTCAGGAACTCGCGGAACGCGGCAAAGAAACCCAGCGTCATCAGCACGTCGTGCATGATCGCGACCGCGGTCGAGATGCCGAACTGCCATTCATAGCGCAGCCACGAAAAGATCGCGATGCCGATGATCGCCAGGAACACCGCCAGCACGCCGTTGCGGATCAGCTCGCCCGAAACCTTGCCCGAAACGGTCGAATAGTTCGAAAAGGTCGCGCCGGGGAATTTCTGCGCCAGCGTGGTCTTCACCTTCTCGACCATCTGGTCGACCGCCGCGGGGTCTTCCGACGGCGGCAGCGGCAGGCGGATCGTCACCGTGTTCTTGCCGCCGAGCTGCTGGAGCGCGGCCTCGCCCAGCCCCAGTCCGTTGACGGTCGAACGCACCTCGTCGAGCGGCGGGGCCGAGGTGAACTTCTCCTCGATCGAAACGCCGCCGACAAAGTCGACGCCCATGTTGAGCCCGCGCACCAGCACGAGCGCGATCGCGGCGATCGTCAGCAGCGTCGTCACCGCGAACGCGGCGTGGCGCAACCGGACGAAGCCGATATTGGTGTTGTCGGGGATGAGCTTCAGCAGCCGCATGGCGTCGTGCTTCCGATTCTACTTTAAATGTGGATCTCGCTGGGCCGATGCTTGCGGACCCATTGCGAGACGAGCATGCGGGTAAAGACCACCGCCGTGAACACCGAGCTGGCGATACCGATCAGCAGCACGACGGCAAAGCCGCGCACCGGACCCGAACCGAGCACCAGCATGATCCCGCCCGCGATCGCGTGCGTCACATTGGCCTCGAAGATCGTGCGGCTCGCTTCCTTGTACCCCAGTTCGAGCGCCTGGAACACGCTGCGTCCGCGGCGCCGTTCCTCGCGGATGCGCTCGTTGATCAGCACGTTGGCGTCGACCGCGGTGCCGATCGTCAGCACGAAGCCGGCGATGCCCGGCAGCGTCAGCGTGGCGTTCAGCACGCCCATCACGCCCAGGATCATCAGCACGTTGATGATGACCGCCAGCGTCGCATAGATGCCGAACCGGCCATAGGTCAGGATCATGAACGCGATCACCGCGACGATCGCGATGATCGACGCCGTCACGCCGGCCTTGATCGAATCGATGCCCAGTTCGGGGCTCACCGTCGATTCCTGCACCACCTTCAGCGCGATCGGCAGCTTGCCCGAACGCAGCGCGATGGCGAGCTGGTTGGCGCTCTGCACGGTGAAGCCGCCGTTGATGACGGCGTTGCCGCCCAGGATCGGCTCGTTGATCCGCGGCGCCGAAATCACCTGGTTGTCGACGATGATGGCGAACGGCTTGCCGCTGTTCTCCTGCGTCACGCGCGCGAACCGCTTCGAACCCGCGCCGTCGAGCTGCAACGACACGCCCGGCGCGCCCGTCTGCGGGTCATAGACCTGCTTGGCGTCGACCAGCATGTCGCCGGTGATCATCGCGGTGCGCTGCACGGCGATCGGCTGGCCGGTCTCCGACGAATGCAGGATCATCGACCCTGCGGGGGCGATGCCGCGCGCCAGGTCGGCGGGGTTGGCGTTGGTGTCGACCAGCCGGAACTCCAGCTTGGCGGTCTTGCCCAGCAGGTTCTTGAGCGCGGTCGGGTCCTGCAGGCCCGGGACCTGCACGACGATGCGGTTGCCGCCTTCGCGGACGACCGTGGGTTCCAGCGTGCCCAGCGCGTTGATGCGCTTGTCGACGACGGTGCGGGCGTCGTCCATCGCCTGGTCGATCTTCTGCTCCAGCCCGGCCTGGCTGGGGGTCAGCACGAACCGGCTGGTGTCGACGACCTGGATGTCCCAGTCGCGCTGGCCGGTGGTGCCGACGCCGTTGGTCAGCGGCAACAGCTTCTCGCGCGCGGCGTCGACCTTGCTCGGGTCGCGCACCATGAAGCTCAGCTTGCCGCCCTGGATCGAAATGTCGCCGATGTCGATGCGCGGGTCGTTGCGCATCGCGGCGCGGACCTCGTCACGCTTCTGCTCCAGCCGCGCCTCGGCGACGTCGCGCGTGTCGGCTTCCAGCAGCAGGTACGAACCGCCCGCCAGGTCGAGGCCCAGGTTGACCGCCGGCTTGGGCAGCCAGTGCGGCCAGGTCTCGCGCACGCTCTTGGGCACGAAACTGGGGACCGACAACAGGATCATGGCGGCGATGCCCAGCAGGATCGCCGCGCGCTTCCAGCGTGGAAAATCCAGCATCAGTCGTTCGCGGGCTTGCCGGCGCCGGCCGGGATGACGTTGGTCAGCGTCGCGGCGATCGCGCGCACCTTCACGTTCGGGCCAAGCTCGATCTCGACTTCATCGTCCTCGACCTTGACGACCTTGCCGATCAGCCCGCCGCCGGTCACGACGCGGTCGCCCTTCTTCAGGTTCTTGATCGAATCCTGCAACGTCCGCATCCGCTTCTGCTGCGGGCGAATCATCAGGAAGTAAAAGGCGACGAACACCAGGACGAGCGGCAGGATATTGACGATGGCGGACATCGTGCCGGCGCTCTGGGCTGCAGCGCCCGCGGTCTGTGCATATGCTGGGGTGGCGAACATGGGTTCCCGTGTGCCTGAAAAGGGGGGGCTTCGATCGGCCCGTTCAAGCCGTGCGAGCTATCATGCAGCCGCTAAGGGCGCAACTCTTGTCGGCGACACGGCAATCGTCATGGTCGTCGCGGCGCCGCTTCCATCGACGCGCGCCGCCCCCGCGCCCGCCCGC
>JAFABD010000135.1 GCA_023426225.1 Pseudomonadota bacterium | reverse complement strand
GCGTTAGGAAGCCGCGGCGGCGCGATCAAGCGTCTCGCGCACCGCCCGGCGCGACGGCGCGCACGACCGCTCCGGCGCAACCGCACCGGCACGGCCGCGCGACCGGCTTGATCGCGGCGCCGTCATCCGCAATCAAGCGGCGATGCGTCTGATCCGCCTGCTCGGTGCCGCCCTGCTGTGGCTGGTCGTCCTGATTTGCCTTGCCGCGACGGTGGTGCCGTTCTTCCTCGACCGCATCTATTATCGCGGGCCGGAAAGCGCGCATTACGACGGCGCGCGCTTCTTCAATCCCGACGGCGAGGACAATGGCGGCGCGCGCGGGACCGGCGGGCGGGCGAACATGGCGGCGCGCTTCCTGTTCGGCGATCGCGAGCGCCCGACCTGGCCCGAGACGGTGCCGGTGACGCCGACGCGGCCCCCCGCGCGGGTGGCGGGCGACCGGATGCACGTCACCTGGATCGGCCATGCGACCGTGCTGGTGCAGACGCAGGGCCTCAACATCCTGACCGACCCGGTGTGGAGCGACCGCGCCGGCCCGTTCGGGATCGGCCCGCGTCGCGTCGCGGCGCCCGGGGTGCGGATCGCCGACCTGCCGCCGATCGACCTGGTGCTGGTGAGCCACAATCATTACGACCATATGGACCTGGCGACGCTGAAGGCGCTGTGGAAGCGCGACCGGCCGCGGATCGTCACCGCGCTGGGCAACGACCACGTCATCGCGCAGGCGGGCGTGCCCGCACGCGCGCTCGACTGGGGGCAGCGGCTGGCGGTGCGGCCGGGGATCGAGGTGGCGGTGACGCGCAACCACCATTGGAGCAGCCGCTGGTTCACCGACCGCAACCGCGCATTGTGGTCGAGCTTCGTCGTACGGCTGCCCGGGGGGAATTTCTTCTTTGCCGGCGATACCGGCGCGGGCGACCTGCGCTGGCCCGCCGAGGCCGCCGCGCTGGGCCCGGTGCGCTTTGCCGCGCTGCCGATCGGCGCGTTCCGCTTTCGCCCGGGCCAGATGGGGATCGACAGCCATGTCGGCCCGTATGACGCGATCCGCGTGTGGCAGGGGCTGGGCCAGCCCGAGGCGCTGCCGATCCATTGGGGAACGTTCCGCCTGTCGTGGGAAGGCTATGAGACGCCGCCGCGGCTGCTTGCGGCGATGCTGGTCTGCGCGCGGACCGACGGCCAGCGCTTTGCCGCGCACCGGATCGGCGCGGGGTTCGACGTGCCCGCGATCGACGCCGCGCGGCGACCGACGCCACCCGACCTGGCCGCGATCGCGGCATGCGGGCGAGCGGGGCGCTTTGCCGGGCTGCGCTGATTGCCGTCGTGCGCCGATTGCCGTGCGCGTGTGACGGAGGCGTAACAACCCGCGTCCCTCCGTATCAAAACGGGTGGGGCGGCGCGCGGCGGGAACTTGAGGCGAGGCGGCGGCTCGCCTAAGCACCACGCGGCCGATTGGGGAGGGGCCGCGCCCGCCATGAACGACCGCGCGCTGTCTGCGACGCGCCTTTATGACACGAGCATCGACCGCGTCGGGCTGGCGCTGGGCGCCGGCAGCCTGCTGGGCGGGCTGGTCGTCGCGGTGCTGACCGCGTGGGGCGGGCAGCATTCGCCGATGGCGCTGGTGCTGAGCTGGGCGATCGGCAGCGTTTTCGTCGCGATCGGGATGACGGCCTTTGGCGGGCCGATCTGGCTGGTGATGCACCTGGCCGGGCTGCGCCGGCCGTGGCATGCCGCGCTGGTGGGGGCGGTGCCGCTGTTCGTGCTGCTGGCGGGCGTGCAGGGGCTGGGCGGCGCGCCGCTGATCGACACGCGCGACTGGATCGTGCGGACGGCGGCGACGCTGGGCAATGCGGCGCTGCTCGCGCTGCTTGCGGCGGCGATCGCGCTGGTGATGTGGCGGATCGCCTATCGCCGCGTCACCGGCGGCTGACCGCCGTCCGGATCAGCCCCGAACCGCCTCCCGGATCAGCCGCAGTCGCCGACGCGTTCGCCGCGGGCGCGCATCCGGATCGACATTGCGCCGGGGGTGCCGGGCTGGCCCGTCTGCTGGTCGATCGCGACGTCGAAGCCGGTCGTGCCGCTGGTCCCCTGAAGCCCGATCCGCGTCGTCGTCGCGCCCTGGGTGCAGGCGAGCCGCGCGTCGATGCGCCCGCCGCGCGCCGTATAGCGTTCGAAGGTGCACGTTCCCGCGACGCGGGTGAGCGCGTCGAGATCGACGGGCTTGAGTTCCTTGGCGGTGCGGCAGCTCGTCCGGTCGATCTTCTGCTTTTCGAGCGCGGCCTGGGTGGGCGCGCGCTGCGCCTCGGGCAGCCCCGAAAGATCGGCGGCGAGCACGTCCGAACGGAAGCGCCACTTGCCCGGCTGCATCGGCGCGTGCGACTGCGCCGCCTTGATCAGCCCGGCGACCTCGTCGGTCGAGGCGTTGGCGACATCGATCTCGCCGGTCTGGGCGGCGCGGCGCTCGGCCGCCGACTGGCAACCGGCCAGCGCGAGCCCCGGAAGTGCGGCCAGGGCAATCAGGATCGAACGGCGCATCAACGGCTTTCCCCAAATGCTTTTCGCGGCTGCGCTGACACCCCATATTGTCGGCGATGGCAATCCAGATTCGCACCAGCCTCGCCGAGCCGGAAACCGGCCAGAGCTTCGTTCCGCACCGCCCGCAGCGGCCCGACAAGGCCGAGGGAGGCAAGCGATTCAAGCTCGTCTCGGACTATGAACCTTCGGGCGACCAGCGCTTCGCGATCCCCGAACTGGTCGAGCAGGCGCGCGCGGGTGAGCGCGACCAGGTGCTGCTCGGCGTCACCGGATCGGGCAAGACCTATACGATGGCCAAGGTGATCGAGGAGCTGCAGCGCCCGGCGCTGATCCTCGCGCCCAACAAGATCCTCGCCGCGCAGCTCTATGGCGAGTTCAAGAGCTTCTTTCCCGAGAACGCAGTCGAGTATTTCGTCAGCTATTACGATTACTACCAGCCCGAGGCCTATGTGCCGCGCTCGGACACGTATATCGAGAAGGAAAGCTCGATCAACGAGGCGATCGACCGGATGCGCCACGCGGCGACCCGGTCGCTGCTCGAGCGCGACGACGTGATCATCGTTGCCTCGGTCTCGTGCCTCTACGGTATCGGCTCGGTCGAGACCTATTCGGCGATGATCTTCGACCTGAAGAAGGGGCAGGTGGTCGACCAGCGCGAGATCATCCGCAAGCTGGTGGCACTCCAGTACAAGCGCAACGATGCCGCCTTCGGGCGCGGCGCCTTTCGCGTGCGGGGCGATAATCTCGAGCTCTTCCCCTCGCACTATGAGGATACCGCCTGGCGGATCAGCTTCTTCGGCGACGAGATCGAGGAGATCGTCGAGTTCGATCCACTGACCGGCAAGAAGGTGGCGAGCCTCGATTATGTCCGCGTCTATGCCAACAGCCACTATGTGACGCCGGGGCCGACGCTGAAGCAGGCGATGGAGGCGATCCGCCACGAACTTGCCGAGCGGCTGAAGGAGCTGGAGGCCGAGGGCAAGCTGCTGGAGCTGCAGCGGCTGGAGCAGCGGACCAATTTCGACCTGGAGATGATCGCGGCGACCGGCTCCTGCGCGGGTATCGAGAATTACAGCCGCTTCCTCACCGGCCGCCTGCCCGGCGAGCCGCCGCCCACGCTGTTCGAATATCTGCCCGAGAACGCGCTGCTCTTTGTTGACGAGAGCCACCAGACGATCGGCCAGATCAACGGCATGGCGCGCGGCGACCATCGGCGGAAGATCACGCTCGCCGAATATGGTTTCCGCCTGCCGAGCTGTATCGACAACCGGCCGCTGCGCTTCAACGAATGGGACGCGATGCGCCCGCAGACGGTGTGCGTTTCGGCGACGCCCGGCGGGTGGGAGATGGAGCAGACCGGCGGCGTGTTCGTCGAGCAGGTGATCCGCCCGACCGGGCTGGTCGACCCGCCGGTGGAGATCCGTCCGGTCGAGGAGCAGGTGCAGGACCTGATCCAGGAGTGCAAGGCGACCGCCGCCAAGGGCTATCGCACGCTCGTCACCACGCTGACCAAGCGCATGGCCGAGGACCTGACCGAATATATGCACGAGGCGGGGATCAAGGTCCGCTATATGCACAGCGACGTCGAGACGCTGGAGCGCATCGAGCTGATCCGCGATCTGCGGATGGGTGTCTACGACGTGCTGATCGGCATCAACCTGCTGCGCGAGGGGCTCGACATCCCCGAATGCGGGCTGGTGGCGATCCTCGATGCCGACAAGGAAGGCTTTCTGCGATCCGAGACCTCGCTGATCCAGACGATCGGCCGCGCCGCGCGCAACGTCGACGGGCGCGTGATCCTCTATGCCGACCGGATGACGGGGAGCATGGAGCGCGCGCTGGGCGAGACCAGCCGGCGCCGCGAGAAGCAGCTGGCGTACAATGCCGAACATGGCATCACGCCCGAGACGGTGAAGAAGAATATCGGCGACATCATCGCGCACGTCGCGTCGAAGGACCAGGTGACGGTGGAGATCGACGCCGATCGGCCGCACATGGTGGGCCACAACCTGCGCGCCTACATCGAGGAGCTGGAGAAGAAGATGCGCGATGCCGCCGCGAACCTGGAGTTCGAGGAGGCGGGCCGGCTGCGCGACGAGATCCGCGCGCTCGAGGCCGAGGAGCTCGGCTTGCCAGACGCCGAGCGCAAGGCGCCAGTCATGGGTCGTTCGAACGAAGGAAAGCCGGGGACGCGCAAGACCAGATACGGCAAGGTTCAGAAAACCCGGATGGCACGCGGTCGGCCGCATTAACGATAATAGATGGTTAATTCATTGCGGCACCGTTTCGGGTGCGTGTTTTTCTGGAATATTTCGGAGATTCGCGTAGAGTAATTGCGTGGCGCCTGTGCTGCGATAGGCCGATGGTAGGGTATCGCGTATGCAGCTGATCGTCGAGTTGAGCGATGAACATCGCGAATTGGCGGATCATGCGGCCTATCTGCGTCATGTCGTGAGCGCGCCGGTGCCCGATCCGGCGGCGGTCGCTGCGCTGCGCTGGCGTTTCGTCCAGTTGCTTCACGATCATTGCGTGCGCGAGCAGCGCCAGGTCTATCAGCCGCTGATGGGATCGGGCGACGCGGTGGCGAGCGGGATCGCGTTGCGTTGCGACGAGGATTTCGGCCAGGTCGCGCAGGCGTTCCGCGACTATGTCGCCGACTGGCCGATTGGGCGGATCGCGCATGACTGGGCGGGTTTCGGCGCGGCGACGCGCGCGACGCTGGGGCTGATCGCGGCGCGGATCGAAGCCGAGGAGCGCGAACTCTATCCGCAGGCGCAAAGGGTGCTGGGCGCGCGCCGGGCCGCCTGAGCCGCGGTTGAGCCGATCGGCCAGTTCGCCCATAAGGCGCGGATGTTGCGCCGATCGCCCGTTTCCCTTCCCGCCCGCCGTTCCGCCGCGCTGCTGTCGGCGCTGTCGGCCGTGCTCGGGGCATGTACCGCAGTGCCGACCGCCGCACCCCCGATCCCCGCCCGTCCGGTGCCGGTGCCCGTCGTCACCCCGCCGCCCGCGCCGGCGCCGTCGAGCGACTGGCGTGACTGGCCGTTGACGCCGGGCGACTGGTCGTACCGCCGCGACGCGCGCGGCAGCCTGGCGCTGTTCGGCGTCGGCGGAACCGCGGCGCAGGCGATGCTGCGTTGCGACGTCGCGCGGCGGCGCGTCTATCTGTCGCGGCTGCCCGGCGCGGCGGTGCCTGCGGCCTCGGCCACGCTGTCGATCCGGACGAGCAGCGTCGTGCGCGCGGTGGCGGCGGTGGCGGGCAGCGGCACCCCCGCCTATTGGGTGGCCGAATTCGACGTGCGCGACCCGCTGCTCGACGCGATGGCGTTCAGCCGCGGGCGGTTCGTGATCGAAACCGCGGGCGCGCCGCGGCTGGTGATCCCGGCCTGGGCCGAGGTGTCGAGGGTGATCGAGGATTGCCGGGGCTGACGTCGCCGGGCGCGTGCTGCAACGCCGCGAAAGGGGCGGCGCGGCCGGTTTCGGCGAGGGTCGTGAGAATCGCACCGAATAGGGGAAAGAACAAGACTTGTTCTGCGACTCGGCTTGATTCACTCTCGAGTCGTGCCCCGGGTGGCACATGGCTCTTCAACCAGCGAAAGGAGGTGATCCGATGTCTCATGGTTCAGCAATGAGGTCGGTTCAGTTCGTTCGGGAGACGCGCCGCTGAGCTGAGGCCGGACGGCCCATCGCCGTCCGCGTGCCGGGCGGGAGGTATCCCCCTCCAGTCAACGCCCGTCCGCTTCAAGGCTCTGCGGCCCGCATGGTCTCCCGTGCTGGAGCTTCCGGCCGCTGACCATGTCGGAGGTCGCCGGATCCCTTGGCTGGGGTCCGGCGGCCTCTTTCATTTGGGGCGCCAGGCTATTCGGCGGCGAGCTGCTTGAGCCGATAGAGCTGGTCGAGCGCCTCGCGCGGGCTGAGCGCGTCGATATCGAGCGTGTCGAGCGCGTGGCGCAGCGTATCGACCTTTTCCTCCTCGGCATGCGCGGCGGCGGCGAAGAGGGGCAGCTCGTCGAGCCCCGCTGCCAGTCCGCCGGTCTTGGCGCGGCCGGCTTCCAGCTTGTCGAGCACCGCCTTGGCGCGCTTCACCGTCGCGGGCGGCATGCCGGCCAGCCGCGCGACGGCGATGCCGTAGCTGCGGTCGGCCGGCCCCTCCGCCACCTCGTGGAGCAGCACCAGCTCGCCTTTCCATTCGCGCGCGCGGACATGGTGGAGCGTCAGCGCGTCGCAGCGCTCGGCGAGCCGGGTCAGTTCGTGATAATGCGTCGCGAACAGGCAGCGGCAGCGATTGTCCTCGTGGATCGCCTCCACCACCGCCCAGGCGATGGCGAGCCCGTCATAGGTGGAGGTGCCGCGGCCGACCTCGTCGAGGATCACGAAGCTGCGCGGCGTGGCCTGCGCCAGGATGGCGGCGGTCTCGACCATCTCGACCATGAAGGTCGAGCGGCCGCGGGCGAGATTGTCCGACGCGCCGACGCGGCTGAACAGCCGGTCGACCAGCCCCAGCGTCGCGCGGGTGGCGGGGACATAGCTTCCCGCCTGCGCCAGCACCGCGATCAGCGCGTTCTGGCGCAGGAAGGTGGACTTGCCGCCCATGTTCGGCCCGGTGACGAGCCACAGGCGCGAGTCCTCGGACAGCTTGCAGTCGTTCGCGACGAACCGGCCCCCGGCGCGCGCCACGGCGGCCTCGACCACCGGATGCCGGCCGCCCTCGATCTCGAAGCAGCGATGCTCGATGAGTTCGGGCCGCGCCCAGCCGCCCTCGGCCGCGCGTTCGGCGAGTCCGGCGGCGACGTCGATGCGGGCGAGCGCGTCGGCGGTGGCGGCGATCGCCTCGCGGCGGGCGAGCGCCTGGGCGGTGAGGTCTTCCAGATGTGCGGCTTCGGCCGAGAGGGCATGGGCGCCCGCCTGCGTCACCTTTAGCGCCACGTCGTGCAGTTCGGGCGCGTTGAACCGGACGACGCCGGCGAGCGTCTGGCGATGGGTGAAACCGCTGTCGGGCTTCATCAGCGCATCGGCGGCGCGCGCCGGCACCTCGATATGATAGCCGAGCACGCCGTTGTGGCGGATCTTGAGCGCGGGGATGCCGGTCCGCGCGCGATATTCGCCCTCGAGCGCGGCGATGGCGCGGCGGCCGCCCGCACCGGCGTCGCGCAGATCGTCGAGCGCGGCGTCATAGCCTTCGGCGATATAGCCGCCGTTCGCGGCGTCGACCGGGGGTTCGGGCACCAGCGCGCGGCCGAGCAGATCGATCAGCGCACCGTGGCCGCGAAGCTGCGGCGCGAGTTCGCGCAGCAGCGCGGGTGCGTCGGCGATGTCGTCGATCCGCTCGCCGAGCCGCCAGGC
>JAFABD010000113.1 GCA_023426225.1 Pseudomonadota bacterium | reverse complement strand
GAAGCCGCCGGGCTTGCGGCGGCCGGCGGGATCGATCTGGCCGGGCCGGCGGTTCCGGTCGGGCTGGGATGCCGTGCCTGTACGCGCCCGGCCTGCCCGCAGCGCTCGGCGCCGCCCGCGGGGCGGGCGCTGCTGCTGAGCGAGCGCGAGACGGGGATGTCGCCGCTGACCTTTGCCAGCGACTGAGCGGGCGCCGATAAAAATAACTAGCAATTAAATTGTGCACAACCTATATCAGCCCCAGGCAATCGCGCCTGAGGAGATTTTCGCATGGCTACGCTTTATTCGACCCGGGTTCGCGCCGTCGGCGGCCGCGCCGGCACCGTTCGCAGCGAGGACGGCATCCTGGAACTCGACCTTGCGCTGCCGCAGGGGCTGGGCGGCAAGGGCGGCAAGACCAACCCCGAGCAGCTCTTTGCCGCAGGCTATGCCGCGTGTTTCGAGAATGCGGTGCTGCACGTCGCCCGGGCGCAGAAGGCCGGGATCGCCGACCAGGCCGTCGAAGTGACCGCCGAGGTGGGGATTTCGCCCAATGCGAGCGGCGGCTTCCAGCTTTCGGTAACGCTGGAAACGGTGATCCAGGGTGTCGACCAGGCGACCGCCGAGGCGCTGGTGCAGGCCGCGCACGCCGTCTGCCCCTATTCGAACGCGGTGAAGGGCAATATTGACGTGGTGTTGACGACCAAGGCTGCGTGACGGCGAGGGGAGGCAGTTCTGACCAGGGATGCGAACGACGACGATCGCCGGATGGACGACCCGTTGCGGCTCGACCGGCAGATCTGCTTCCCCCTTTATGCCGCGACCAACCTGCTGACGCGGCTCTATCGCCCCGTGCTCGCCGAGATCGGGCTGACCTATTCGCAATATCTGGTGATGCTGGTGCTGTGGGAGCAGGCGCCGCAGAGCGTGAGCGCGCTGGGCGCGCGGCTGCACCTCGACAGCGGGACGCTGACGCCGCTGCTCAAGCGGATGGAGGCGGCGGGGCTGGTGACGCGCCAGCGCGACCCGAGCGACGAGCGGCGCGTGCAGATCGCGCTGACCGAGCGCGGCAACGCGCTGCGCGTGCCGGCGCGGCGCGTGCCCGAGACGATGCTGGCGGGCATGGCGTTCGACCCCGCCGAGGGCGACGCATTCCGCGGCGCGGTGCAGGGGCTGGTCGACGTGCTGGCGAAGCGGCTGGACGGCGCGGGCGAGGACTGAGCCCCGGCCCCGGCCTCAGCCCGCCGCGGTGCCGGTGTCGGCCCCCGCGGCGGTGAGCCGGTCGAGCTGGTCGCGGGTGAGCGACACCGTCCACGACCCGAGCAGCGTTTCGAGCTGTTCGACCGAGGTCGCGCTGGCGATCGGCGCGGTGACGCCGGGCTGGGCGGCGAGCCAGGCGAGCGCGATCTGCGCGTGGCCGGCGCCGGTCTCGGCGGCGACCCGGTCCATTTCGGCGAGCACCGCCGCGCCGCGTCCCGACAGCAGCTTGGCCATGCGCCCGCCGCGCACGCTTTTGCCCAGATCGGCCTCGCTGCGATATTTGCCGGTGAGGAAGCCCGAGGCGAGCCCGTAATAGGGGATCACGCCGACATTGTGCGTGATGCACAGGTCCTGAAGCTCGCCTTCGAACTTGCTGCGGCTGATGAGGTTGTATTCGGGCTGGAGCACGCGGAAATGCGGCAGCCCCTCGCGCGTGGCGAGGTCCAGCGCCGACTGGAGCCGCGCGGCGTGGAAGTTCGACGCGCCGATCGCGCGGACCTTGCCCGCCTCGATCAGCCGGGCGAAGGCGCCCAGATAATCGGCCTGGGGCACCGTGGAATCATCCTGGTGCGCGAAATAGAGGTCGATCGTCTCGACCCCCAGCCGCGCGAGCGATTCGTCGCATGCGGCGGCGATGCGCGACGGGGCGAGCCCCTGACCGCCGGCGCCGGCGAGCATCCCCACCTTGGTCGCGATCTGGACCTGGCCGCGCTTGCCCGACTGGCGGAGCCATTCGCCGATCAGGCTTTCCGATTCGCCGCCGCGATGGCCGGGCACCCACACCGAATAGACGTCGGCGGTATCGACGAGCGTGCCGCCGCCGTCGACGAACCGGTCGAGGATGCGGAAGCTCGCGGCCTTGTCGGCGGTCCAGCCGAAGACGTTGCCGCCGAGGACGAGCGGACGGGTGGCGAGCCCGCTGGTGCCGAGGTCGCGGATCGGGATCATGGCTTGGGCTCCGTGGCGTTGGCGTCGTCGGGGGCGAACGCGGCGTTGATGTCGCTCGCCTGCGCGGCGGCGTCGAGCTGGCGCGATTCCTCGGCCGAGGGCGTCGCCGGCGCGGCCGGATCGTGCCCGCCGCCGCACGCGGCAAGCCCGAGCGCGAGCAGCAGGGCGACGGGACGGCGGAAGCGGGAAGGGGCGCGCAGGCGAAGGGGCATGGAATGCGGCTCCGAACGATCAGTCGGTGATTTCGTTGCCCTCGGCCATCGCGGCGCCGTTGCCGGCATAGGCGTTTTCGGCATTGGCGAAGGCGCCGTCGAGCGCGGCATTGGCGGCGTCGACATCGCTCACCGCCTCGCCCATCGCGTTGCTGTCGCCCGACAGCGTCTCGTTCGCGCCCGCCGCCTCGTTGCCGGCGCCCCCGCACGCGGCCAGAGCGAAAAGGGCGGGGACGGCAAGCGGGGCGAGCAGGCGGCGCATCGGCGGGCTCCTGAAAAAAGCGAATGGAAAATCAGTGGCGATGGCTAACCCCCGCCGCCGGGGGAGGCAATGGCGCGCATGCTCCGTTGACCTGATATAAAGATTTCTTTATGTCCCAATTCCGCATGGAACGATCGCTCATCCTCTTTCGCGCGCTGGCGGATTCGTCGCGGCTGCGCATCGTCGCGCTGTTGCGCGCGATGGAGCTGGCGGTAGGCGAGCTGGCGCACGTGCTGGGCCAGAGCCAGCCGCGCGTGAGCCGCCACGTCAAGATCCTGTGCGATGCCGGCATCGTCCGGCGGCGCAAGGAGGGGAGCTGGGTCTTCGTCGCGCTGGGCGAGGCGGCGGTGGTCGACCCGCTGCTCGCCGCGCTCGACGCATGGGACCATGACGATCCGGTGCTCGCGGCCGACCTCGCCAAGCTGGAGGCGGTGCGCGCCGTGCGCGCGGCGGCCGCGGCCGAATGGTTCGAGGCGCATGCGCGCGAATGGGACGCGATCCGGTCGCTCCACGTCGCCGAAAGCGAGATCGAGGCCGCGATGGCGGCGGCGCTGGGCGACGTGCCGCTGGGCAAGCTGATCGACATCGGCACCGGCACCGGGCGGATGCTGGCGCTGTTCGCCCCGCGCGCGACGCACGCGATCGGGATCGACCGGTCGTCGGAGATGCTGCGGCTGGCGCGCGCCAAGCTGTCCGAACAGGGGCTCGCCAATGCCGAGCTGCGCCAGGCCGACCTTTATGCGCTGCCGCTCGCCGACGCCGCGGCGGACACCGCTATATTGCATCATGTGCTCCATTTCGCGCAGCAGCCGGGCGCCGCGATCGCCGAGGCGGCGCGCGTGCTGGCGCCGGGCGGGCGGCTGCTGATCGTCGATTTCGCGCCGCACGACCGCGAGGAACTGCGCACGCGCGATGCGCACAGCCGGCTGGGCTTTTCGGACGCGCAGATCCTCGGCTGGTTCGAGGCGGCGGGACTGGCGCCGGTGCAGGTCGAGACGCTGGAGGGCGGCGAGCTGACGGTGAAATTGTGGCTGGGCCGGCGGGCACGGCCGGTTGCGGAGAAAGTGAAGGCGGCATGACACGCGTTGATCCCCTGGCCCCGCCGCTGTTCGCCGATGTGGCGGGCGACGTGGCGGTGAGTTTCGAGTTCTTCCCGCCCAAGACCGAGGCGATGGAACGCACGCTGTGGGATTCGATCACCGCGCTGACGCCGATGGGGCCGCGGTTCGTCAGCGTCACCTATGGCGCGGGCGGATCGACGCGCGAGCGCACGCACGCGACCGTCGCCCGGATCGCGCGCGAGACGCCGCTGGCGGCCGCCGCGCACCTGACCTGCGTCGAGGCGACGCGCGACGAGATCGACGCCGTCGCCGAGGAATATTGGGCCGCGGGCGTGCGCCACATCGTCGCGCTGCGCGGCGACCCGCCGCGCGCGGGCGAGAAGTACCACACGCATCCGGGCGGATATGAGAATGCCGCCGCGCTCGTCGCGGGGCTGCGCCGGCTGCACCCGTTCGAGATTTCGGTCGCCGCCTATCCCGAATGCCATCCCGATTCGCCCGACGCGGCGGCGGACCTCGACAATCTGAAGCGCAAGCTCGACGCCGGCGCGACGCGGGCGATCACCCAATTCTTTTTCGAGCCGGACACCTTCCTGCGCTTTCGCGACGCGGCGGCGGCGGCGGGGATCGACGCCGAGATCGTGCCGGGCATCATGCCGGTGACCAATTATGCCAGCATCGTCCGCATGGCGGGAATGTGCGGCACCGCGGTGCCGGCGTGGATGGGGCGGCTGTTCGACGGGCTCGACGACCATCCCGGCGCGCGCCAGCTGATTGCCGCGACGCTGGCGGCCGAGCTGTGCCGCAAGCTCTATGCCGGCGGGGTGCGCCAGTTCCACTTCTACACGCTCAACCGGGCCGAGCTGAGCTACGCGATCTGTCACCTGCTGGGGCTGCGTCCCGGCGCGGCGGGGGCTGCGGCGGCGGCGTGAACAGGGCCTTCCCGGAAACGGGAGGCGCGGTGGAGGGGGCCCTCCACCGGCGATGAATCCAGCGGAGGGCCCCCTCCACCCTTCGCGCACGCGAATGGCCGCCCTCCCCGGACCGGGGAGGATCGAGAGACGAAACATGACTGCACGCGAGAAACTGCTGGCCGAAGCCGCCAAGCGCATCCTGATCACCGACGGCGCCTTCGGCACCGAGATCCAGCGCTGGAAGCTCGACGAGGCCGCCTATGCGGGCGATCTGGGGCTCGCGCGCGACCAGAAGGGCAACAACGACATCCTCGCGCTGACCAAGCCCGAGGTGCCGGCGAGCATCCACCGTGCCTATTTCGAGGCGGGCGCCGACATCGCCGAGACCAACACCTTTTCGGCCAACCGGATCAGCCAGGCCGATTACGGCGCCGAGCATCTGGTGCGCGAGATCAACATCGAGAGCGCGAAGCTCGCGCGCAGCATCGCCGACGAGTTCGAGGCGAAAGACGGCCGCCCGCGCTTCGTCGCCGGCGCGCTGGGCCCGACGAACAAGACGCTGTCGCTGTCGCCCGACGTCAACGATCCCGGCTATCGCGAGATCGACTTCGACACGCTGAAGGACGTGTATCGCGAGCAGATCGACGCGCTGGTCGAAGGCGGCGTCGACTTCATCCTGATCGAGACGGTGTTCGACACGCTCAACGCCAAGGCCGGCATCATGGCGGCGATCGAGGCGGGCGAGGCGCTGGGCCGCGACCTGCCGATCATGCTGTCGATGACGCTCACCGACCTGTCGGGCCGCAACCTGTCGGGCCACACGGTCGAGGCGTTCTGGCACGCGGTGCGCCACGCCAGGCCGGTGACGATCGGGCTCAACTGCTCGTTCGGGGCCGAGCAGCTTCGCCCGCACGTCAAGACGCTGTCGGCGATCTGCGACACGCTGATCATGGTCTATCCCAATGCCGGGCTGCCCAACGAGCTGGGCCAGTATGACGAGCTGCCCGAGCGGACCGCGGCGCTGGTGAAGGAATGGGCCGATGCCGGACAGGTCAACATCCTGGGCGGATGCTGCGGATCGACCCCGGCGCACATCGCCGCGATCGCGCGCGCCGTGCAGGGGCTGCCGCCGCGCGTCATCCCGACACCCGAAGTCCGCACGCGGCTGGCGGGGCTCGAGCCGTTCACGATGGCGGCCTAGTCGCCTGAATCCTCCCCGTCGCGAGGCAGGGAGCCGGACCGAAGCGCCAACACCCGTCCCGAGCCGGGGCGGATCGAAGAAGAACCCGAGAGCATGACCACGCCTTCCTCCACCAACTTCGTCAATGTCGGCGAGCGCACCAACGTCACCGGATCGGCCCGATTCAAGAAGCTGGTGATGGCCGGCGACTATACCGCCGCGGTCGAGGTCGCGCGCCAGCAGGTCGAGAACGGCGCGCAGGTGATCGACGTCAACATGGACGAGGGCCTGCTCGACGCGGTCGAGGCGATGACCACCTTCCTCAAGCTGATCGCCGCCGAGCCGGACATCGCCCGCGTGCCGGTGATGATCGACAGCTCGAAATGGGACGTGATCGAGGCGGGGCTCAAGTGCGTTTCGGGCAAGCCGATCGTCAATTCGATCAGCATGAAGGAAGGCGAGGAAGCGTTCCTCGCGCACGCCCGCAAGTGCATGGCCTATGGCGCGGCCGTGGTCGTGATGGCGTTCGACGAGGCCGGCCAGGCGGACACGCAAGCGCGCAAGGTCGAGATCTGCGAGCGCGCCTACAAGCTGCTCACGGGCATCGGTTTTCCGCCCGAGGACATCATCTTCGATCCCAACGTGTTCGCGGTCGCGACCGGCATCGAGGAGCACAATAATTACGGCGTCGACTTCATCGAGGCGTGCCGCGAGATCAAGAAGCGCTGCCCGCACGTCCATATCTCGGGCGGGCTGTCGAACCTGTCGTTCAGCTTCCGCGGCAACGAGCCGGTGCGCCGGGCGATGCACAGCGTGTTCCTCTACCACGCGATCCCCGCGGGCATGGACATGGCGATCGTCAATGCCGGCCAGCTCGACGTCTATGACGCGATCGACCCCGAGCTGCGCAAGGCGTGCGAGGACGTGGTACTCAACCGCGATCCCGAGGCGGGCGAGCGGCTGGTCGCGCTGGCCGAGAAATATCGCGGCACCGATGCCGTGGCGGAGAAGCAGGCGGCCGAATGGCGCAGCTGGCCCGTCGAGAAGCGGCTGGAGCATGCGCTGGTCAAGGGCATCGACGCGCATGTCGTCGAGGATACCGAGGAATGCCGCGCGGCGGTGGCGGCACGCGGCGGGCGGCCGATCGAGGTGATCGAGGGGCCGCTGATGGACGGGATGAACGTCGTCGGCGACCTGTTCGGATCGGGCAAGATGTTCCTGCCGCAGGTGGTGAAATCGGCGCGCGTGATGAAAAAGGCGGTCGCGCACCTGCTCCCCTTCATCGAGGCGGAGAAGGAGGCGGGCGCCAAGGCCAAGGGCCGCATCGTGCTCGCCACGGTGAAGGGCGACGTCCACGACATCGGCAAGAACATCGTCGGCGTCGTGCTCCAGTGCAACGGCTTCGAGGTGGTCGACCTGGGCGTGATGGTGCCGTGGACCGACATCCTGAAGGCCGCGAACGAGAACGACGCCGACATGATCGGCCTGTCGGGCCTCATCACCCCCAGCCTCGACGAGATGGTGACCGTGGCGGAGGAAATGCAGCGCGCGGGCATGACGATGCCGCTGCTGATCGGCGGGGCGACGACGAGCCGCGTTCACACCGCGCTCAAGATCGATCCGGCCTATACCGGCCCGGTCGTCCATGTCCTCGACGCCAGCCGTGCGGTGGGCGTGGCGACCGCGCTGGTTTCGGACACGCAGCACGACCCCTATGTCACCAAGGTCGCCGACGAATATGCCCAGGTGCGCGCCGCGCGCGAGGGCAAGGGGCAGAGCGAGCTGGTGCCGATCGACAAGGCGCGCGACAACGGTTTCGAGGCCGACATGGCGCTGAAGCCGCGGCGGCCGCTGATGCCCGGCGTGCACGACTTTCCCGACTGGGACCTGGCCGACCTGCGCAGCTATATCGACTGGACGCCCTTTTTCCGCGCCTGGGAGCTGGCGGGCAATTTCCCCGCGATCCTCGACGATGCCGTCGTCGGCGACAGTGCGCGTTCGCTCTATGCCGATGCGCTGAAGATGCTCGACACGCTGATCGCCGAAAAATGGCTGACCGCGCGCGGCGTTGCCGGGCTGTGGCCGTGCCGCCGCGACGGCGACGATGTGGTCGTCCATGCCGACAGCGACCATTCGGTGCGGCTGCCCTTCCTGCGTCAGCAGATCGCCAAGCGCGAGGGGCGGGCGAACATGTGCCTGGCCGACTTCATCGATCGCGACGGCGACTGGATCGGCGGCTTTGCGGTGTCGATCCACGGGATCGAACCGCACCTGGCGCGGTTCAAGGCCGCGATCGACGATTATTCGGATATCCTGCTGAAGGCGCTGGCCGACCGGCTGGCCGAGGCGTTCGCCGAGCGGCTGCACCAATATGTGCGGACCTCGCTATGGGGTTATGCCGAGGGCGAGCAGCTCGACAATGCCGCGCTGATCCGCGAGCAATATCGCGGCATCCGGCCGGCGCCCGGCTATCCCGCCTGCCCCGACCACAGCCTGAAGCCGGTGCTGTTCGACCTGCTCGACGCGCATCGCCGCACGGGAATCACGCTGACCGAGAGCTTTGCGATGCTGCCGACGGCGGCGGTCTCCGGCTTTTACTTCGGGCACCCGCAGGCCGAATATTTCGGCGTCGCGCGGATCGGGCGCGACCAGCTGGAGGAATATGCGGCGCGGCGCGGCGTGAGCGTCGAGCAGGCCGAGCGCTGGTTGCGCCCCAACCTCGATTGAGCGGCGCGCGCGCGTTGCACCCGCTGCATCCGGGCGCGCGCAGGAAAGGGGTTTTGGCGCGGGCGCAATGGTTCTAACCCTCGCCGGATGACGGACTCCCCCCTTCGGCTGCGCCTCGACGGCGCGGCGCTCGTTTCGAACTGGCGGCACCTGCAACGGCTGAGCGGCGCGGCGGCGTGCGGCGCGGCGGTGAAGGCCAACGGCTATGGCC
>JAFABD010000100.1 GCA_023426225.1 Pseudomonadota bacterium | reverse complement strand
TTCACCTACGCGATCAAGCTCGCGCTTCGTCCCGAAAAGCGCTTCGGCACCGACGAGATGTGGGACAAGGCGGAGAACGAGCTGCGCAACGCGGTGGTCGCCGCCGGTCTCGCCACGCCCGAATATGGCTGGGAAGAGCTGCCCGGCGAAGGCGCCTTCTATGCGCCGAAGCTCGAATGGCACCTCACCGACGCGATCGGCCGCACCTGGCAGGTGGGCACGATCCAGTCGGACCGCGTGCTGCCCGAACGGCTCGATGCCGCCTATATCGGCGAGGATGGCGAGCGCCATCGCCCGGTGATGCTCCACCGCGCGATCTTCGGCTCCTACGAACGCTTCATCGGCATCCTGATCGAACATTTCGCCGGCAAGCTGCCGACCTGGCTCGCGCCGGTACAGGCGGTGGTCGCGACGATCGTGTCCGACGCCGACGATTATGCCCGCGCGGCGGTAGCCAGGCTCAAGGCCGCGGGCATCCGCGTCGAGAGCGACCTGCGCAACGAGAAGATCAACTACAAGGTGCGCGAACACTCGCTCGCCAAGGTTCCCAACCTGCTCGTCGTCGGCAAGCGCGAGGCGGAGGAAGGCACCGTCGCGCTGCGCGTGCTCGGCAGCCAGGGGCAGACGATGCTCTCGCTCGACGAGGCGATCGCGCGGCTCACGACCGAGGCGACCGCACCCGATCTCGCCTGATTCCCGCCCCTCCCCCGCCATGGGGAGGGGCGCCCGCGTCCTTCCCCTTGCGCCGGCGCCGTTCCGCGCCGATATAGTCTGCCTGTCCCTTGGTTGCGCAGGCGCCACGCCCGCGGGTTTTTCCGCGCAATTTGTTGCAGCGGGCTACCGTAACGCGCGCAATCGCGTTATTATGCGCACGAATAGGCAATAACGCACAGGAGCAAGTCCTATACGTCCTCCCATGTCCCGGCGCCCGATGGCGCCGCAGATGCCGCTCAACGGACCGCGGTTCAACGAATTCATCCAGTCGCCCAAGGTTCGGGTGATTGACGAGAATGGCGACAATCTCGGCGTGATGTACACGCGCGAGGCGATGGAGCAGGCGCGCGAGGTCGGTCTCGACCTGGTCGAGGTGTCGCCCAACGCCGATCCGCCCGTCGCCAAGTTTCTGGACGTCGGCAAGTTCAAGTATGAGGCCCAGAAAAAGGCCAATGCTGCGCGCAAGACGCAACGGACGCAGGAGATCAAGGAGATCAAGATGCGCCCGAACATCGACGACCATGACTATGACGTCAAGATGAAGGCGATCCACAAGTTCATCGGCGAAGGCGACAAGGTCAAGGTCACGCTGCGCTTCCGCGGTCGTGAGCTTTCGCATGGGCAGCTCGGCATGCAGCTTCTTCACCGCGTCCAGCAGGATGCCGCCGAAGTCGCGAAGGTCGAAAGCTATCCGCGCATGGAAGGCCGTCAGATGCTGATGGTGCTCGCGCCCAAATAAGCGCGGCCTTTCCCGACGCATCGGGACTTGCGAACAGGGGCGCTCCGGCGATGGCCGCGGCGCCCCTTTTGCATCAGGCCCTTTTGCATGCGGACCTTCGCATCGCGGCCCTGCCCCGCTGCGGCCGCGCGAATCGGGGCGCCGGGCGCGGCAACGCCGCTGCCCCTCCGGCGCCGGTCCGTCGGCGGCGGTCAGTCCGCGTCGGACGCGGGCGGCTCCCACAATTCGATCGGATTGCCCTCGGGATCGTGGATGCGGGCAAAGCGCCCCATTTCCGGCGCATCCCAGTCGGGGTTGGTCGTCACCGCCACGCCGGCGGCGTTGAGCTGCTCGAGCAGGCTGTCGAGGTCGCGCACGCGGAAATTGAGCATCAACGGCTTGTCGGCTGCGAAATAGTCGCTGTCGCGGCGGAACGGCTCGAACACGATCGGCCCCGCGCTTTCGGGAAACCAGGACCAGTCGCTCGATTCGCCCGCGGCATCGGTCCCGCACCCGCCGCCGACGCCCAGCATCTCGCGATACCAGCTCTTCAGCTCGTCGGGGTCGTTCGCGCGAAAGAAGATGCCGCCCAGTCCGGTCACGCCCATCCGTCGTCCCTCCCCGGTTCAGGCCGCCTGGGTCGTCTCCTCCCCGGCCGCTGCCTCCAGCAGGCGTCGTTCGATCGTCCGCAACCGCGACGCGGAAACGATCTTATCACCAATCAGGTCAGTCAGATAGAAAGTATCGACCGCGCGCTCGCCATAGGTGGCGACGTGCGCCGAATGGATCGTCACCTTCGCCTGGAACAGCACATGCGCCAGGTGATAGAGCAGCGCGGGCCGGTCGCGTGCATTGACTTCGACGACGGTGAAGCGGTTCGACGCCTTGCTGTCGATCAGCACATTGGGTTCGATCGGGAACGCATCGGCGCGCAGCCGCGGCAGCGGCCGCGTCTTCAGCCGTTCGGTCAGCTTGGCGCGGTTGGCGAGCGCGTCGGCGATCGCCGCCTTCAGCCGCTCGATCCGGTCGGCCTCGTCGAACGGCCGGCCCAGCGGGTCCTGCACCAGGAAATTGTCGAGCGCCATGCCGTCGCGCGTCGTATGGATGCGCGCGTCGATGATGTTCGCTCCCGCGACATGGATCGCCCCCGCGATGCGATAGAACAGGCCCGGATGGTCGGCGGCATAGACGGTGACGAGCGTGGCGCCGCGTTCCTTGTCGATCGCCGCCTCGATCGTCAGCGGCGCGCCGTCGGCGGCGTCGATCTGGCGTGCGTTGCGTTCGAGCACGTCGACGGGCTCGGCGATCCAATAGGCGTCGGTCAGCCGCTTCTTCAGCGCCTCGATCCGCGCGGGCGTCCAGCCCAGCCGCTCGGCGAGCGCGGCCTGCTTGGCGGCGATGCGCTCGCTGCGTCCCTTCTGCTTGTGGCCCAGCCGCAGCACTTCCTCGGCCGCCTCGTACAGGTCGCCGAGCAGCTGGCGCTTCCATCCGTTCCACACCCCCGGTCCCACCGCGCGGATGTCGACGACGGTCAGCACCAGCAACATGCGCAGCCGCTCGGGGCTCTGCACCTGCTCGGCGAAATCGAGGATCGTCTTGAAATCGGCGAGGTCGCGCTTGAACGCCGTCGCCGCCATCAGCAGGTGGTGGCGCACCAGCCACGCGACCGCCTCGGTCTCGGCGGGGGTCAGCCCGAAGCGCGGGCACAGCCGCTCGGCGACTTCGGCGCCCAGCACCGAATGGTCGCCGCCGCGCCCCTTGGCGATGTCGTGAAGCAGCACCGCGACGTACAGCGCGCGGCGCGACACGATCTGGTGCATGATCTCGGTGGCGACCGGGTGGTCATCCTTCAGCTCGCGCTTCTCGATCCGGTTGAGCAGCCCGATCGCGCGGATCGAATGCTCGTCCACCGTGTAATGGTGGTACATGTCGAACTGCATCTGCGCGACGACGCGGCCGAAATCGGGAACGAAGCGGCCGAACACCCCCGCCTCGTTCATCCAGCGCAGCACCGTCTCGGGGTCGCGCGGGCTGGTGAGCACGTCGAGGAACAGCGCGTTGGCGCGCGGATCGGTGCGGACGTCGTCGACCAGCTTGGCGTCGCGCGCCGCCGCGCGCATCGTCAGCGGGTGGATCTCCAGCCCGTGCAGGTCGGCAAGCTGGAACAGCTCGATCAGCCGCACCGGATCGTCGCGGAAAAACCCGTCATGCGGCAGCGCGAGCCGCTGGCGGTCGAGCCGGAATCCCTTCAGCTTGCGCGGCCGGCGGAACAGTTGCGGAAAGCCGAAGCGCGATCCGCGCGCGGCGAACTTCTCGTCCAGATGCGCCAGGAACACGCCGGTCAGGTCGCCCACCACCTTCGCCTGAAGGAAGTAGAACTGCATGAACCGCTCGACCTTCGACTTGCCCGGCCGGTCGGCATAGCGCATCCGCTCGGCGATCTCGCGCTGGACGTCGAAGGTCAGCCGGTCCTCGGCACGGCCGGTCAGGATGTGGAGGTGGCACCGCACCGCCCACAGGAAGTTCTCGGCGCGGCGGAACTGGCGATATTCGTCGGCGGTCAGCAGCCCCGCGCCCACCAGCTCGGCGGGCTCGCCGACATGATAGGCATATTTGCCGATCCAGAACAGCGTGTGGAGGTCGCGCAGCCCGCCCTTGCCTTCCTTCACATTGGGCTCGACGACGTACCGGCTGTCGCCCATCCGCTTGTGGCGCGCGTTGCGCTCCTCCAGCTTCTGGGCGATGAACGCGCGCGCCGTGTCGTGCTGGACCTCCGCCTTGAAGCGCGCGGCGGCCTCGTCGTACAGCCCGGTGTCGCCCCACACATAGCGCGCTTCGATCAGCGCGGTGCGCACCGTCACGTCGGCACGCGCCTCGCGCACCATCTCGTCGAGCGAGCGCGACGAATGGCCGACCTTCAGCCGCATGTCCCACAGCGCATAGAGCATCGATTCGATGACCTGCTCGCACCAGCCCGTGACCTTCCACGGTGTCAGGAAACCGATGTCGATGTCCGAATGCGGCGCCATCTCGCCGCGGCCATAGCCGCCCACCGCGATCAGCGTCATCCGCTCGGCGGCGGTGGGGTTGGGGTTGGGGTGCAGCCGGTCGATGGTGAAGTCCCACAACAGCCGCAGCAGCTGGTCGATCAGGAACGCGCCCGCCGCCGCGGTCTCGATCCCGCGCGACGGATGCTCGGCCAGCCGCCGCGCGATCTCGGCCTGGCCGGCGTCGAGCGCGGCCTTCAGCGTCGCGGTCGCGGCGCGACGCAATGCGGTGGGATCGGTGCCGTCGATCGCGGCCAGGCGATCGGCGATCTCGCGCCGGTTGATGATGGCGCGGCGGTTGGGGACGGAATCGAAGCGACCGGGCATGGTTCCAGCGATACGCGCTGGCGCGCGGGCGCGCCAGCCGGGTTCACCCCGCCCGGCGGCGCTCGCTTTCGGCGACCAGCAGCGCGATCTCGGCGGTGAGCGCGTCGATCTTGGCGTGGAGATGGTCGATCTGCGCCTCGGCGCGCTGGTTGGTCTCGTAATCCAGCCGCGCCTCGAACCGGTCCTTCGCCGCCTGGCGGTTCTGGCTCATCATGATGATCGGCGCCTGCAACGCGGCCAGCATCGACAGCATCAGGTTGAGGAAGATGAAGGGAAAGGGGTCGAAGGCGTGGCGCGCCAGCACCACCGTGTTGATCGCCGCCCAGGCGAGCAGGAACAGCGTGAAGCCGATGATGAACGACCACGAGCCGCCGACCGCGGCGACCCGGTCGGCCAGCCGCTCGCCGAAGCTCAGCCGTTCATCGAAAAGGGTGTTGGGATCGCGGCCCACGCCGCCCAGGCGGCGCAGATCGGCGAAAAAGCGGATCGCTGCATTCATCGTACACCTCGCTGTCGACCGGCCGCTCCGGGCCGGGACGCGAGGCCAACTCCGGCAAGGGGGTCAGCGGCGCGGCGCGGGTGCCCGGAACGGCACGGTCGATCGACTATGGTCGTTGCTGGACATGACCCTCTCGGGGGTTGTGGAAAAAGGGCGCGGGGTTCCGCGTCCGGGGGACGCAAATGGTCGCGCGGGGCGCAAAGGTCAAGCGCCGCTCGCCCGCACGCGATGCAAAAACGGGGCAAAAACGGGACGCCCCCACCCGCGGCAGGCGCGCGGCGGGCGACATGCCCGTCCGCGGCGCGGGGACGATCGGCGGATCAGTCGGGCTTCTTCGCCACGCCCACCAGCGCGGGGCGCAACAGCCGGTCCTTGATCATGTAGCCCGACTGGATTTCCTGGACGACGGTGCCCGGCTCGGCGTCGGCGCTCGGCACTTCCATCATCGCCTGGTGGCGATTGGGGTCGAGCATCTCGCCCAGCGCCGCCAGCTTCGAGATGCCGTGCCGCCCGAACACCGATTCGAGCTCGCGCCCCGTCGCCTCGATCCCGGCGACCAGTCCCTTCAGCTTCTCGTCCTCGCGCAGCTCGGCCGGGATCGCCATCAGCGCGCGGGCAAGATTGTCCGCCACCGACAGCACGTCGCGGGCAAAGGCGGTGGCGGCATAGACGCGCGCGTCCTGCGCCTCCTTCTCGGCGCGGCGGCGCACATTCTGCGTCTCGGCCTGGGCATAGAGCACGGCCGCGCGCGCCTCGGCCAGCTGCGCCTCCATCTCGGCCAGCTTGGCCGCCGCATCCGCCTGGGGCGCGGCCTCGGCTTCGGCCGTGGCGGTCTGCGCGTTGTTGTCCAGCTCGGCGCTGCTCGGGGTCTGTTCGTTCGACATCATCTTCCGTTCGTACTTCAGGCTAGTAACCGGGCCAAGGTGGCCGCCGTGAAATCCACCATGGGTACGACGCGCGCATAGTTCAACCGGGTGGGGCCGATCACGCCCACCACGCCCACCACGCGCCCGTCGAGCGCGCGCACCGGCTTGGCGATCACCGACGATCCCGACAACGCGAACAGCTTGTTCTCCGATCCGATGAAGATGCGCGTCGCCTCGCCCTCGCGCGCGCTGTCGAGCAGCCGCGCGATCTCTTCCTTGTCCTCCAGCTCGTCGAGCAACTGGCGCACGCGGTCCAGATCCTCCGCCGCGGTGCCGTCGAGCAGGTGCGCCTGGCCGCGCACGATCAGCACGGGGCGGCGGTTGCCGTCCTCGCTCCACACCGCCAGCCCGCGCTGCACCAGCGTCGCTGCGGCCGAATCGAGCGCGGCGCGATGCGCGTTGAGGTCGCGCTCGATCCGCTCGCGCGCCGCGCTCAGCGTCAGCCCGCCCAGCGTCGCGCTCATGAAATTCGCCGCCTGCTGCAGCACCAGCGGGTCGATCCCGGCGGGCAGCTCGATCACGCGGTTCTCGACCGATCCGTCCACGCCGACCAGCACCGTCAGCGCGCGGTCGCGGCTCAGCGGGACGAAGCTCACCTGGCGCAGCACCGGCTCGGCCTTGGGCACCAGCACCAGCCCGGCGCATGCCGACAGTCCCGAAAGCGTCGCGGTGGTGTTGGCCAGCGCGTCCTCCACCGGCCCGCCCTGCCCCGCGCGCGCCTCGATCGCGGCGCGTTCCTCGGCCGACGGCTCGTTCGCCTGCATCATCCCGTCGACGAACAGGCGCAGCCCGCTGTCGGTCGGCATCCGCCCCGCGCTCGTGTGCGGCGCGGCGAGCAGCCCCAGTTCCTCCAGATCCTGCATCACGTTGCGGATCGACGCGGGCGACAGGTTCAGCCCCGAAATCTTCGAAATCGTGCGCGATCCAACGGGCGCGCCGGTGTCCAGATAGGATTCGACGACAATCCGGAACACGTCACGGGCACGATCGGTCAGCTCATGGATCGGCGGCGTCATCATGCGATGCTATTTAGCGCGCAGCGCCGCCGCCACAACGGGGCCGCCGCAACCGACGGCCGATGATCGCGTCGCCGCGGCGGCGCTCATTGCCCCTCGCCGATCAGCGCCGCGATCGGCAGCAGCGCGGGTGCGCCGGCCAGCGCCTCGGCCATCGCCGCGTTCGCCGCCATGTCGCAACCGCGATAATATTCCAGCCGCTGATCGCCGCCCGCGCCGCCGCTCCAGCGGATCGTCAGGCTCGGCTGGTCGGTGGCCACCTGGCTGCATTCGGGCGATCCGGGCACGATGCGGCGGTCGCCTCTCGCGGGACGATAGGGGGCGAGCGCCTCGGCAAAGGCGCGCACCTGCGCAGGGGTCGCCGCGATCGCGAAACTGCCCGTCTGCGCGGTGTGGCGGATGCCGGTGAACATGCCCGTGCCGTCGGGCTGGATCGTCAGGCGATAGACCGGGCACGCCCCCATGCACGGCCCGGTTTCATAGGTGATGCGCTCGGGCTGCGTCACCCGCACGGGGCCGGGCGCCGGACGTTCGCCGCGCGAACAGCCGCCCACCGCCGCCAGCATCGCCAGCGCGCCTGCCGCTGCCCATTTCCGTCCTGCCGCCTTCGCCTGCACGTCGCTCCCTTCCCGCTTTCCGCCCGTCGCCGGGGCGGCGATACTGGCGCATGGCGGCGCCAGCGTCTACGGGCAGGGCTTAAGGCTTTTCATGGAGATTCCCCAATGCGCCCATCCGGTCGCGCGCCCGACGAAATGCGGGCCATCACCATCACCCCCCATTTCACGCGTCATGCCGAGGGGTCGGTGCTGATCGGCTTCGGCGACACGCGCGTGCTCGTCACCGCCAGCGTCGAGGAACGCGTGCCCCCCTTCCTGCGCGGCAAGGGCGAAGGCTGGGTGACGGCCGAATACGGCATGCTCCCCCGCGCGACGCACACGCGCGGCCAGCGCGAGGCGGCCAAGGGCAAGCAGTCGGGCCGCACGCAGGAGATCCAGCGGCTGATCGGCCGCTCGCTGCGCGCCGTCACCGACCTCAAGAAGCTGGGCGAGCGCCAGATCACGCTCGACTGCGACGTGCTCCAGGCCGACGGCGGCACGCGCACTGCGGCGATCTCGGGCGCCTGGGTGGCGCTGCGCCTGGCGGTCAACAAGCTGATGGCCGACGGCGCGATCACCGTCGATCCGATCACCACGCAAGTCGCGGCGGTGAGCTGCGGCATCTATCAGGGCACGCCGGTGCTCGACCTCGATTACCCCGAGGATTCGGCCGCCGATGCGGACGCGAACTTCGTGCTGCTCGCCAACGGCAACATCGCCGAGGCGCAGGCCACGGCCGAGGGTGCGACCTATGACGAGGAAGGGCTGCTCCGCCTGCTCCGCCTCGCGCGGATCGGCTGCACGCAGATCTTCGAGGCGCAGCGAAAGGCCGTCGGATGAGCGCCGCCGACGACGCCACGCCGCCCCAGGCGATCCGCAAGCTCGCGCCCGGACGGCTGGTGATCGCCAGCCACAATCCGGGCAAGGTGCGCGAAATCCGCGCGCTGCTCGGCGCCTACGGCATCGAGCCGGTGTCGGCGGCCGATCTCGACCTGCCCGAACCCGAAGAGACAGGCACCACCTTCGTCGCCAATGCCGAGCTCAAGGCGCTGCAGGCCGCCGACCTGTCGGGGCTGCCCGCGCTCGCCGACGACAGCGGCCTGTGCGTCGATGCGCTCGGCGGCGATCCGGGCATCTTCTCGGCGCGCTGGGCGGGGCCGGACAAGGACTTCGCGCTCGCGATGCGCAAGGTCGAGGACGCGCTCGCCGCGCTGCCGCCGGGCACGCCGCGCACCGCGCACTTCGTCTGCGCGCTCGCGCTCGCCTGGCCCGACGGGCATGTCGAATGGTTCGAAGGGCGCGTCGACGGCACGCTCGTCTGGCCGCCGCGCGGCGATCACGGCTTCGGCTATGATCCCGTGTTCGTGCCGCTCGGCCACGAACAGAGCTTCGGCGAGATGGACCCGGCGGCCAAGCACGCGATGAGCCACCGCGCCGACGCGTTCCGCCAGCTCGTCGCGGCGGTGTTCTGAACGCGGTGCCGGTGCGGCCGGGGCCTGCCCCGCCGCACCGGCCCGTGCGCCGCACGGGGGCCGACCGCGGCGCGGCCGACAATCGGAAATCGACAAAAAATGCTGCCGCACGACAACGGCCGCCGCACGAAAACCGACCGCACGACAACGACGCCGACGCTGCTGCGGGCTGTCCAGTCTGTCGCTTTTCGGATGGGGTCGCGCTCGACGCGGCGTGGTGGACAGGGCTAGATTCGAACTAGCGTAGGGCGAAGCCCGGCAGATTTACAGTCTGCTGCCTTTAACCACTCGGCCACCTGTCCCCAGGTCGCCGCGTCGAGCGGAGGCGGCCCAATGCCTCAGCGATCCGGGGCTGTCAACGCCTTGCGCGCAAGTTTTTGGGCGCATAGCCTCGCCCCCCATACAAACAACGGATTTTCAGGGAGTCTCATGCGCCTTTTCGCCGGCATTGCCGCCGCCGCGCTGCTTTCAGCGCCGCTCGCCGCCCAGACGATCGACTCGACCGCGGTGACGCGCATCCTCGACGAAGGTTTCAACCATTCGGAGGTGATGCAGACTGCCCAGCATCTCAGCGACGTGATCGGCCCGCGCCTCACCAATTCGCCGGGGATGCGCGCGGCCGAGGCGTGGACGCTCCAGCGCTTCCGCGACTACGGGCTCCAGAACGTCCACAAGGAGGGGTTCGATTTCGGCCGCGGCTGGTGGATCGAACGGTCGAGCGCGCGCATGGTCAGCCCGCGCGCGGTCGCGCTCACCGCGATCCCGATCGCCTGGACGCCCGCGACGCCGGGCCGCGTCAGCGCGCCCGTCATCGTCGCGCCGATCGCCAGCCCCGCCGATTTCGCGCGCTATCGCGGCAAGCTCAACGGCCGCATCGTGATGATCTCGCGCCCCGACGACGGCTCGGAACCGGGCGACGCGCCCTTCCGCCGCTGGTCGGCCGACGATCTCAAGCGCTTCGACAGCTATGAACAGCCGAGCTACGATCCGGGCGCGACCGATCGCCGGATCAAGCGGCTCGACTTCTCGGCCAAGCTCGACGCCTTTCTGAAGGCCGAGGGCGCGGTCGCCTATGCCACCCAGTCGGCGCGCGACGGCAAGCTCGTCCACGGCACCGGCTATCTGTTCGGGGTCGGCGAGACGCAGCAGGTGCCCGGCGTCGAACTCGCCGCCGAGGATTATCGCCGCCTCGCCCGCCTCGCGCGCACCGGCCCCGCGCCGGTGGTCGAGCTCGAAAATGTCGTCCATTTCGAGGATGGCGACACGCGCGCCTACAACATCCTCGCCGATATTCCGGGCAGCGACCGCAGCGGCGCCTATGTCATGGCGGGCGCGCATCTCGACAGCTGGGTCGCCGGCGACGGCGCGGCCGACAACGGCGCCGGCGTCGCGATGGTGATGGAAGCCGCGCGCATCCTTCAGAAGATGGGCGTGCGCCCGCGCCGCACGATCCGCTTCGCGCTGTGGGCGGGCGAGGAACAGGGCCTGCTCGGCTCGATGGCCTATGTCGAACAGCATGTCGCCACGCGCCAGCGCAAGCCGGGCCAGCCGACGACGGGGCTCGCGGGCTTCTACGGCTGGTCGAACCGCTGGCCGATCACGCCGCTGGCCGATCACGGCAAGCTGTCGGCCTATTTCAACCTCGACAACGGCTCGGGGCGCATCCGCGGGATCAACGCCGAACGCAATCCGGGCGTGGTGCCGATCTTCCGCAACTGGCTCGCCCCGTTCGCGTCGATGGGCGCCGATACCGTCGCGATCCGCAGCGTCGGCGGCACCGACCATGTGTTCTTCTCGGCGGTCGGCATCCCGGCGTTCCAGTTCATCCAGGATCCGCTCGATTATGGCAGCCGCATCCACCACACCAGCGCCGACACCTTCGACCATCTGAAGGCCGCCGATCTGCGCCAGGGCGCGGCGATCCTTGCCGCCTTCCTGCTCGAGGCGGCGAATGCCGAAAAGCCGCTGCCGCGCCTGCCGCTGCCCACCGAACCCTCGGCGACCAATCCGTTCGGCGCCGATGCGGGGGATCAGGACTGATGGCCCGCCGCGCCGGACATCGTCCCAGCCAGGCGTCCGCCTCGCGCCCGCGCTTCTACGGCCGTCACGCGGTGCTCGCCGCGCTCGCCAACCCCAACCGCGTGGTGCGCAAGCTGTGGGGCACGCGCGAGGCGCTGTCGGCGCTCGACCTGCCGCCGGTGCTGCCGATCACCTATGCCGAGGCGGCCGATCTCGGCCGGCTCGTTACGGCCGACGCCCCGCACCAGGGGCTCGTCGCCGAGGTCGACCCGCTCGAGGAGATCTGGCTCGGCGACCTGCTCGAACAGGGCAATGCGCCGGGCGACCGGCGCCCGCTGCTCGTGCTCGACCAGGTCACCGATCCGCACAATGTCGGCGCGGTGCTCCGCTCGGCGGCGGCGTTCGACGCGCTCGGCATCGTCACCCAGGATCGCCACGCGCCGCCCGAATCGGGCGCGCTCGCGCGCTCGGCCTCGGGCACGCTCGAAGTCGTGCCGTGGGTCCGCGTCGTCAATCTCGCCCGCGCGCTCGATGAGATCGCCGAGGCGGGCTATTGGCGGATCGGCCTCACCGGCCATGCCAAGGGCACGCTTGCCGAGGTGATGGGCGATGCCCGCGTCGCGCTCGTGCTCGGTGCCGAGGGCGAGGGGATGCGCCAGAATACCGAGGCGCATTGCGACGAGCTCGCCCGCCTCCCCATCTCGCCGCGCGTCGAAAGCCTCAACGTGTCGAACGCCGCGGCGGTCGCGCTTTACGCCATCGCCACGCGTCCTTAACGTCACGCGAACGGCGCCGTTTCGCATCGCAACGGCGCCGTTCGGCCGGGTCTTGGCGCGCTGCGCCCGCGAACGGAGGCAAATGGTGACGATCGACCTGCGATTGACGCGCCTGCTCGTGGCGCTCGGCCTGTTCCCGCTGCTGCTCGCGGGGTGCCTGTTCCTTCCCGGCAAGTTCGAATCGGCGCTCGTCATCCACGCCGACCGCAGCTTCACCTACAGCTACAAGGGCGAGGTGCTCGCGATCGACGTGTCGGCGCTGATGGGCAAGGCGGTCGCCGCGGGGATCGAGGCGAGCGCCAAGGGCGACAAGAACAATCCCGGCAAGACCCCCGACCTCGCGCTCACGCCCGATGAAAAGGCGAAACAGGATGCGCAGTTCCGCGAAATCGCGGCACAGGTTGCCAAGGAATCGGGCTATCGTACCGTCGAATATCGCGGCGACGGCGTCTTCTATGTCGACTATTCGATTTCGGGAAAGCTGACGCACAACTTCGTCTTTCCCTATAATCAGGACGCCCAGATGATCTTCCCCTTCCTCGCGATCGAGCTGCGGGGCAAGGATCAACTGCGGGTCAAGGCGCCCGGCTTCGCGCAGCAGGGGGGACGCAGCACGCCCGGCATGTCCGGCATGGGCACGCCCGACACCTCCGCCAGCATCGGCAAGGCGCTCGGCCTCGGTAGCGGCAAGACGATCGACGGCGTTTTCACGCTCACCACCGACGCCGAAATCGTCAGCCAGAACAACGAGGACGGCGCCGTCGCCGGTCCCGCGGGCCGCACGATCCGCTGGCACGTCACGCCGCGCACCACCGACGCACCGATGGCGATGCTCCGCGTCGCGCCGATGTGAACGGCCGGCCGCACCGGGCTTGCCAAGCGGCCGGAGTTCTGATTTTGTTCCACCATGTTCGCCGCTCCCGCCCTGCCCCCGGCGTCCCGCGCCCCGTCCTGCGACGGGGCGGACCCGGCCTGTCCGGGGCGGGGGAACGGGGCGGCGCGGCCGCGCCGGTCAGTCCTCGGCGGCGATGGTGACGCGCAGCCCGTCGAGCGCCGGCCCGAACTGAAGCTGGCACGAAAGCCGCGAGGTCGCGTTGCGGTCGCCCGAGCTGTCGAGCAGGTCGTCCTCGTCGGCGCTCATCTTGGGCAGCCGGTCGAGATAGGCTTCGTCGACATGGACATGGCACGTCGCGCAGCTGCAGCAACCGCCGCACAGCGCAAGCAGTTCGTCGAAGCCGGCATCGCGGATCACTTCCATGACGCTCAGCCCCGTCTCTCCCTCCACGGTGCGTTCGGTTCCATCGCGAGTGACGACGACGAGCTTGGGCATGTTTTCCTCCGGTTGCGCGGCTCTCCTTGCCGCCGATCCCGTCAATGTTCAAGGATGTCCGAATGGCGCTGACCGCCGACCATCTGCGCCGTGCGCTCGACGCGCTGGCGGCGATCGAACCGGCCTTCGCTGCGGGAATCGCCCGCGCCGGCTATCCCGCCCCGCGCGACCGTCCGCCCGGCTATGCCACGCTGCTGCGCACGATCATCGGGCAACAGGTCAGCGTCGCGGCCGCGCAGTCGATCTGGAACCGGCTCGAAGCCGCGCTGGGCGCGCTCGACGATCCGGCGGCGATCGCCCGCGCCGGGGACGAAGCGCTGCGTGCCGCCGGGCTGTCGCGGCAAAAGGTCGCCTATGCGCGCAGCCTCGCCGACGAGGTGGCGAGCGGCCGGCTCGACCTTGCCGCGCTCCCCGCCGATGACGAGGCGGCGATCGCCGCGCTCACGCGGATCAAGGGGATCGGGCGCTGGTCGGCCGAAATCTACCTGCTCTTTGCCGAAGGGCGGCCCGACGTCTGGCCCGCGGGCGACCTGGCGGTGCAGATCGAGGTGGGGCGGCTGCTCGGCCATGCCGAGCGTCCTTCCGAACGCCAGTTGCGCACGCTGGCCGAGGCGTGGCGCCCGCATCGCGGCGCCGCGGCGATCTTTGCCTGGCATCATTACAAGGTCGACATGGAAGTCATCTGACGGCGGGGATCGGCCCCGCCCGGCACCTGCCCGTTCAGTCCTGCGGACGCGCCCGGTCGGTCAGGCTGACAAGGGCGAGCGCCGCCATGAAAACGAGCATCGCGCCCGCCGTAACAAACAGATAATAATGGCCGATTACCGCAAGCACGGGCCTCTCCTGCCGCTGCGAAACAGCCGCGATCCTGCCCCTGCCCCGACCCGCCGCCTTGATCTCGATCAACGCCCGCCACCCCCGCGCCGGAGAGGATCGGCGCCGACATGCACCGCTTCCTGCCCGACCTCGCCGACCGCTCGGCGCCGCGCTACACCAGCTATCCCACGGCCGCCGAGTTTCACGAGGGCGTCGGCGCCGCCGATCAGGCGCAGGCGCTGCGTTCGGTGACGCCCGACGCGCCGGTCGCGCTCTATCTCCACATCCCCTTCTGCCACGAAATCTGCTGGTATTGCGGGTGCAACACCGGCGCGCTCGGTCGCGGCGACCGGCTCGCCGCCTATCGCGACGCGCTGCTGCGCGAGATCGAGACGGTCGGCGCCCAGATGCGCGGGCGCGTCGTCAGCGTCCATCTTGGCGGCGGCAGCCCCAATGTCCTCGCGGCCGAGGATCTGATCGAAATCGCCCGCGCGCTGCGGCTGCGCTTCGACATCGCGCCCGATGCCGACTGGGCGGTGGAGATCGACCCGCGCAGCATGGATGCCGATCGCGCGGTCGCGCTCGCGGCGGCGGGGATCAACCGCGCCAGCCTGGGCGCCCAGACCTTCGCGCCGCACGTCCAGTTGCGCATCGGCCGCATCCAGCCGTTCCGCCAGGTCGCGCGCGTCGCCGGCGCGCTGCGCGCGGCCGGGATCGAACGGATCAGCCTCGACCTGATGTACGGCCTGCCGGCACAGCGGCTCGACGACATCGCCGGCACGATCGCGCACGCGCTGTCGCTGCGCCCCGATCGCATCGCGATGTTCGGCTATGCGCACATGCCGCACCGGATCGCGCGTCAGCGGCGGATCGACCCGCACATCCTCCCCGATGCCAAGGCGCGGTTCTGGCAGAGCGCGCTCGCGCACGACCTGTTCGTCGAGGCGGGTTTCGAACCCGTCGGCTTCGACCATTTCGCGCGCCCCGACGATCCGCTCGCGGTCGCCGCGCGCGACGGCACGCTGCGCCGCAATTTCCAGGGCTTCACCGCCGATCGCGCCGCCACCGTGATCGGGCTCGGCGCCTCGTCGATCAGCCTGTTCGACGGGCTGATCGTCCAGAACGAGAAACATTTCGGCCGCTATCGCATGATGGCGGGCAACGGCATGCTCACCGGCGTGCGCGGCGTCGTGCGCTCGGCGGAGGACCGGATGCGCGGCACGGTGATCGAACGGCTGCTGTGCGACGGCGCGGTCGACGCCGCGGCGGTCGCGGCACAGCATGGCGGCTCGACCGCCGCCTTTGCCGCGGGCCTGCCGCTGCTCCGCCGGCTGGCCGCTGCCCAGCTCCTCACGCTCGACGGCTGGCAGATCCGGCTCACCCCGTCGGGCCGCACCTATGCGCGAGTCGCGGCCAGCGCGTTCGACGGCTATCGCAACGGCGCGGTGCATCGGTTCAGCCGCGCCGTGTGAAGCGCCTGGATTCGTTCGGTCCGCGCCAAATCGTGCGGATGAATCGCCGTTCGCCGCGCCCGGCATCGCCCCCGCGCATTCCTTGGTAGATTTCCCGATATTCGCTCCGGCACCCGCTCCGTAGCTTTGCGACATCTTCGAACAGGGAGCCGACCCATGAAGAATGTTCTGGTGCTGATCCACGATGACGCCGGGCAGGAAGCGCGACTTCAGGCAGCGCTGGACCTTACCCGCACCCTCAACGGTCATCTGACCTGCCTCGACGTGGCGATCGTGCCCGTGATGGTCGATGACTATGTTCCCAATGGCGGCACCGCGCTGCTGCTGGCGGACGAACGGGCGCGCGAGGGCGAAAACGGCGCCCGCGTCCGCGAACGGCTGGCGCACGAAGACGTCAATTACGACTGGAAGGAAATGATCGGCGATCCGGCCGAGGCGCTGCGCGAACATGCCGGCCTGGCCGACCTGATCGTCATCAACCGTCAGCTCGACGGCATTTCCTATCCCGACATGCGCGGCATTGCCGGCGACCTGCTCCAGCGGACGCAGACGCCCGTGCTCGCGGTGCCGGAGGCGGCGCGCGCCTTCGACGCGACCGGCCGCGCGCTCGTCGCCTGGGACGGGTCGCAGGCGGCGCAGGAAGCGCTTCAGGCGGCGGTGCCGCTGCTCAAGCTCGCGAACAACGTCACGCTCGTCGAGATCCACGACAACAGCCACAAGTCCCCGGCCGAGGACGGTGCGGCATATCTGTCGCGGCACGGGATCGAGCCGGTGGTGCGCCACATCCCGGCGACGACCGAAAAGACCAGCGACATGCTGCTGGGCGAAATCGCCAATGCCAAGCCCGCCTATGTGGTGATGGGCGGCTATGGCCATGCGCGGGTGATGGAGGCGATCTTCGGCGGGGTCACGCGCCGGCTGCTCACCGAAAGTCCCGTTCCCCTGTTCCTCGCGCGCTGATCGCGCGTTTGCAGGAGCGATGTTGCGTTTGATGGAGTAGATGATGCCCCCGTCCCATCCGGAGTCGATCCGTCACCTGGTGGTGCTGGGGCATCCGTCCGCATCCAGCTTCAACCGGGCGGTCGCGGAAACCTATTGCGCCGCGGTGCGCGATTGCGGCCAGATCCCGATGCTGCGCGACCTTTACGCAATGGGTTTCGACCCGCTGCTCAAGGCCGATGAGCGCGCGGGCGACGATATCGGCACCTCGCCCGACGTCGCCGCCGAGCTCGAGATGCTGCGCGCCGCCGACGCGATCGTGCTCGTCTATCCGATCTGGTTCGGACTGCCGCCCGCGATCATCAAGGGCTATGTCGACCGCGTGCTCGGCGCGGGCTTCCGGGCGGGCGCGCTCGCCGCGGGCAAGCCGCATCCGCTGCTGGCGGGCAAGCGGCTGCTGATCCTGTCCTCGTCGGCGACGACGCGGCCCTGGCTCGAGGAACGCGGCCAGTGGCAGGCGCTGCGCCAGGCGTTCGACCGCTATCTGGTCGATGCCTTCCACATGCATTCGAGCAAGAGCCTCCATTTCGACGCGGTCGTCGAAACGATGGAGGAACGCGTCGTCTACGAGCATCTCGAAGAGGTGCGCAACGCCGCCTTCGCGCTGTCGAGCGCGCTGCTCAGCGAGCACCGCGGCGCCGAGGCGCAGGCCGCCGTCCGGCGACGTGGCAGGGAAACGCCCGCAGCACGCGAAAATTAAGGGTTTTCCCGCTCGAACGCGGCGCGCGAAACGGCTAAAGCGGGCGGATGAACGATCGCCGCGCGGTGGATGCCGAAACGCTTGCCCTTTTCGTCGACAGCGCGACCGATCGCGCGCTGTTCCTGCTCGATGAACACGGCAACATCAAAAGCTGGAACCGCGGTGCCGAGCTGCTGATCGGCTGGGGCCGCGACGAGATTCTGGGGCGCGACGGCGCGCTGCTCTATCCCCCGCCGGGCGCCGCGGCCAAGGCCGCCGCCGATCTCGCCCGCGCCGCCAATACCGGCCGCATCCGCGAGGAAACGTGGCGCGTGCGCAAGGACGGGTCCGAATTCCTCGCCGACGTGACGATGACGACGATCCGCTCCGACGAGGGCGTGCTGCGCGGCTACGGCATCGTCCTCTACGACATCACCGATCGCAAGGCCGCCGAGACCTCGATGGAACGCAGCGCGCTGCACCTGCGCTCGATCCTCGCGACCGTCCCCGACGCGATGATCGTGATCGACGAACGCGGCACGATCCTGTCGTTCAGCGCGGCGGCGGAACGGCTGTTCGGCTATGGCGAGCACGAGGTGATCGGCCGCAACGTCAACATCCTCATGCCCTCCCCCGATCATGAGCGGCACGACGCCTATATCGAACGCTATCTCGCCACCGGAAAGCGGCGGATCATCGGCATCGGCCGCATCGTCGTCGGCCGCCGCCGCGACGGCACCGACTTTCCGATGGAATTGTCGGTCGGCGAGGCGAGCACCGAGGGGCATCGCATCTTCACCGGCTTCATCCGTGACCTCACCGAAAAGCAGCGTTCCGAACTGCGGCTCAAGGAGCTCCAGTCCGAACTGATCCACGTCTCGCGCCTGTCGGCGATGGGCACGATGGCGTCGACGCTCGCGCACGAACTCAACCAGCCGCTCACCGCGATCGCCAATTATCTCGAGGCGGGGCGCGACCTGCTCGACGCCGATTCGGACGATCCCGAGGATCGCGCGATGCTGCGCGAGGCGATCGACGAATCGGCCAAGGAGGCGCTGCGTGCGGGCAACATCGTCCGCCGCCTGCGCGATTTCGTGTCGCGCGGCGATGTCGAAAAGCATGTCGAGGTGCTGCCCAAGCTGATCGAGGAGGCCAGCCGCCTCGCGCTCATCGGCGCCAAGGAACGCGGCGTCCGCGCCTTCTTCAACCTCGACCCCGAGGTCACCAACGTGCTGTGCGACCGCGTCCAGATCCAGCAGGTGATCGTCAACCTCGTCCGCAACGCGATCGACGCGATGGAGCATTCGCCGGTGCGCGACGTCACCGTCGCGACCGCCCCCGATGCGCGCGGCATGGTGCGCGTTTCGGTCGCCGATACCGGGCCGGGGATCGAGCCCGCGCTGCGCGCCAAGCTCTTTGAGGCCTTTACCAGCACGAAGGAGCGCGGCATGGGATTGGGTCTCTCGATCTGTCGGACGATCGTGGAATCGCATGGGGGGCGGATCTGGGCAGAACCGCGCGCCGGCGGCGGCACGATCTTCCACTTCACGATCATGGGAGCTGGTACGGAGGAGCCGAATGACGGAAAAGCGGATTATCCACCTCGTTGACGACGAGGAATCGATCCGGCGCTCGGCGGGCTTCATGCTGCGCACCTCGGGCTTCGACGTAAAGGCGTATCCGTCGGGGGTCGATTTCCTCAAGGATGTGAAACAGGCCGATCCCGGCTGCATCCTGCTCGACGTGCGGATGCCGCTGATGGACGGGCTCGAGGTTCAGGCCGAACTCAACGCGCGCGGCGTCGCGATGCCGGTGATCGTGCTCACCGGGCATGGCGACATCAACACCGCCGTCACCGCGATGAAGGCGGGCGCGGTCGATTTCATCGAAAAGCCGTTCGAAAAGGCAACGCTGCTCCAGGCGATCGAAACCGCGTTCCAGCGGCTTCAGCATCTCGAGGAGGGCACCTCGTCGGAACAGGAGGCCAAGGTGCGCCTCGCCGCGCTCACCCCGCGCGAGCAGGACGTGCTGCGCGGGCTGGTCCGCGGCCATCCCAACAAGACGATCGCCTATGATCTGGGCATCTCGCCGCGCACGGTCGAGGTGCATCGCGCCAATGTGATGAGCAAGCTCGGCGTGCGCAGCCTGTCGGAGGCGCTGCGCATCGCCTTCGCCGCGGGGCTCGACGGCGGCGAGGCCTGACGCGGCCGGCGGGCCGCCGCCATGGGGGGCCCGGCGTCGCGACGGAATCCGGAGGTTCACGTAACGACGCCGCCCGGTCGATGGGGCAAGACCCGCCGACACAGAGCAGGCACCCCATGCACAATACGTCTTCCGAACCCCGTACTCGCGTCCTCCTGGTCGAGGATGATGATGGCGTGCGGCGCTCGATGCACCTGATGCTGCACGGGCGCGGCTATGAGGTCCGGTCCTATTCGGCGGCCGCGCCGCTCCTTGCCGATCCCACGATCAACGAGGCGAAGTGCCTCATCGCCGACTATCGCCTGCCCGACAGCGACGGGCTGGGCGTGCTGCGCGCGCTGCAACGCAACGGCTGGGAGGGGCGCTCGGTGCTCATCACCGCCTTTCCGTCGTCGACGCTGCGCGAGGCCGCGCAGGCGTGCGGCTATGACGCGATTCTGGAAAAGCCCGTCCGGCAGCACGAGCTGCTCGGCGCGCTCGACCATGGGGGGCAAGATTGATGTACCTTCAGCCCGCGATCCGCGAAGGCGGCGGCACCGCACCGGCACGTAACCAGAGCTGTTCCGGCTGTTCGGCCAAGGACCGGGCGATCTGCGCCTCGCTCAGCGATCCGGTGCTCGACACGATGTACCGCATCGGCCGCACCGAATTGCTGCGCCGGGGCGAAACGCTGATCTGGGAAAGCGACGACGCGGTCGTCGTCGGCACCGTGCGCTCGGGGCTGCTCAAGCTCACCGCCTCGCTCGACGACGGGCGCGAACAGATTCTCGGCCTCGCCTTCCCCGGCGATTTCGTCGGCCGGCCCTTTGCCAGCAAGACCGGGCATTGCGTCACCGCGCTCACCGACACGCGGCTGTGCGTGTTCCGCCGCACCGCGTTCGACAATTTCGCGCGCGAGCATGGCGAGATCGAACATGCGCTGCTGTCGCGCACGCTCGACGAACTCGACCGCGCGCGCCGCTGGATGCTGCTGCTCGGCCGCAAGACCGCGTGCGAGCGCGTCGCCAGCCTGCTGCTCGAGATCGAGGAACGCAACGGCTGCGACACCACCGGCCGCGTCGAGCTGCCGCTCACCCGTCAGCAGATGGCCGACCTGCTCGGCCTGACGATCGAAACCGTCAGCCGCAACATGACCAAGCTCAAGACCTCGGGCGTGGTCCACCTGCCCGACGTGCGCAGCTACAAGATCCTCGATCGCGAGGCGCTCGCCCGCATCGCCGGCGGCTGATCCCGCATCACGGGCGGCCGATCGCCTCGGGGGCGCCCGCCCCCGCCCGGCCCGCCCCCGCCCGATCGTGCCGCCGCCGTTTCCGCGCCGCCCGCGCTTCAGTCGAACCGCACCACCAGCCGTTCGGCAAAGCCGCCATTCTTGCGCAGATGCCCCGCCGACCCCGGCGCGCGGCGCAGGCCGTCGCGCGCGAGCAGCGGCTTGAGCATCCGGTGCAGCGTCGCATGGTTGATGTGGCGGCCGAAGCATTCGTGCAGCCCGTAACCGAAATGGATATAGTCGCTCGCCGGCCGGCCGACCACGAAACGGCGCGGATCGGCGACGCGGCGCGGGTCCATCATCGCCGAGGCAAAGGCCGCCAGCACCTGCGCGCCCTTGGGGATCGCGGTCGCATGGTCGGTCCCTTGCGCGATCACCGTGTCGGCGAGCGCGACGCGCGGCAGCCCGGGCGCCAGCGGGTCGAACCGCATCGCCTCCCACACATGGCCGCGCAGCCGGTCGTCGTCGCC
>JAFABD010000045.1 GCA_023426225.1 Pseudomonadota bacterium | reverse complement strand
GTCTGGAGCATGTCCAGAATCATGCACAAGCGGAACGAAAAGTGAATCCCCCAATTTACCCGGAGTCCCCATTTGTCGGCTATGACACTTTACCCGGCGGTAAAGTGTCACTGGTGCCGCTTTAATGGCGGCATCATAGTCGCTATCCTTATCGGCCAAGCGCAACTTCCGACCGAAATGCGGGGAATGCCAGCAGCCCGATGATGAGCTCGACCGCCAGGAACAAGCCGAAGGCAAGATTGAAGCCGGCCGGAATTAGCGCGCCGAACAACAGGCTCCCGAGACCGAAACCGATGAAGAGCGTGAAGACGTTGAGACCCATCGCCTGACCGGCACGGGGACCGCCGAGTGCCGTCACGATCCCGCCGAACAAAGGCTGCGTCATATCATAGCCAAGCGACAGCAACATCGCCACCAGCGGCACGGCGAACAGCGGCGGCTCCGCAAGCAACAATGCGACCGCCAACCCGCCCGCGAGCAGGCCGATCGGGATCAGGCGCGCACGGCCCCACCTGTCGGCCGCCCGCCCGATGGCGGGACCGAAAAGGAAACCGGGAATGCCATAGCCGAGCAGCGCAAGCCCGACCGTCGTGGGACTGATCGCGTAGTGCTGCTCCAGATAGACGCCGAGCCAGGTAAAAACGCCGGAATGGAACATCGAGTTGAGGAAGACATAGCCATAGGTGCGGCTTCCGCGCGCCGTGCCGACCAGCGCCTTGTAACCACGCAGCACATCGCCAAGCCCCCCCATCACCGGCTGCGCGGCGCCGGCAATCAACGGACGGCTCGGCCAGAGGACGATCAGGATCGCCACCCCGGCAAGCCCCACCAGCAAGAACAGCCCCTGCCAACCGAGCGACGGCACCACCAACGCCCCGAGCGGCGCCCCGAACGCCATGCCGCCCGCCATCGCGCCAAATATCCACCCCAGCGCCCTTCCGCGCTGCTCATAGGGATAGAGCCGACCGACCAGCGCCAGGGCCAGCGGTACGCCCCCGCTCGCGCCGATGCCCGTGAACAGCCGCCACAACGCCAGCTGCTCGATCGACCGCGCCGATGCGGTCGCGATCGTCAGGACCGCGAACGCGGCGAGCGACGCATACATCACCTTGTGGATTCCGATCCGGTCCGCGAGCAAGCCGTAGGCGAGCGTCGCGATCCCGTAAGGGATCAAATAGGCTGGGACGATCAGCCCTGTCGCCGCTACTGGCGCATGAAATCGAACCGACAGCGTCGGGATGATCGGCGCGACCATATAGGCCTGGAAGAAAATGATGAACGTCGCCAAGGCCAGAAGGCGCAGCAGTCGTTCGCGCCCATGATCGGACGGGGAGCCCTTTGCGGCCTGGATCATATGTCGGGGTCTTTCATGGAAATCGCTGGCGGCCGAGCGCCGTCGAACGGCATGACCGGATCGCATCCGAGAAGATGATGGAGCGGCATGTCGTCGCTGACGCGCCGAAACAATCCGGGAGACTGCCAACGGGCGTGGCCATCGACATTGAGCGCTCCCCTGCCGGCCAGCAAGTCGTCGATCCAGATCGTGCGGGTTTCAAGCGAGATCCGCGTCACGCCGGTCCTGTTGCCCACGCCCGCATGGGCATGGGCACTGGAAAAGGCGATCACGGTGCCGGGCTCGATGACGACAGGAGCGGCTTTCCAACCCGACATCTCCTCCGCGAGATGAGGGATCGCCTGGTCGGCATCGACCGCGTTGCGGCCGAGCGCGTGAGAACGCTCCAGCACCGCCTTCAGATCGAAATCCGCGCTCGTGTTGCGGACCGGCCGATTCCAGAGTTCCGGGAAGAAGGCAAAGGTGCGGCCGGCGGTGATCGGATAGACTGGCGCCCACCAGTTGGTCTGCGCATAGAGGTTCGAGCCCCATGTGTCGCGATGGAACGCGATCGTCGCCGTGGTGCGCTCGCGGGGCGCTTCGACCGGTGCGTCATGATGGGGCTGGAATCGCAGGTGGAGACGGTCGCGCGCGAGGCGATCCGGAGCGCAGCCCGCCGCCTCGAACAGGTCGCGCCATAGATCGCGGACCTCGCGCGAGCCGCTGAAGGCCTTCTCCCATCGGGCGAACATCTCGACCTGACCGGCCTGATCGAAATGACGATGGATAAGCGGCGGCTCGAACGGGTGAAGCTCCGCCTCAAGCAGCTCGCGCGTGAAGGCAATCAAGGTGGATACTGCGGCGAGGCGTTCGAACTTGAAGATCTCGCCGCGGTAGATTCCCGTGTGGAAAGCGATAGGGTCGAACGGTGGGTTCGCTACCGTGTACATGGCGGCTGTCTGTCCATTGGTATGACACCGGCGGCCTCAGAGCGCTGCCAGCGCATTGGGCAAATCCGAAAAGGCCTTGAACACCTGTCCTGGCGCCGCGTCCGCTAAAGCTTGGCCTCCCTCCTCCATGTTCATCAGAAGACAGGGCACGCCGGCTGCGCGCGCGGTCATCAGATCGACCTTCGTGTCGCCGACGAAGGCCGCCGGGCCTTTGCCCGCCTGGCGAATGGCTTCCAGCAAGGGCGCGGGGTCGGGCTTGCGCACGGGAAGCATATCGCCGCAGATCACGGGGGCGAACCGACCCTCCCACCCCATCGCCGCAAGGAACGGATGGGTCAGATATTCGAGCTTGTTGGTGCAGATGGCGAGGCGAACGCCATCGACCTCGAGTATCGAGAGCGCCCTGTCCACGCCCGGCCAGGGCCGGCTGCGATCGGCAAAATGCACCTCGTAATGAGCGGCGAATAGCGCGAACCCTTCATCGAAGATCGCCTCGCTAATCGGGCCGGTCATTCCCAACGCCCGCCGGGTCAGCATCCCAAGACCATCGCCGAGCATCGCGCGGACCTCACCCACCGTCAGTGCCCGCCGCCCGAGCGCGCGCAGCATGACGTTGACCGCATCGGTGAGATCCGGCGCCGTGTCGGCAAGCGTGCCGTCGAGATCGAAGACGACCGTCCGTATCCGAAACCGACGGGCCGGTTCGCCATAACTAGTGCCGTCCAGCGGCCCAATGGGTTCATCAGCCGTCATACGACATAGTCCAGCGCTTCCTCCTCCATTCCCTCGATCGCAAGACGGAGCGCCGCCCCGACATGGGCGCGGTTCGCGATGCTGAGCGGCGTGAGCGGCAGGCGGTGGTGCGGCGAAAGGCGGCCCAGCTCGCCCAGCGCCCATTTGACGGGAATGGGATTGGATTCGACGAACAGCGCCTTGTTGAGCGGCGCGATCACGCGGCTGATCCAACGCACGGTTGCAGCATCGCCGATGCGCGCTGCTGCGCAGAGCCTCCGCATGGTCGCCGGAATGACATTGGCAGTGACCGAGATATTGCCATGCGCGCCGTGCAGCATCAGAGCCGCAGCGGTTTCATCATCGCCGCTGTAGATCACGAATGTCTCGGGAACACGCCTGAGCAGCGCGATCCCGCGGCCAATATCGCCGGTCGCATCCTTGAGACCGGCGATATTGGGGATCTCGGCCAGCCTCAACACCGTCTCGTCGGCAAGGTCGGTGATGGTGCGGCCGGGCACGTTATAGAGAATGAACGGAAGATCCACCGCCTCCGCAATGGCACGAAAATGCGCGTATAGTCCGTCTTGCGTCGGCTTGTTGTAATAAGGCACGACGGAAAGCGCGGCGTCGACGCCAGCCTCCTTCGCGGCTTCCGCCAGCTCGATCGCCGCCGCAGTCGCGTTGGAGCCCACCCCGCCGATGATCGGGATACGGCCTGCGGCATGGACGACCGCCGCGCGGATGACGGCCATATGCTCGTCCATCGTCATGGTCGCGGCCTCGCCGGTCGATCCCATGACAACAAGGGCGTCCGTCCCCTCCTCGATATGCCAGTCGATCAGCGATCGGAACGACTCCCAGTCCAGACTGCCGTCCGCGTGGAGCGGCGTCGCCAGGGCTGGAATACTACCCGAAGGCAGGGCGGAACGCCCATCGACCGGAAGGACTCTCGCACTTCCATCCATCATCGATCTCCTATCCGGCCTGTGTGGCACGCCAAGCAGCCACATAGGCATGCGCGCGCTCGCGCACCTCATCGAGGCTCCGTCCCGGCGCATAGAGCTTGCCGCCAGTCCCGAACCCGCTTGCGCCGGCCGCGACATAGTCGGCCATCGTCTCCGGCTCGATGCCGCCGGTCGGGAAAAGCGGGATCTCCTTCGCGAAGACCGCGCGCCATGCCTTGAGCGCGGCCGGAGGGAAGGTGTCCGCGGGGAAGACCTTCAGACCATCGGCGCCCGCCGCGAGCGAGGCGAATGCCTCGGTCGGCGTCGCGACGCCCGGGAAGCAGACCAGATCGGCCCAATGCGCCGCGCGCACCACCTCGAGGTCGGCGTGCGGCATCACGACGAGACCCCCGCCCGCATCCTGCACCTTCTTCACATCCAGCGGGTTCAGGACCGTGCCGGCGCCGATCAGGGCGTCGGTACCGAAGCGGCGCGTGAGGCGGCGAATGCTCTCATAGGGATCGGGCGAGTTGAGCGGCACCTCGATCAGTTTGAACCCGGCCTCGACCAGAATTTCGCCCACCGGCTCTGCCTCATCCGGCGTGATCCAGCGCAGGACCGCGATCAGCGGCATGCTCTTGAGCGCGCCCGCGAGGATGGTCTTGGGGGTCAGATCGGTCATGAGCGCTTCCTTCAATGTATGGCTATGAACAGCGTGTATGCTTCAAATCCCGGCGGGGCGGTGCAGTGTATGGCTGCCTGATTTTGGCCCTCTTCCGAGCGAATCAATCTTTGAAGCATGACGACCGCCCACAAAATTGCATTAAGTAGGGGTTGATGCAAGCCATATCGTATGGCTATTAGGCATACACAAGGAGCGCACTCGTCTTTGCCGAGTCGGATCTGCCGTACCTGCGCAGCGGGGCGGTTCGACGCGCCCCGAACGAAAAGGCGTGATCGAAAGGAGCGCAGCGTTGACGGTTGGGATTTTCATGCCCTGCGCCGGGCATCTTGCCTGGCGGATGGGCCTTATGCCGGATGCCGGCGCTTCCAGCGGGGGGCACTGAGCATGAACCGGCTTTTGTCATCGGCACGCACGCTCGTGCCCCTCGCTGCGCTCTTCCTGCTTGCCGGATGCGACGACTATGCGCTCCTGTTTCCCAAGGGCGATATCGGCCTCCAGGAGCGCAGCCTCATCCTGATCGCATTCGGGATCATGCTCGCGGTCGTGATTCCGGTCATCATCCTGACCCTGGTGTTCGCCTGGCGCTATCGCGCGTCCAACACCAACGCCACCTATGCGCCGAAATGGGCGCACTCCAACGGGATCGAGTTCGTCATCTGGACGATCCCCTGCCTCATCGTCCTGTTCCTCGCGGTGATGATCTGGGAAACGACGCACAAGCTCGATCCCTATCAGCCACTCGACTCCAAGGTGCCGCCGGTCCGGGTCGAGGTCGTCGCGCTGAACTGGAAGTGGCTCTTCATCTATCCCGACTATGGGATCGCCACGGTGAACGAGCTGCCGATCCCCGCCGGCACGCCGATCAACTTCAAGCTCACCGCTGATTCGATCATGAACAGCTTCTTCATCCCGCACCTGGGCAGCCAGGTCTACGCGATGGGGGGCATGCAGACGCAGCTCCACCTGATCGCGGACCAGCCCGGCGTCTATCCCGGCCGTTCCTCCGCCTATAGCGGTCCCGGTTTCTCGGACATGCACTTCAAGGCCGTGGCGACCGATCGCGCGACCTTCGATGCCTGGGTTCGCAAGGTGCAGCACTCGCAACGGGTCCTCGACAAGGCGAGCTACACCGAGCTTGCCAAGCCGAGCGTCAAGAATGCGCCCACCACCTACGCCCGCGTCGATCCGAAGCTGTTCGACGACATCGTGAACCAATACATGCCTGCGATGACGCATCCGGCCCACGGCATGGCCAAAATGGCCATGACCGACGGTCCGATGTGTGGCCCGCAGCGCGCCAAGTCTGCGGAGTAATTGCCATGCTCGGAAAGCTGAGCCTGGACGCGATCCCGCTCCATGAACCTATCATCATGGGGACCGGCGGCGTCGTCGCACTGGGGGGCCTCGTGGTCCTCGCCCTTCTCACCCGTTATCGCCTCTGGGGCTATCTCTGGAAGGAATGGATCACCTCGGTCGATCACAAGAAGATCGGCGTGATGTATTTCATCCTCGGCCTCGTCATGCTGCTGCGCGGCTTCGCCGACGCGATCATGATGCGCGCCCAGCAGGCGATGGCCGCGGGCGGCGCCGAAGGCTATCTGCCGCCACACCATTACGACCAGATCTTCACCGCCCACGGCGTGATCATGATCTTCTTCGTGGCGACACCCTTCATCCTCGGGCTCATGAACGTCGTCGTGCCGCTTCAGCTCGGCGCCCGCGACGTCGCGTTCCCGTTCGTCAACTCGCTCGGCTTCTGGCTCTCGGCGATGGGCGCGGTGCTGGTGATGATCTCCATGTGGGTCGGCGATTTCGCCGCCACCGGCTGGGTCGCCTATCCACCGCTTTCGGAGCTGGGATATAGTCCAACCACAGGCGTCGACTATTTCATATGGTCGCTCCAGATATCAGGTCTCGGAACGACATTGGCCGGCGTCAATTTCGTCGCGACCATCTTCAAGATGCGCGCGCCGGGCATGAACATGATGAAGATGCCGGTCTTCTGCTGGACCGCGCTCATCACCAACATCCTGATCGTCGCGATCTTCCCAGTGCTCACCGCCACACTCGCGATGCTCGCGGCCGACCGTTATCTCGGCATGCATTTCTTCACCAACGAGCTTGGTGGGAATGCGATGATGTATATCAACCTGATCTGGATCTGGGGCCACCCGGAAGTCTATGTCCTGATCCTGCCCTGCTTCGGCGTCTATTCCGAAGTCATCGCCACCTTCTCGGGTAAGCCGCTGTTCGGCTACAAGTCGATGGTCTATGCGACCTCGTCGATCGGCGTGCTCAGCTTCCTCGTGTGGCTGCACCACTTCTTCACCATGGGCTCGGGCGCCAACGTCAATGCCTTCTTTGGCATCATGACGACGATCATCTCGATCCCGACCGGCGTGAAGCTCTTCAACTGGCTCTTCACCATGTATCGCGGCCGCATCCGCTTCCACTCGGCGACGCTGTGGACGATCGGCTTCATGGTCACGTTCGCAGTCGGCGGCATGACCGGGGTGCTGCTCGCGGTGCCCGGCGCGGACTTCGTGCTGCATAACTCGCTGTTCCTGGTCGCGCACTTCCACAACGTCATCATCGGCGGCGTGGTCTATGGCTGCCTTGCCGGCATGAGCTTCTGGTTCCCCAAGGTGTTCGGTTTCACGCTGAACGAGTTCTGGGGGAAGGTCAGCTTCTGGTGCTGGCTGATCGGCTACTGGCTCGCCTTCACGCCGCTCTATGTCCTGGGTTTCATGGGCATGACGCGCCGCATGAACCATTACGACATGCCGGAATGGCAGCCCTGGTTGCAGGTCGCGCTGGTCGGTGCCGTTATCGTCGGCCTCGGCATCCTCGCGATCCTCATCCAGCTCTATGTCAGCATCCGCGACCGCGAGCAGAACCGCGATGTGACCGGCGATCCCTGGGACGCGCGCAGCCTCGAATGGTCGCGCCCGTCTCCGGTGCCATTCTACAACTTCGCTCATGTACCCGAGATCACCTCGCTCGAGCAGCATTGGGAGAACAAGGAGAAGGGCCGCGTCGAAGTGGGCCGCTATGAGGACATCCACATGCCGAAGAATACGGGAGCGGGCTTCCTCATCTCGGTCTGGAGCTTCATCCTGTGCTTCGCGCTCGTCTGGCACATGTGGCTCATCGCCGGAGCAAGCCTTGTCGCGACCATCATCACTTTCATCCTGCGCACCTATGACCGCGACACCGACTATTGGGTGCCCGCGGACGAGGTCGCCCGCATTGAAGGCGCCTGGCACGCTTCGATGAAGGAGGCCGCATAACCATGAACATGCACTCTCCCGCGGTGTCCGGTGGGCACCACCCGCACGACCACGATCACGGGCACGACAGCGGATCCACGACCGTCCTCGGTTTCTGGATCTACCTGATGAGCGACTGTCTCATCTTCTGCAGCCTGTTCGCGACTTTTGGCGTGCTGGCCGGAAGCTATGCCGGCGGCCCGACCGGTCGCGAGCTGTTCGACCTGCCCTATGTCGGAGCCGAGACGGTGTTGCTGCTGATCAGCAGTTTCACCTTCGGCATGGCCAACCTGAACATGCACGCCGCGCGGACCCGCAAGGTGATCCGCTGGCTGGCCATCACTTTCCTGTTCGGCGCCGCGTTCATCGCGATGGAGATCAACGAGTTCGCGCACCTCGTCGCCGAGGGTGCGAGGCCGGACAAGAGCGCCTTCCTGTCGGCCTATTTCACGCTGGTCGGCACGCACGGGCTCCACGTCACCTCCGGCCTGATCTGGCTCGCCGTCATGATCGACCAGACCCGGCGCTTCGGGCTCGACGCGGTGGTCCGCCGCCGCCTCGCCTGCCTCAGCCTGTTCTGGCACTTCCTCGACCTGATCTGGATCTGCGTCTTCACCTTCGTCTACCTGCACGGAGTTCTCTGATGTCCGTCTCTCCCACGCGCATCGCGCACCGTGAGGCGGCTCACGGAACCTTCGCCTCCTACCTGGCCGGCTTCGTCATTTGCCTGGTCCTGACCGGCCTGTCTTTCGGGGCGGTGATGAGCGGAATGATCCCGCACGATCGCATCTTCCCGACGATCATCGGGCTCGCCGTCGTGCAGTTGATCGTCCAGCTCGTACTGTTCCTGCACCTCGGCACCGCGCCGGAGCAGCGCAACAACACCGTGATCTTCGTGCTCACGGGCATGCTGATCGCCATCATCGTCGTCGGATCGCTGTGGGTCATGCACAACGCCAACACCAACATGATGCCGACACACATGAGCATCGAACGGGCCAGGGCAAAAGACTGACCCTCATCGAGCCACGTCCACTGGGGGCAACTGGACGCACCTTGAAACAATCAGAACCGGCGCGTGGGGCGGTTGGGCCCGCGCCGGCCCGGGGGGGG
>JAFABD010000044.1 GCA_023426225.1 Pseudomonadota bacterium | reverse complement strand
GGTAGATCCGGTCGGGCGCGCTCGCCAGCTTGTCGCCCGCCATCTCGGCGATCGCCAGCGCGGTCGTGCCCGCGGCGATCAGCGGGTGGCCGAGCAGCCGCACCGCGCGGTCGCGCTCGGGCAATTCGGATCGCGCGGCGGCGATGCTGGCCGCGGCGAGCGGCGTGATCGAACGCGATCCGGCCATCAGGCCGATCAGGGCGGAACGGAGCATCGGAACTGCCTTTCGTTGCGAACGGGTTCCCCCGCCAACGCACCGCGCCCGCCAAACGCTCCCGCGCCCGCCGCTTCCCATCGCCGCGCGCCCGGCCTAGGTTCCGGCGCATCGCAACCAGCACGGCCGCCATGTCGAACCCTCCGCACCGCCGTTTCGCGCCCGCCGACCGGCTCGTCGCGCATCCCGCGCACCCGCCGCGCCGCGTCGCCGGGGTCGAATGTCGCCTCGCCCGCGCGGGCGGGCTGCTCGAGCTGCGCTACCGCATCGCCGCGCCCGCCGCGGCGCTGCGCCTCGCGCCGCCTGCCGCGCCCGATCGCACCGACGGGCTGTGGCAGACGACCTGCCTCGAACTGTTCGCCGCCGCCGACGACGGCACGCCGGGCTATGCCGAGTTCAACTTCGCCCCCTCGGGCCAGTGGGCGGCCTATCGCTTCGCCGCGCCGCGCACCGGCATGGCGCCGCTCGCGCTGCCGCAGGCCCCGGCGATCGGGCTGGCCGGGGATGGCGATGGCGATGGCGTCATCCTGTCGGTCCGCCTCGCGGGGCTCGCGCCGGGCGCGCTCCGCCTCGGCATCACCGCGGTGATCGAGGAGGCCGACGGCACCCGGTCCTACTGGGCGCTCGCGCATCGCGGCGATCGCCCCGATTTCCACGATCCCGATTGCTTTGTGCGCCAACTGCCGCCAGCAGACTGATGGTCATGCTTTTCGGAATCGATCGCCTCCTCGCCGAGCCCGACCTGCGCAAGCCGCTCGACGGCCGCCGCGTCGCGCTGCTCGCGCATCCCGCCTCGCTCACGCGCGACCTCACCCATTCGCTCGACGCGCTCGTCGCGGCGGGGGTCAACGTCACCGCGCTGTTCGGTCCGCAGCACGGCGTGCGCGGCGATCTTCAGGACAACATGATGGAATCGCCGGATTTCACCGATCCGGTCTATCATGTTCCCGTGTTCAGCCTGTACGGCGAGGTGCGGCGCCCCACCGATGCCTCGATGGACAGTTTCGACGTCATGCTCGTCGATCTCCAGGACGTCGGCTGCCGCATCTACACCTTCGTCACGACGCTGCTCTATGTGCTCGAGGCCGCGGCCAGGCACGGCAAGTCGGTGTGGGTGCTCGATCGTCCCAACCCCGCCGGCCGCCCGGTCGAGGGGCTGACGCTGCGGTCGGGCTGGGAAAGCTTCGTCGGCGCGGGGCCGATGCCGATGCGCCACGGCATGACGCTCGGCGAGCTCGGGCTGTGGTTCGTCGACCAGTTCGGGCTCGATGTCGACTATCGCGTCGTCGAGATGGCGGGCTGGGCGCCCGATGCCGCGCCGGGCTTCGGCTGGCCGCCCGAACGGCCGTGGATCAACCCCAGCCCCAACGCCGCCAACGTCAACATGGCGCGCGCCTATGCGGGCACGGTGATGCTCGAAGGCACGACGCTGTCCGAAGGGCGCGGCACCACGCGCCCGCTCGAACTGTTCGGCGCCCCCGATCTCGATGCGCGCGCGGTGATCGCCCAGATGCGCGCGCTCGCGCCGCACTGGCTGGCGGGCTGCACGCTGCGCGACATGTGGTTCCAGCCCACCTTCCACAAGCATGTCGGCCGGCTCTGCGCGGGCGTGTTCATCCATGCCGAGGGGCCGGATTACGATCACGCGGCCTTCCGCCCCTGGCGGCTCCAGGCGGCGGGGTTCAAGGCGATCCGCCGCCTCGCGCCCGATTATCCGCTGTGGCGCGACTTCCCCTACGAATATGTGTTCGACCGGCTGGCGATCGACGTCATCAACGGCGGGCCGGGGCTGCGCGAATGGGTCGACGACGCGGCGGCGACCGCGGCCGATCTCGATGCGCTCGCGGGCGCCGACGAGGCGGCGTGGCGCGAACGCCGCGCGCCCTTCCTGCGCTATTGATCCGCATGGCCGGGCGGCGGGGCATTGACGTGAACCGCGCGCCGGGCTCACCCATGGGCTTTCGGGCCGCAATTCCTGCAAGGTGGTGCAACGAACGACGATGCTGGCGGGGCTGATTTTCGCAATCGAGGAGGCAAGCGACCGGCCGGGGTCGCTCGTCGCGACGCTGCCGTTCGGCGCGACGAGCCTGCTCGAACATCAGGTGCGGCTGCTCGACGCCGCGGGGGCCGAACAGGTGCTGATCGCGGTCGGGCGGATGACGCCCGCGCTGCTCGCCGCGGTCAACCGCGCGGCGCAGCGCGACATCGCGGTCGACATGGTCCGCTCGGCCGAGGAGGCGGCCGAACGGCTGCCCGACGGCGCGCGCATCGTCGTGATGGCCGACGGCATGGTGACCAGCGAGCCCGTCGTCGCGCGGCTCGCGGCCGAGGGCGCGCAGGCGCTGCTCGTGACCGAGGATGCGCAGTCGCCCGCCGCGATCGAGCGGCTCGACATGCGCTGGTGCTGGGCGGGGCTCGCGCGGATCACGCTGCCCCAGCTCGCCGAGATCGCGCACATGCCCGAGGATTATGATTTCCAGTCGGCGCTGCTGCGCGTCGCCGCGCAATCGGGGGCCGAACTCGTTCCGCTCACCCCCGGCTGGGCGCGCGCGGGCCATGCCGTCGAACGCACCGCAGAGGCGCTGGCGTCGCGCAGCACCGGCGTCATCGCCGCGATCACCGATCGCCGCCACGACTGGGCCGATCGCTGGCTGTTCACCCCCGTCGCGCGGCGGCTGCTGCCCGAACT
>JAFABD010000034.1 GCA_023426225.1 Pseudomonadota bacterium | reverse complement strand
CCCTATGACAGCGGCCGCTGGTTCGTGCAGACCGCCTGCGCGCCCTGTGCGCCCGAGGCGGCCGATCGCGTCGCCGCCGGCCGCGACGCGGGAAGCCTCGCCGACCGTGCCCAGCGCATCGCCGAGGCCGATGCCGCGCTCGCCGCCGACGTCGCGTTCATCCCGCTCGCCCAGCCGTTGCGCTGGTCGCTGGTGGCGCCCGGGCTCGACGGCTGGCAGCGGAACGTGCGCGCGTGGCATCCGTTGGACCATCTGCGCAGCGAAGCGGAGTGAACGGCGTGCCTCAGACCAGCCCGGTTGTCCCCAAGTCGCGCCCCCGGCGCCTCGCCGAATCGCTGCCGCTCGGGCGCGATCCCGGCTCGGTCCGCCGCCGGATCGAGGGGATGGAGCGCGTGCTCGAACGGCTGTTCACCATCCCCGGCACGCGCCAGACGGTCGGCCTCGACGTCGTGCTCGATTTCGTCCCCGCGATCGGCCCCAGCGTCGCCGCGCTGATGGGGCTCTACATCGCCTGGGAGGCGCGCAACCTGCGCATGCCGCGCACCACGATGGTGCGGATGGCGGGCAATGTCGGCTTCGACTGGCTGCTCGGGATGATCCCGTTCGTCGGCGCGGTTCCCGACTTCTTCTTCCGCTCGAACACGCGCAACCTGCGGCTGGTCAAGCGCCACCTCGATCGCCACCACCCCGCGACGGTCACGCTCGTCCAGCGCTGAACGCCCGCGCCCGGTCAGGCGGTGCGAAAGTCGAGCCCGATATCCGCCGCCGGCGCCGACTGGGTCAGCCGCCCGACGCTCACATAGGTCACGCCCGTCTCGGCGATCGCCCGGATCGTGTCGAGCCGCACCCCGCCCGACGCCTCGGTCGGCACGCGGCCGTCGACCAGCGCCACCGCCTCGCGCAGCATCGGCGGGTCCATGTTATCGAGCAGCAGGTGCGTCGCGCCCGCCGCCAGCGCCGGCGCGATCTGGTCGATCCGGTCGACCTCGACGATGATCCGCGTAATCCCCGCCGCCACCGCGCGCGCGACCGCCGCCTCGACCGATCCGGCAACCGCGACATGGTTGTCCTTGATCATCGCCGCGTCCCACAGCCCCATGCGGTGGTTGGTCGCGCCGCCCATCCGCGTCGCATATTTCTCCAGCACGCGCAGTCCGGGCAGCGTCTTGCGCGTATCGAGCAGCGTCGCGCCCGTCCCCGCGATCGCCTCGACATAGCGGCGCGTCATCGTGGCCACGCCCGACAGGTGCTGCACCGTGTTGAGCGCCGACCGCTCGGCGGTCAGCATCGCCCGCGCGCGCCCGTTCAGCCGCATCAGCGGCGTCCCAGCCGCCACCGCCGCGCCGTCCTCGACCAGCCGCTCGATCGCCGCCTCCGGGTCGAGCGCGCGGAAAAACGCCTCGGCGATCGGCAGTCCGGCCACGATGATCGCGTCGCGGCTCTCCATCACCCCGGCAAAGCGCGCCGCCTCGGGGATCACCGCCGCCGCGGTGATGTCGCCCCCCTCGCCCATATCCTCGGCGAGCGTCGCGCGAACAAAGCCATCCAGGTCGAAGCGGTCGAGCGTCCAGGTCATGCCCCGGCTCTAGCCGATGCACCGCGCCAGGCAAGCATCGCGCGCCCGATCAGCCCCGGGGGCGCTTCTCGTCCATCACGTCGAGCACCGCCTCGGGCGCGATGTCGCGCTCGATCTCGCGCACTGCCGCGTCGTGCGCCTCGGGCACGTCCAGCCGCTCGGCGATCGCGCGCACCATCGCGGCGATCTTGGTCACCTCATGCTCGGTCTGCAGGTTGATCTGCAGGTCCAGGTCGTCGCGCCGGTCGGCGGGGGCCATCATCCGGTTCTGGCTGATCAGGACAAAGGTCGACAGGAAGATCGCCTCGACCGATGCCTCCATCGCCAGCACGACAAAGCTCGGGTCCCAGCGCGGCACCCCCGGCAACCAGCCCAGATTGGCGGTGATCCACACGCCATAGCCGATCAGGTGGAGATAGACGAACGCCATCGATCCCGTGAACCGCGTCACCCGGTCGGCGATCCGCGCCTGCAGCCCGGCCTGGCGCGCCTCGTCGTGGCGGCGCGCGGCCAGCGTCTCGATATTGCGCAGCAACGCCGAGTTGAGCGAGCCGCCAAGCGCGGGGGGAGGCATGGTCATCACGGCGCAACGGACGAGGCCGCGCGAAGATCAGCCGCCCCTTGCTCCCGCCCGCCGCGGGATTAGGCTGGCGCGATGCCGCCCGTCGTCGCCCCGGACCTGCCGTCCGCCGATTCGGCCCCCTCGCCGCGCCTCGGCGTGCGCGGGCTCGAATCGTTCCGCCGGCGCCAGCTCGCCGATCCGGCGGTGCGCGGCGGGCTGACGACGGGCGACCGGACGCTGTTCTCGCTGCTCGGCGTCGGCGCGCACCAGATCCTGCGCTTCGTCTTTTCCCGGCGCCCCGATCTCGCCGCGCTCGAGGCATGGGTGATCGCCACCGCCGGCACGCCCGATCCGGCGGAGATCGCGCGCTATCACCACTGGCTCGGCGGCACGCCGCCGCGCGGCGCTGCCGCCGCCGCCATCGCTGCGGTCGAATCGGCCCCGCCCGCGCTCGACGCCGACGATCTCGCGCATTGGGACCGGCACGGCTTCGTCGTGCTGCGTCGTGCGATCGCACCCGCCGCTGCCGCCGATGCCGCGCGGCTGCTCTGGGACTATCTCGGCGCCGCGCCCGACGATCCGCAAAGCTGGTCCGGCCCGCGCTGGCAGTCGATCTGGACGCCGATCTATCAGGCCCCCGAACTCGACGTCGCCCGCCACAGCCTGCGCGTCCGCAAGGCATTCGCCCAGCTCTGGGGCACCGCCGATCTGTGGCCCGTGATCGACCAGATGGGCTTCAACCCGCCGCTCGGCCCCGCCACGCCGTTCATGGGCTCGCCGCTCCACTGGGACGTCAGCCTCGCGACGCCGATCCCGTTCGGGACGCAGGCGATCCTCTATCTCGACGAGACGCCCGCCGATCAGGGCGCGCTCCGCCTCGTCCCCGGCTTCCACCATCGCATCCACGACTGGCTTGCGGCGCCCGGCAACGACACCCCGCGCGAGGTGCCGTTCGACGATCAGGCCGTGCCCGTCCCCGGCGCGGCGGGCGATCTGGTGATCTGGCGCCACGAACTCCCGCACGGCGCCAGCCCCAACCGCGGCGCGCGACCGCGGCTCACCCAGTATCTCAACTTCTTCTCGCCGCTGGTGCTCCCCCACCCCGTCTGGCGCTGAACAGGCGCGTTCAGCGCGCGGGCGGCGCGATCGGCCCCAGGTCGCCCTGTCCCACCGTGCCGCTCGCCATCGCCAGCATCCGGTCGAGGCTCTGCTTGGCGCGCAGCCGCAGTCCTTCCTCGATCTCGATCCGCGGCGTCAGGTCGCGCAACGCCAGGTACAGCTTCTCCATCGTGTTCAGCGCCATGTACGGGCACACGTTGCAGTTGCAGTTGCCGTCGGCGCCCGGCGCGCCGATGAAGGTCTTGCTCGGCAACGCCTTCTGCATCTGGTGGATGATGTGCGGCTCGGTCGCGACGATCAGCGTGTCGCCGGCGATGTTCAGCGCAAAGTCCAGGATGCCCTTGGTCGATCCGACGAAATCGGCATGGTCCAGGATGTGCGGCGGACATTCGGGGTGCGCGGCGATCGGCGCGCCCGGATGCGCGGCGCGCAGCTTCAGCAGCTCGGTCTCGCTGAACGCCTCGTGGACGATGCACACGCCCGGCCACAACAGCATGTCGCGCCCCGACTTGCGCTTCAGATAGCCGCCCAGATTGCGGTCGGGGCCAAAGATGATCTTCTGGTCGGCGGGGATCTGCGCCAGGATCTTCTCCGCCGACGAACTGGTGACGATCACGTCGGACAGCGCCTTCACCTCGGTCGAGCAGTTGATATAGGTGAGCGCGATATGATCCGGGTGCTGCGCGCGGAACGCCGCGAACTGCTCGGGCGGGCAACTGTCCTCCAGGCTGCATCCGGCATCCATGTCGGGCAGCACGACGATCTTGTCGGGCGACAGGATCTTGGCGGTCTCCGCCATGAACCGCACGCCGCAAAAGGCAATGACGTCGGCATCGGTCTCGGCGGCCTTGCGGCTCAGGTCCAGGCTGTCGCCGACGAAATCGGCCAGGTCCTGCAATTCGGGCTTCTGGTAATAATGCGCCAGGATCACCGCATTGCGTTCCTTGCGCAGCCGCTCGATCTCGGCGCGCAGGTCGATCCCCGTCAGGCTGCCGCCGATACCGTTCCGTGCATCCATCATCCCGATCCCTGTCTTGCTGGCCCCGCACATGGCCCGCCGCACGACGCGGATCAAGGCCGGCGATCAGGGGAAATGCGGGGCGAAATCGCCGTCATCGCCGGGTGTGCCCGCCACCACCGCGCGCGTGATCGCGCTTCCCGCCGGGCTGAACGCGATCAGGTCGGCGATCAGCATCGTCGCGACCAGCCCGCCCAGCCCCCAGGCCCAGGCCGGATGGATACGTCCGTGCCGTCGCCGGTCGCGGATCATCCCGGCGATCGGGAACAGCGCGGGGGCAAGCACCGCCGATACCCACCACGCCCACGGAATCATGAACGGCACGGGCAGCAGCCGCCCGAACCCCGGCCCGGTCAACGACGCCATCGCGCAAAACAGCAGCCGCCGGTGCCAGTCGGTGCGCCGCCGCAGCACGATCGCGGCACCCGCGAACCCGGCGAAATAGGCAAGCCCGGCCGCATTGCCGAACAGGAACTCGCGCGTGTCGAAAAAGGGCGGCCCGCCATGGCTCGTCAGCGATTGCCGGACGACAAGCGCGCCCGCGACCAGCATCGCCGGGATCCAGCCCAGCGCCACCTTGCCGAGCGTGCGGTGCAGCCCCAGCGCGCCCGTCGCGATCGCCGTCGTCTGCACCAGATAGAGGACGACCCAGCCAAAGAAGAACGCGGCATGGACATGGAAGATCAGCGGCACCGCAAAGCTTGATCGTCCCATGGCGAGATTCATCGAAAATCCGCCGACGATCACCGCCGCCATCAGCATTGCTGAAATCACGAAGAACCGCGCGTCGCCCGCCGTTGCGGGGCGCGTATTTGCTGCCGTCGCCATCGCACACCCCCTGGCGCACCGAATCGCGGCACCGTTTTACTTCATCATTGACGAAGGTCCAAATTATTGCTGGTTGCCGAACACTTGCTCGATCGAGCGCGAACGGTCCCATTGCTCGTCCTGCCCGCCCTCGGGCTCGCCGGCAAAGCGGACGACCACCTTGCCCTCGATCCCCGCCGCGCGCAGCGGCATCGCAAAGCTGCGCTCGATCGCGCGCCGCGTCGCCTCGCGCGCCAGCCGCATCGGCACCGGCGCGCGCGCCTGCCGCATCAGCTCGGCCTGCGCCGCCTTGCGGTTGGCGGCGTCCAGCTCGCCGCCGATGTCGGTCAGCTTCATCAGCACGCCGCCATTGTCATATTGGCGCATGCTGTTCAGCTCGACCTGCGGCCCCACCACCTCGACATCGGGCAGCCGCACGCGCAGCTCGTGGCGCGCCGCGTTCCAGCGCACGTCGTTCTGCGCCAGCTTGGCCAGGTCGACCTCGTACCGCACCGATCCGGGCAGGATCAGCGTGCGTTCGGCGGTCAGCCCGAACCGCGACTGGCGCGACGTCACCACGGCGACGAACCGCGCGGCAAAGGCCGACAGCCGGTTCTGTTCGCGCAGTCCTTCCAGGCTGGCGCTCGCCACGACCTCGGGGTCCGGCCCGTGCACCAGCCGCCCGATCGCGTCGCGCGCCAGCCATGCGCCGCCCGCGACGATCAGCATCATCGCCGTCAGCCCGGCGGCGATCGCGATCCAGCCGCGCCGCGTCATGCCGCGCGCCGCCAGCGGTCGCCCGCCTCGACCACCAGCCCGCGCGCGCGCAGGTCGAGCAGATGCGCGAGCACCGAACGCCCCGCCGCGCCGACCAGCCGCGGGTCGAGCCCGACATACATGCGCGCCACCATCGCCGCGATGTCGGCATCGCCCTCGGCGAGCAGCCGCAGGATCTGGCCCTCGCGCTGCTTGCGGTGCCCGGCCAGCCCGCGCACGAAACGCTGCGGACTGGCGATCGGCTCGCCATGCGCGGGGTAATAGACGCGGTCGTCGCGCGTCATCAGCCGCTCGAGGCTGGCCATATAGGCGCCCATGTCGCCGTCGGGGGGTGAAACCACGCTCGTCGACCAGCCCATGACGTGATCGCCGGTGAACAGCGCGCCGCCCGGGTCGAGCGCATAGCAGAGATGGTTCGACGTGTGCCCCGGCGTCGCCACCGCGGTCAGCGTCCAGCCGCTGCCCGCCACGCGCTCGCCGTCGGTCAGCACCTGGTCGGGGCGGTAATCGGTGTCGAACGCCGCGTCGGCGCGCGGGCCGGTATCGGCGAGCGCCAGCGGTGCACAGCCGATCACGGGCGCGCCGGTCTGCGCGGCGAGCGGCGCGGCGGCCGGGCTATGGTCGCGGTGCGTGTGCGTGCACAGGATTGCGGTCACGCGCCGCCCGGCGATGGCGGCGGCGAGCGCGTCCAGATGCGCGGGGTCGGCCGGGCCGGGATCGATCACCGCCAGATCCTCGACGCCCACCAGATAGGTCTGGGTGCCGGTATAGGTATAGGGCGACGGATTGGGTGCCAGCACGCGAGTGACCAGCGGCTCCAGGGAGAGCGCGACGCCGGTGGGGGCCTCTGTCATGGCGTTCAGATGGGCGCTGGCGCCCGTCTTGGCAAGGTGCGCGGGGCGCGGGTGCCGGACGGGGAAACGGGTGGGACCGGCCGCGAAGGAGAACGGCCGGTCCCGGTTGGGGCGCAAAGCGGCCGGGGCAACGGACCGCTCCCCTTGCGCGCCCCTGACGGCAATCGCGGCGCCGCCGCGGCGGGCGGCGCCGGTCGTTCGGTCGGTCAGTCGTTCTTGCTCTTGCCGAGCTGGGCAATGGCGCTGTCGATCCCGCGCAGCGCCTCGGCCCGCTGGCTTTCGCTCAGCGCGGTCTGCGCCGCGATCGTGCGCCGCGCGCTCATCAGCGAACTGCGCGCGATCGCCATGCCGAACTGGGCGTCGTGGATGCCGATCACCTGCGCCTCGCCGCGCGCCTGCATCGCCAGCCGCGCCGCGTCGTTCGCCGCGGTCTCGATCCGGTCGCTGCACACGATCAGCAGCTTGCGGCCGTTCTCCTCGCGCCGAACCACCGTGGCATGGCCCGGACCGCACTTTTCCTCGCGCAACCGGGCGACCGAATTGCGCAGCGCCTCCAGGTCCATCGGGGCGGTGCGGCCGGCGGCGTCGCGGGCGCGGTCGCTGCGGAACATGACGATGCGCGGGGACGATCCGGCGTCGGCGCTCGCGGTCGGGGCGGCGGGGGCGGCCGGCGCCTCCGGGGCC
>JAFABD010000262.1 GCA_023426225.1 Pseudomonadota bacterium | reverse complement strand
GCCCACGCAACTGCTTCGCCATCGCGCGCGCAATCCGCAATCCCAGGCTCGCCGACGCCTCAGCATCGAAACCGGGCGGCAGGCCGCGGCCGTCGTCGCGGATCTCGATGTCGATGCGTCCGGTCGGCTCGCGCGCGAGCACGACCTCGACCCGGCCAGTTTCGCGACCCTCGAAACCATGTTCGATCGCATTGGCCAGCGCCTCGGCGACGATCAGCGCCACGGGAACGGCGGCGTCGGGATCGATGACGACATCATCGTCCCCATGGACCGACAGCACGATTCCGGCACGACCGCTGGCGGCAATCACGTCGTGGCAAAGCGGTTCGAGAAACGATCGCATGGTGCGCGCCGCCCCGGCGGCGTCATAGAGTTGGCGGCTGATCCGGCCGATCCGGGCAAGACGGTCCGCCGCCTCGTCGAGCGCCGCCCGCGCGGCCGGATCGGCGACGCCGCGCTTCTGAAGGACGAGCAGGCCGGCGGCGACCTGAAGGTTGTTCGACACGCGGTGCTGAAGTTCGCTGAACAACAGTTCGCGCGTCTCCGCCAGACGTCGATTCCGTTCCCGCGCATCCCGCAGCCGCGCATTGGCGCGCTGCATCCAGGCGACGAGCAGGATGTCGGTCGCCGTTACGAAGGCGAAGAAGCCAAGCGCCAGCAGCGCGCCCGACGACAACTGCCAGCCATGCCCGCCGGGGATGAAGAAATGCCATGCGAGCAGCCCGCAAAGGACGGCCGTAAGCGTTCCGGACAACACGCCAAACAGGAAGGCCGCGATGATGACCGCCGGAAAGAAGGTGAGAAAAGGATAGCCGGGCGGCAGCGTCGTGTCGGCCAGTTGCCGAACGGTGAGCGCCGCAAGCGAGAGCAGCACCGCCGCCGCGATGCCCACCCAGCGGCGCCGCGCGGCAAACGGCAGCCGTTCGATCCATTCTGCGCGATCGTTTCCGACAAGTTTCGGCATCGCACAACGGCGTATCACAGCGGGCGTGCAAGTAAATGGCCTCGCCCGGACCGGTCAGGCCGGGCGAGTGTCCGTTGCCGCCGGCGGTAATCCGGGAAGGCAGAGCGCGACGCGGGCACCGCCCCCCGACGTCGAGCCCAGCCGCAGCGTTCCGCCATGCCCCTCGGCAATGCGTCGGCAGATCGAAAGCCCCAACCCGAGTCCGCCCGTGGTCGAACAGCCGGTCACCGGCGCGCCGCCGGTAAAGCCGGGCCCATTGTCCTCGACCGCGAGCACGATCATCGCACCTTCGACCGTCGCCGACAGCGACAATCGCGGCCGTTCGACCGCGCGCGTCGCCTGGGCGGCGTTGCGCAGCAGGTTGGCGAGAACCTGCACGATCTGAACATGATCGCCGCGAATGGTTCCCGCACGTTCGGCCACATGGATCTCAACGGGCGGGAGCGGTGCGTCGCGCGCCGCTCCGACGAGCTCGATCGCTTCGGCAAAGGCGTGGCGAATGTCGACGCGTTCGGTCTGCACCGCGCCATGTTCGAGCAATGCACGCGCGCGGGTGATGATCTGCGACGAACGCGTGATCTGCGCACGAGCCTGGGCAAGCCGTTGCAGGACATCCGCCCCGCCGGTGCCGCGCAGCGCCATTTCAACCATGGCGATATAGTTGCTGGCGGCGGTGAGCGGCTGCGCCATTTCATGCGCCAGCGTCGACGCCACCGCCGCGACCCCGCTTTCGGGCGCATCGGCGGAAACGCGTTCGAGCAACCGGGCCTGCTCGCGCACCAGCGCATCGCGCGCGCCGAGCGACTCCAGCAGCTCGGCCTCGACGATCATGCGATTCTTGGCGACGGCGACATAGGAGCACATCGTCCGCAGAAAGCGCAGTTCAACCTCGGTGAAACGATCCGGCCCGCGACGACCGAAGCCCAGGGTGCCGAGCAGCACCTGGCCATAGATCAACGGCGTGCAGGCATAGCTGTCGAGGCCGATATCCCGGATGAAGTCGGTTTCGGGATCGGGTGAGGTCTGGACATCGGCGACCACGCACGGCGTGCGGTCGCGCGCCACTCGCCCGCAGACGGCCTGACCGAAACGCAATCGCTGCGCAGCCTGGGCCTGTTCAGGAGAAAGCCCGCCATATGCCTCCAGCACCAACATGCCCTCGGCATCGATGCCATAGTGAAAATAGACGTCGAGACGGACCTCGGCCCGGATCGTTTCGAAAAGATAGTCGATCATCGCGAGCGGATCGGCCGCGCCCAACATGCGTGCAGCGCAATCGGCCAGCAGCGCCAGCAGACGGCCCTCGCGATTCTCCGCGAGAATCTCGGGCCCCGACGACCCGGCGGCGGACAAGGCCATCGTTTCCCCTTTCCGGCCTGAACCCGCGGTTCAACAACCGCACCCCACCGGGAAGGATAGGACAGCTTCGACGTCGAGGCAAAACCCGCCGACACGAAAAAGGGGCCCGGCTTCCCGGACCCCCAATTCGGTTTGCGCCGGTGCAACCGCGATCAGTCGCGATCGCCGGTCAGAAAGGCAGGCGCGAACTCGGGATCGGGCCCCTCGTCCTTGCCGCCTTCACGCCGGGGCTTCTCGCCACGTTCGCGACGGCCGCCGCGGCCACCCTCGCGACGACGATCGCCACGGTCACCGCGGTCGCCGCGATCACCACGGTCGCCGCGCGGCTCACGCGGTTCGCGCGCAGGACGCGAGTCCTCGAGCTCGGCGCCGGTCTCCTGGTCGACGACGCGCATCGACAGGCGAACCTTTCCGCGCGGATCGATCTCGAGCACCTTGACCTTGACTTCCTGGCCTTCCTTCAGGACGTCGGCGACCTTTTCCACGCGCTCGTTCTTGATCTCCGAGACGTGGACCAGGCCGTCGCGGCCGCCCATGAAGTTCACGAAGGCGCCGAAGTCGACGATATTGACGACCTTGCCGTTATAGACCTTGCCGACTTCGGGCTCTTCGACGATGCCGAGGATCCACTTCTTGGCGGCTTCGATCTGGTCAATGTCCGACGAGCTGATCTTGATGATGCCCTCGTCGTCGATATCGACCTTGGCGCCGGTGGTGGCGACGATCTCGCGGATCACCTTGCCGCCCGTGCCGATGACGTCACGGATCTTCGACTTGTCGATCGTGATCGTCTCGATGCGCGGCGCATGGGCCGACAGTTCGGTGCGGGTTTCACCCAGCGCCTTGGCCATTTCACCCAGGATGTGCGCGCGGCCGTCATGCGCCTGCGCAAGCGCGACGCGCATGATCTCCTCGGTGATGCCGGCGATCTTGATGTCCATCTGGAGCGAGGTGATGCCTTCGCTGGTGCCGGCCACCTTGAAGTCCATGTCGCCGAGGTGGTCCTCGTCGCCCAGGATGTCCGACAGGACGGCGAAGTCCTTGCCCTCCAGGATGAGGCCCATCGCGATACCCGAAACCGGGCGCTTGATCGGCACGCCGGCGTCCATCAGCGCAAGCGAGCCGCCGCACACCGTCGCCATCGAGGACGAGCCGTTCGACTCGGTGATGTCCGACGTGATGCGGATCGTGTAGGGGAACTCTTCCTTCGTCGGCAGCACCGGGTGCAGTGCGCGCCACGCCAGCTTGCCATGACCGATCTCGCGACGGCCCGGCGCGCCGAAGCGGCCGACTTCACCGACCGAATAGGGCGGGAAGTTATAGTGCAGCATGAAGTGCTCGTAGTGGAGCCCGTTCAGCCCGTCGATCATCTGCTCGGCGTCCTTGGTACCGAGCGTGGTCGTGGCGATCGTCTGGGTCTCGCCGCGGGTGAACAGCGCCGAGCCGTGCGCGCGCGGCAGGAAATGCGCTTCCGCGACGATCGGGCGGACCGTCTTGGTGTCGCGACCGTCGATGCGACGACCTTCCTTGAGGATCGCGGTGCGAACGACTTCGGCCTCGAGCTTCTTGAACGCCTTGGTCGCCTTGAGCTGCTCGACCGGCGCTTCCTCGGCAGTCAGCGCCTTCAGCTCGGCCTTCAGTTCGTTGAGCGCCGCCTGGCGCTCGGCCTTCTTGACGTTCTTGTAGGCGGCGCCGATCTTCTTGGCGAAGGTCGGACGCAGCTTCTCGACCCAGCTCTTGGTCGGATCGGTGATGTCGACGTCCCAGGGCTCCTTGGCCGCCTGCTCAGCGAGCTTGATGACCGCGTCGATCACCTGCTGGCTCGCCTTGTGCGCGAACATCACCGCGCCGAGCATAACCTCTTCCGAAAGCTCCTTGGCCTCGGATTCGACCATCATCACCGCATCGTGCGTCGCGGCGACGACCAGGTCGAGCTCGCCCTCGGCGACCTGCGAGTCGGTCGGGTTCAGCTGGTATTCGCCATCCTTGTAGCCGACGCGCGCAGCGCCGATCGGGCCGAGGAAGGGCACGCCCGACAGCGTCAGCGCCGCCGAAGCCGCAACCATCGCCAGAATATCGGGCTCGTTCTCGCCGTCATAGCTCAGCACCTGAGCGATGACGTTGATCTCGTTGTAGAAGCCTTCGGGGAACAGCGGACGGACCGGACGGTCGATCAGACGCGAAATCAGCGTCTCGCGCTCCGTCGCGCCGCGCTCGCGCTTGAAGAAGCCACCCGGAATCCGGCCCGCAGCCGAATATTTTTCCTGGTAGTGGACGGTGAGCGGGAAGAAGTCCTGCCCCTCCTTGACCGACTTGGCCGCGGTGACGGCGCAGAGCACCACGGTTTCGCCGAGCGTCGCGAGCACCGCACCGTCAGCCTGGCGGGCAACACGGCCCGTTTCGAGCGTCAGCGTCTTGCCGCCCCACTCGATCTCTACTTTCTTGATGTCGAACATTCGTCTTCCTTCACTCCCCACGCCCTATGCGCGGGGGGCCTATGGCGGGCACCGGCGGCAAGTCTAACTGCCCCGCGCCCGATGTGCGAGCCGGATTTGGCTCGGGACGGTCGGCCGGATTGCCGCACGTCCGATTTTCGTTACGGCCCCCTCCCTACGCGACGCCGGAGGGCCGATTGCACCGGTGGACCCACAGTCCGTCCGGCGATGCGTGTCCCGCCAGCATGGGTGCGGGACGTACAAAAAGGCGCCCCGCAGGGCGCCTTTCCGTCACTTGCGAAGACCGAGCTTCGCGATGAGTTCCGCGTAGCGTCCCTCGTCCTTCTTCTTCAGATAGTCGAGAAGCGCGCGACGCTTGTTGACCAGCATCAGCAGGCCGCGACGCGAGTGGTTGTCCTTGGCGTGCGTCTTGAAGTGCTCGGTCAGGTTGGCAATGCGCTCGGTGAGGATCGCGATCTGGACTTCGGGGCTGCCGGTGTCGCCGTCGGCGCGGGCATGTTCCTTGATCAGCGCTTCCTTGCGCTCTGCAGTGATCGACATCGTTCGTCCTTTCATCAATCGAGGTTGAAGCCGCGAACGACCCGGATCAATCCGGACCGGGCCTCGACCAGCGCAACCGGCACATCGTCCAGCGTCGCAAAGTATTGGCCATCGTCAGCGGCGGTCCCGGCCACTTGCTGCCCGTTGCGGAGCAGTCCTGCCTCGCCGGGAGAGAGGGGTAGAGCCGGGATGTCGTCCAGCCCCGCCCTCAACGGCAGGATTATTTGTTCAAGCATGCGCGCCTTAGCGGCATCGGCCAATTTGTCCAGCGAAATCGCCTGATCGAGCGTGAACGGACCCGCCTTGATCCGACGCAGATAGCTCACATGGCCGACCGTTCCGAGTGCGTGGGCGATATCGCGCGCCAGGCTGCGAATATAGGTTCCCTTCGAGACATGGGCGCGCAGCGTCACGGTCTCGCCCGTCGCCGAAAGCATCTCGAGCGCACGAATCGTCACTGCGCGCGTGGCGAGAACCACCGCCTCCCCGGCGCGGGCAAGGTCATAGGCACGCGCGCCGTCGACCTTGAGCGCCGAATAGGCCGGCGGCATCTGGTCGATCGGACCGGTAAAGCGGGAAAGGATCGCGACGATCGCCTCGGTGCCGGGGCGCACGTCCGAACGGGCGACGACCTGCCCCTCGGCGTCGAGCGTATCGGTCTCGATCCCGAACGCGATCGTGAAATCATATTGCTTGTCGCTGTCGAGCATCCGCCCGGCAAGCTTGGTCGCCTCGCCGACTGCAACGGGGAGCACGCCGCTTGCAAGTGGGTCGAGCGTCCCGCCATGTCCGACCTTATGTCGGGGAAGCCCCGCTTCGCGCAGCGCGCGCTTGACCGCGCTCACCGCCTGTGTGGACCCAAGCCCCAGCGGCTTGTCGAGAATGAACCATCCGTGCATCGGCAGCCCTTAACGACGCGGCACGCCCGGCCGCAAGGGCTGCCCGCCGGGCAGCGATCACCCGATCTCGCCGCGACGTTCCATGAAATGCCGACGGCACAATGCGACATAGCGTTCGTTGCCGCCGATCTCGCGCTGGGCGCCGTCGCGTACTGCGAGGCCGTGCGCATCGACACGCAGGTTCATCGTCGCCTTGCGCCCGCACTCGCAGACCGATTTGATCTCGACGAGCGAATCGGCCAGCGCGAGCAACGTGGCGCTGCCCTCGAACAGCTGCCCCCGGAAATCGGTACGCAGCCCGTAGGCGAGCACCGGAATGTCGTCGACATCGCATAGGGCCGCGAGCTGGCGGACCTGTGCCGCTGAAAGGAACTGCGCCTCGTCGACCAGAACGCATGCCAGCGGCGCGCGAAAATGCGCGTCCTCGGCAACCTCACGCAGGTTGGTGTCGGCATTGAACGGGATCGCTTCGGCATGGAGGCCGATGCGCGAATCGATCACGCCATGGCCGCCGCGGTCGTGCACCCCCGCCGTGAACAACAGCGTGCGCATCCCGCGTTCGCGATAGTTGAAGTCGGCCTGGAGCAGCGTGGTCGATTTGCCCGCATTCATCGAGGCGTAGTAGAAATAGAGCTTGGCCATCAGCCGGGCGTCCCAATCCGCGCAACGGTGCGCGCCAACGATTGATTGCCGGACGAGTCGCCCGGCAGCGAGCGATCAATCGTCCTCGCCGTCGAGGTCGCGCGCCACCTTGGGATCACGCAGCAGCCGGTCGATATGGCTGCCCTCGTCAAAGCTCTCGTCGGAGAGGAACTTGAGGCGTGCAGCATATTTCATCTTCACGCGGTGTGCGACTTCGCGCTGCAGGAAGGCGGTGTTGGTCCGCAGCGCCTTGAGCACGGCGTCCTCGTCCTTGCCGAGCAACGGCTTCACGAACACCGTCGCGTGGCGGAGGTCGGGCGACATCCGGACCTCGGTGATCGACACCATATGGCTCGCCAACACATCGTCATGGACCTCGCCGCGCTGAAGGATCTCGCTCAGCACATGGCGCACCTGCTCGCCGACGCGCAGCACGCGGACGGAGCGGGTTTCATCGGTTTCGTTGTGGCGCATCTTGTGATTTCGACCGGTTCGCTAGGTGAATGTGGACCGCAACTGTGCCCTTGGGCGGTGTCTCGCCTCCAGAGCCCGGATGCACCGGCGCGACGACGGCGAATGAGACGCGCGGCACCCGAACTGCAGAAGCCGCATCACGGGTGGGATTGCCGGCGAACAGAAGGCGTTCACCGGCAATCCTGCCCCATTACAGCGTGCGTTCGCGCAGTTCGACTTCGAAGGTTTCGAGATAGTCGCCCGGCTTGATGTCCACGAAGTTCTGCGTGAACGTCACGCCGCACTCGAGACCCGCACGCACTTCGGCGACATCATCCTTGAAGCGACGCAACGAGGCGATTTCACCCTGGTAGATGATGACATCGTTGCGCGTGATGCGCGCCTTGAGCGCCTTGCGGATGAAGCCCTCGACGACCAGCAGACCGGCGGCCTTGCCGTGCTTGCCCGCGGAGAAGACTTCCTTGATCTCGGCGCGGCCGACAACCGTTTCGAAGGCTTCCGGACCCAGTTCGCCCGCCATGCCGGCACGAATCTCGTCGGTCAGGTCGTAGATGACGTCGTAATACTTCAACGCCACCTTGTTCCGCTCGGCGATTTCGCGCGCCTTGGCATTCGCACGGACGTTGAAGCCGATGATCGGCGCACCGCTTGCCGAAGCGAGCGTCACGTCGCTCTCGGTGATGCCGCCCACGCCCGAATGGAGGATGCGGACCTTGATGTCGTCGTTGCCCAGCTTGCTGAGCGCACCGACGATCGCCTCGGTCGAACCCTGGGTATCGGCCTTGATGACGAGCGGATACTCGATCGCTTGGTTGGCCTTGAGCGCCGAGAACATGCTCTCGAGGCTGGCCGGGGCCTGCGTGGTCCGCTTGCGAAGCAGAACACCCTGGCGATATTCGGCCACTTCGCGGGCACGCGCCTCGTTCTCGACGACCTGGAGCGGATCGCCCGCCATCGGCACGCCCGAGAGGCCGAGCACCTCGACCGGCATTGCCGGCCCGGCCTGCTTGACCTGGCGCCCCTTGTCGTCGACCAGCGCACGCACCTTGCCGCTCTCCGCGCCGACGACGAACACGTCGCCCACGCGCAGCGTGCCGCGGCTGACCAGCACGGTCGCAACCGGACCGCGGCCCTTGTCGAGCTTGGCCTCGATCACGGTGCCTTCCGCCGGACGATCGGGATTGGCGCGCAGATCGAGCAGTTCGGCCTGGAGCTGAATCTTCTCCATCAGCGCGTCGAGCCCGATCTTCTTCAGTGCCGACACCTCGACGTCCTGCGTCTCGCCGCCCATCTCTTCCACGATCACCTCGTGTTCGAGCAGGCGCTCGCGAATGCGCTGCGGGTTCGCTTCGTGCTTGTCGACCTTGTTGATCGCCACGATCATCGGCACGCCGGCCGCCTTGGTGTGGTTGATCGCCTCGATCGTCTGCGGCATCAGCCCGTCATCCGCCGCCACCACCAGGATGACGATGTCGGTGACGTTGGCACCGCGCGCGCGCATTTCAGTGAACGCTTCGTGGCCAGGCGTGTCGAGGAACGTGATCTTCGACTTGTCCTTCAGCGTGATCTGATACGCGCCGATGTGCTGGGTGATCCCGCCGGCCTCGCCCTTGACCACATCGGTCCCGCGCAACGCGTCGAGCAGCGACGTCTTGCCGTGATCGACATGGCCCATGATCGTGACGACCGGGGGACGCGGCAGCAGCTTGTCCTGCGGATCCTCGCTGGTGTCGATCTGAAGGTCGACGTCACTCTCGCTCACGCGCTGGACGTTGTGGCCAAACTCGGTAACCAGCAGTTCTGCCGTGTCCTGGTCGATCGTCTGGTTCACGGTGACGGGCATGCCCATCTTGAACAGCGCCTTGACCAGGTCCGCGCCCTTTTCCGCCATACGGTTGGCGAGTTCCTGCACGGTGATCGCATCAGGCACAACGACGTCGCGGACCTGCTTGGCCTGCGGTTCGCGATAGCCGCCGAACTGGGCGCGCTTTTCCTTTTCGCGGGCACGCTTCAGTGCCGCGAGCGAACGCGCACGCGCACCATCGTCGCCGCCGAGCGCACGATTGACGGTGAGCTTGCCCGACTGGCGACGATCATCGCCCTTGCGGTCGCGCTGCTGCGGACGCTGCGGAGCATCGCGGCGCGGCGCGGGGCCGCCGCTGGGCGCCGGACGCGACGGAGCGGAGTTGCTCGTCGTGGCGGCTGCGGCGGGCGCAGCGCGGGGGGCTTCAGCCTTGGGTTCGGGCTTCGGCTCGGGCTTCGGCTTGACGATTTCCGGACGCTGCACCGGCGTGAAACGGCGCGGTGCGGGCAGGCCTTCGAGCTGCACCGTCAGCGGGCGCTGCGGCGCGGCCGGGGCACGCGGCGCAGCGGGCTTGCCGGCGGCCGGAGTCGCCGCGCGATTTGCGGCATTGCCGCGCGCCGGAGCGGCGGCGCGAGGCGCGGGCTTCGCAGGAGCAGGGGCC
>JAFABD010000257.1 GCA_023426225.1 Pseudomonadota bacterium | reverse complement strand
CCCCCGGGCGGCAATCCCGGCGGCGCCGACGACTGATCGCGCGCCGCCCGCCGGCCCGGGTCGCCGCTCCCGCCCCCTTTGGGCGGCGGCCCGGGCCTTTCCTCGCCCGCTTCTGCTGGTAAGCTTGCGACATGGCCGATCTGCCCCACCTGCTGCTCGTCGACGACGAACGCTCGATCCGCGAGCCGCTCGCCCAGTTCCTCACGCGTCAGGGCTTTCGCGTCACCCAGGCCGGCGATGCCGAGGGCGCGCGCGCCCGGCTCGCCGCCTATGCGATCGACCTCGTCATCCTCGACATCATGATGCCCGGCGAGGACGGGCTCAGCCTGTGCCGTCACATCCGCGAGACGAGCGAAACGCCCGTCATCCTGCTCACCGCGCGCACCGAGGAGACCGACCGCGTCGTCGGGCTCGAAATGGGTGCCGACGACTATGTCGTGAAGCCGTTCAGCCCCCGCGAGCTCGCGGCGCGCGTCAAGGTGGTGCTGCGGCGCCTCGCCGCGGGCGGAACGCGCCAGCATGCGCCCGAAACGGGCAGTTTCGCCTTTGCCGGCTGGGTTCTGAAGAGCGGCGAGCGCGCGCTCGTCGACCGCGAGGGCGTGTCGGTCGCGCTTTCGACCGGCGAGTACAACCTCCTCCACGCGCTCGTGACGCGCCCGCGCCAGGTGCTCACCCGCGACCAATTGCTCGACCTGACGCAAGGCCGCGAGGCGGCCGCGTTCGACCGCGCGATCGACAATCAGGTCAGCCGCCTGCGCAAGAAGATCGAGCCCGATCCCCGCAATCCGGCGATCATCAAGACGGTGTGGGGCGGCGGCTACACGCTCGCGGCCGAGGTGACGCGGCTTTGATCCGGCTGCTCCCGCGCAGCCTCACCGGCCAGATCGGCCTGCTCGTCGCGGTCGCGCTGTTCGTGGCACAGGCGATCAACTTTACGCTGCTGCTTCAGGAGCGCAGCGCCGCGCGCTTCGGCCAGGTCGTCGTTCCGGCGGTCACCCGGCTCGCCGATGCGGCCGAACGGATTGCCGCCACCCCCGCCGCGGCGCCTTTTCCCGCCCCGCCCCGCCCGCGCCTCCACGAACATCGCGGGCGCATCCAGGTCACGCCCGACAATCCGATTCCCGCCGATGCCGGCCGCCGTCCCGATCTGGAGCGCGACATCCTGCGCGCACTCAACGACAGCGGCATCCACCCCAGTGCCGTCGTCGCGGCGATCCGCCCGTTCGACGATCACGCCCCGCCGCCGCCGGGCGTCACGCCCGAACGCGCCGAACGGATGCGCCGGCTGGGCGCCGAACTGCGCATCGCGGTCGCCCTGCCGGGCCGCGGCTGGCTCTCGCTCACCGCACCCTGGCCGCGTTACGAACGCGGCGTGGTGTGGCAGCTGCTCGGCCAGACGCTCATCCTCTACGCCGTCGTGCTGATCCCGCTGCTGCTCGCCGGGCGGCGGATCGCGCTGCCGCTGCGCCGCCTCGCCACGGCCGCACGCAGCTTTCGCCCGGGCGAACCGCCCGAGCCCGTCGTCGAACGCGGCCCCGCCGATGTTCGCGCGGTGATCGCGGCGTACAACGCGCTCGGCCTGCGCGTGAACGCGATGCTCGACGAAAAGGACCGGATGCTCGGCGCGATCGGCCACGACCTGCGCACGCCGCTCGCCGCGCTGCGCGTCCGCATCGAATCGGTCGAGGACGACGATGATCGCGCCCGCATGGCCGACACGATCGACGAGATGAACCGCACGCTCGAGGACATCCTGTCGCTGGCCCGCCTCGGCCGCCCGAGCGAGCCGCCGACCGAAGTCGACCTGCCCGCGCTGATCGACGCGGTTGTCGAGGATTTCCGCGATCTGGGCGCGGAGGTGAGTTTCGAGGAATCGCCGCGGCTGCGCGCCCGGCTGCGGCCGGCGCTGATGCGGCGGGCGGTTCGCAATCTGATCGAGAACGCCGTCAAATACGGCCATGGCGCGGCGGTGCGCCTGATCGCCGACGACCGGCGCCTGACGATCGAGGTCAGCGACCGCGGGCCGGGCATCCCGGAGGATCAGCTCGCCGCGGTGTTCGATCCGTTCACGCGGCTCGAAACCTCGCGCAATCGCGAGACCGGCGGCGCCGGACTGGGGCTAGCGCTCGCGCGCGCCATCGTGCGCGAGGCAGGTGGCGAGATCGGGCTCGCCAATCGCCCCGAAGGCGGCCTGCGGGCCACCATCACCCTGCCGCGGCGCGGATAGGCGCCGGGCGGGGCAAAGGCGCCGCGCCCCTGCCATGGCAGGATCGACGCAGCGCCCGTGTCGGATCAGCCGACGATTTCTTCCGGCTTGAAGAAGAACGCGATCTCGATCGCGGCATTCTCTTCCGAATCCGAACCATGGACCGAGTTCGCCTCGATCGATTCGGCCAGCTCCTTGCGGATCGTGCCGGGCTCGGCGTTCGCCGGGTTGGTCGCGCCCATGATGTCACGGTTGCGCTGAACGGCGTTCTCGCCTTCCAGCACCTGCACGACGACCGGGCCCGAGATCATGAACTCGACCAGATCGTTGAAGAACGGACGCTCCTTGTGCACCGCGTAAAAGCCTTCGGCCTGCTCGCGGGTCATCTGGATACGCTTGGAAGCGACGACGCGCAGGCCCGCTTCCTCCAGCATCTTGGTGACCGCGCCGGTCAGGTTGCGGCGGGTGGCGTCGGGTTTGATGATCGAAAAGGTCCGGGTCGCGGCCATGGCCGTGCGGCTCCTGCATTTGAGGTTGTCGGGATGGCCGGCTCCCTAGTGCGGAGCGCGCATTTTGGCAAGCTCAGGCGGCGCGTTCCCATCGGCCGGTTTCGTCCTGTTTCCAGTAACGACGCTCGACCTCGGCATGGGCACCCAGCGCCTTCCACGCCGTTCGCGCCTCGGCGATCGCGCGCTCGTCGAAAAAGTGAAAGGCCCGTGCGAAATGCAGCGCTGCGTCGCGCCACTGTCCGTCGATCAGCGCGACATGCGCCGCCTGGTTGGCCGTGGCCCCGTCCTCGGGCACCGCATCGGCGATCAGCACCGGCTGTTCGGCATCGAACGCACCGCCCGCCTCGCCATGCGGCAGGAAACTCGCCGGCGCATAGGCCCAGAGCTGCTGGTCGATCGCCGCCCGCTGGCCTGCATCGGCCGAAACGACCAGCAATCGTACACCGGATGCCAATACCTTTTCGGCGATTTGCGGCAAGGCGCGTTCGACGGGCGTTCGCGTGAGATGATAGAAATCGACCTGCATGGCCGCGTGTTAGCGCGCCCTGCGTCTCGCGCCAACGCAGCGGCGTTGCGATGGCGCCGGTGCTGGGATAGGGCGAGCGCGCGGGAGTGCCTGGGAGTGAAGGTAAAGGTGGAAGAAAACGTGACGCGCAAGGCTCTCCTGCTGTCCGCCGCCCTCGGCGTCTGCCTTGCCGCCCCGATCGAAGCCGACGCGCAGTCGGCCGCCCGTGCGGGTGCCGGCGCCGATACGCGGCCGCAACGCGCCGACGATGCCGGTGCGCCCCAAACCGGCCCGGAATCGGGCGAGGCCGATCTTCAGGATCGCGGCACGACCCCGCCGCCGCCTTCGGCCACGCCGCTCCCCGCCGACGACCAGGTCCAGTTCACCGCGAACCAGCTCGATTACGACTGGGAGCACGACATCGTCACCGCCACGGGCGACGTGCGCCTCTATCGGCGCAGCGACCGGTTGCGCGCCGACAAGGTCGTGTGGGATCGCAAGACCGGCCAGGTGCTTGCCGAGGGCAACATCGTCGTCATCAACCCCGAAGGCGACGCCGCCTATGGCGACCGGATCGAACTGACCGACACGCTCAAGGACGGCGTGGTCGAGAACATGCTGATCGTGCTCGACGCCGGCGGCCGGATCGCGGCGCAGCGGGGTCGACGCGACAACGGCATCGTGACGGTCGACAACGCCGCCTATACCGCCTGCTCGGTCACCGATCTCCAGAATTGCCCCAAGGAGCCGTCGTGGAAGATCACCGCACGGCGCGTCATCTATGATCCCGACGCCGGGCGCATCCGCTACACCGGCGCACGGATCAGCGTGTTCGGCACCGTGTCGCTGCCGCTCCCGGCCTTTTCGCACCCGGTGGGCGGGCGCAGCGCGAGCGGTCTGCTGACTCCCGATGCGCGCTACAGCCGCACCAACGGCTTCCAGATCGCGCTGCCCTATTTCTTCAACCTCGCGCCCAACCGCGACCTGACGATCACCCCGCGGATCTTCACCAACACCTTGCCGATGATCCAGGGCGAATATCGCGCGCTCGAAAGCTTCGGGGCCTATCGCGTGACCGCCTACGGCACCTACAGCCGCCGTGCCGACGACCTCACGGTGCCGATCACCGCCTCGACGTCGAAGAACGACCTGCGCGGCTATATCGACGCGGTCGGCAATTTTCAGCTCGGCGACGGCTGGAGCGCCAGCGGATCGCTGCGCCTCACCTCCGACCGCACCTTCCTGCGCCGCTACGACATTTCGCGCGACGATCGGCTCCGGAACAATCTTCGCGTCGAGCATATCGACCAGGACAGCTATTTCTCGGTCAACGCCTGGGCGGTGCAGACGCTGCGCGTCAACGACCGTCAGGGCTTTCAGCCGATCGCGCTTCCCGAAATCGATTATCGCCGCCGGATCGACGACGGCGTACTCGGCGGTCGCGTCGAGCTTCAGCTCAACACGCTCGCGATCGCGCGGACCGAGGGGCAGGATTCGCAACGCGCCTTCGCCAGCGCGCGCTGGGATCTGCGCACGCTCACGCCCTGGGGGCAGGAAGTCACCTTCACCGCCTATGGCCGCGGCGACATCTACAACACCCACGGCACCGCGCTGACGACGATCGCCAGCTATCGCGGCGACGAGGGGTTCCAGTTCCGCGGCATCGGCGCGCTCGCGGTCGACGTGAAATGGCCGCTCATCGCCGGCGCGTTCGGCGGCACGCAGCGGCTGACTCCGCGCGTCCAGTTCGTCGCCTCGCCGCGGACGCGCAACCTCGAGGTTCCCAACGAGGACGCCCGCGCGGTCGACCTCGAGGATTCGAACCTTTTCGCGCTCAACCGCTTCTCCGGCTACGACCGGTTCGACGATTCGACGCGCGTCACCTACGGCTTCGACTATGGCCTCTATCTGCCCGGGTTCAGCATCGACGCCAATATCGGCCAGAGCTACCGCCTGTCGGACCGCACGACGCTGTTCCCCGAAGGCACCGGGCTCGACGGCCGCGTGTCGGACATTGTCGGCCGCACGGTGATCCGCGTCGGCGATTTCGTCAGCTTCACGCACCGCTACCGGCTCGACAAGGACGGGCTGGCAGTTCGCCGCAACGAACTCGACACCACGATCGGCACGCGCGGCACCTATGTCACGCTCGGCTATCTGCGCCTCAACCGCAACATCACCGGCCAGCTCGAGGATCTTCAGGATCGCGAGGAGGCGCGCGTCGGCGGGCGTATCCAGATCAACCGCTTCTGGTCGGTGTTCGGGTCGGCGCTGATCGACCTTACCGACCGCGCCGAGGACGTGCTGTCGCAGGCCGACGGGTTCGAGCCGGTGCGCCACCGCGTCGGTTTCACCTATGAGGACGACTGTCTGCGGCTGGGTCTCACCTGGCGGCGCGATTATCAGACCACGGGCGACGCGCGGCGCGGCAACAGCTTCCTTTTGACGCTGGCGCTAAAGAACTTGGGACGCTAGCCTGTCACCGGCCATTCGGCTCAGCCTTGGTTCAGGCACAATTGGCGAGTAATTGCCGCGATCTCCGTTTTGGGATGAGGTACGGATTCACGTGATCATGGGTGTTGCAGGGGTGGCCCGGTTCGGCCGCAAGGCTCTTCTGGCGCTTGGCGTCGCTGGGCTGGGTACGGTGGCGGTCGCGCAGACGGTTCCCGATCAGCAGGAAGCGCCGCAGACCGCGCTCGACCTGCCGGCGAACATCCAGTTTTTCGGCAAGGCCGATCCGAACGTCCGCAAACCGACCGCGATCGTCAACGGCGCCGTCATCACCGGCACCGACGTCGATCAGCGCGTCGCGCTGATCGCGGGGATCAACAAGCTCAACCTCAAGCCCGCCGAGCGCGACCAGCTTCGCCTCACCGTGCTGCGCCAGCTCATCGACGAGACGCTCCAGATCCAGGAGGCCAAGGCCAACGAGATCACGGTCGATCCCAAGGAACTCGATCAGAGCTTCAACCGTGTCGGCCGCAACTTCAACCGCTCGCCCGATCAGCTTCGCGGCTGGCTGCGCGAAATGGGCTCGTCCGAACGCTCGCTCCGCCGCCAGATCGAAGGCGAACTGGCGTGGAACCGGCTCCTGCGCCGTCGCGTCAACATCAACGTCGGCGAAGCCGAGGTGAAGGCGATCCTCGACCGGATGCAGCAGCAGAAGGGCAGCGAGGAATATCACGTCTACGAAATCTACATGGGCGCCACCACCGATCGCGCGCCCGCCGTCCAGGCGGGGATGCAGCGCATGATCCAGCAGATGCGCGAGGGCGCGCCCTTCGACTATCTCGCCAAGACCTATTCGGAAGCATCGACCAAGTCGGTCGGCGGCGATCTCGGCTGGGTGCGCCCGGGCATGCTGCCCGACGAACTCGCCCATGCGGTGCAGGAGATGCAGCCCGGGCAGGTCGCCGGCCCGATCCCGCTCACCACGGGCTTCTCGATCCTTTACCTCGCCGAAAAGCGCAAGGTGCTCGAGGCCGATGCCCGCGACGCCAAGCTCAGCCTGCGCCAGATCGCGGTGACCTTCCCCAAGGGCACCACCGAGCCGCAGGCGGCGGCCAAGGTCGCCGAGTTCGCGAAGGCGATCCAGACGATCAAGGGTTGCGGCGACGTACCGCGCGTCGCCCAGCCGCTCGGCGCCGAAGTCGTCGATCGCGACGGCATCACCATCCGCGACTTGCCGCCCGCGCTCCAGAACATCCTGATGCCGATGCAGGTGGGCCAGGTTTCGCCGCCGTTCGGCTCGCCCGAAGACGGCGTGCGCACGCTCGTGATCTGCGGTCGCGAGGAACCGCGCGACGTCAACCTGCCCTCGGCCGAGGCGATCCAGGCGCAGATCGAGGAACAGCGCACCAACCTGCGCGCCCAGCGCATGCTGCGCGACCTGCGCCGCGACGCGCTGATCGAGTATCGCTGAGGTGCCCGGCCGGACCCCGATCCGGCCGATCGCCGTATCGCTGGGCGATCCCGCCGGGATCGGTCCCGAAATCGTCGCGGGCGCATGGGCCGCCCGCGACGCGGCCGAACTCGCCCCCTTCTTCGCGGTCGGCGACCCGCGGGTGGTCGCGCGCGTCTGGCCGGGGCCGCTTGCGATCATCGGTGATCCCCGCGAAGCGGCCGAGCGCTTTGCCGATGCGCTTCCCGTGCTTCCCAGCGGCGATGCCGGCGGGGTCGAGCCCGGTCATCCGGGCGAAGTCGGCGCCCGCGCCGCGCTTCAGGCGCTCGAAACCGCCGTCGGGCTTGCCCGCACCGGGGCCGCCGATGCGCTGGTGACCGCCCCCGTCTCCAAGGCACAACTCTACCGCATCGGCTTCACCCATCCCGGCCAGACCGAGTTCGTCGCCGAACGCTGCGGCGTCGCGGCCGACAATGCAGTGATGATGCTCGCCGGACCCACGCTCCGCGTCGTGCCGATCACGATCCACATCCCGCTGGCAGAGGTGCCGACGCAATTGACGCAGGCGCTGGTGCTCGCGCGCGCCCGCGTCACCGCTCGCGCGCTGGTACGCAGCTTCGGGATCGCCCGCCCGCGGCTCGTCTTTGCCGGGCTCAATCCGCATGCCGGAGAGGATGGCGCGCTCGGGCACGAGGAAATCACCGTGCTCGCCCCCGCGATCGCCCAGTTGCGCGTCGAGGGGATCGACGCACGCGGTCCCTTCCCGGCCGACACGCTGTTCCACGCCCGCGCCCGCGCCGATTACGACGTCGCGCTCTGCGCCTATCACGATCAGGCGCTGATCCCGGTCAAGACGCTGCACTTCGACGAAGGCGTGAATACCACGCTCGGCCTGCCGATCGTGCGGACGTCGCCCGATCATGGCACCGCCTTCGCGATTGCCGGGTCGGGCACCGCCGATCCGGGGGCAATGATCGCCGCAATCCGGCTGGCCGCCGAACAGGCCGGGCATCGCCGCAGCGCCGCCGCTGCGGCCCAGCCCGACCCGGCGCATTGACCGCGGCCCACCCCTCGCTATCAGCGGGGCGATGAGCGAGCTTCCCCCTCTTCGTGATGTCGTGCGCCGGCACGGACTCAGCGCCAGCAAGGCGCTGGGGCAGAATTTCCTGTTCGACCAGCAATTGCTGGCGCGCATCGCGAAGATCCCCGGCAATCTCGAAAATGCCGAGGTGTTCGAGGTAGGCCCCGGTCCCGGCGGCCTCACCCGCGCTCTGCTCGAATCGGGCGCGCGCGTCACTGCGGTCGAACGCGATCCGCGCTGCATCCCCGCGCTCGCCGAGCTCGACGCCCATTTCCCCGATCGGCTGCGCGTGATCGAAGGCGATGCACTCGCGATCGACGCGCCGTCGCTCTTCGAGGGGCGGCCGCACATCGTCGCCAACCTGCCGTACAATGTCGGCACCGCGCTGCTCGTCCGCTGGCTTTCGGCCGACTGGCAGCCCTGGTGGTCCAGCCTGTCGCTGATGTTTCAGCGCGAAGTGGCCGACCGCATCGTCGCGCAGCCGGGCAGCGACGCCTATGGCCGGCTGGCGGTCCTCGCCCAGTGGCGCTCGGTGCCGCGGATCGCGATGCCGGTCCACCGTTCGGCCTTCACCCCGCCGCCCAAGGTGATGTCGGCGGTGGTCCACATCGTCCCCGCGGCTGCGCCCGAGGGCGTGCGCCTCGCCACGCTCGAGGCGGTGACCGCCGCCGCCTTCGGCCAGCGTCGCAAGATGCTGCGCCAGAGCCTCAAGCCCGTGCCGCGCGCGCTCGACGCGCTCGCCACGCTCGGCATCGACCCAAGCCGCCGTGCCGAAACCGTCTCGGTCGACGAATTCGTCGCGATCGCCCGGACGATCGGCTGAGCGTTCATTCCGCGGCCGGATCGGGCGTCCACCGCATCGCCAGCCAGAACTCGTCGAACCCGGTCGTGGCGAACCCCAGCCTGCGATAGAGCGTCACCGCGCCGCCATTGGCCCGCAACACCGAAAGCGCGACCGGCTTTCCGGCCGTCGCCGCATGCGCCTGCACCGCCGCAATGAGCGCCCGCCCGATCCCGCGCCCGCGCCATTGCGGCAGGATCAGGATGTCGATCAGGCGAAGCTCGGCGCCCGACGCATCGACATAAAGCCTGCCGACCGGCTGCCCCGCCGCCAGGATCAGCAGGAACGCGGCACCGGGGTGGCTGGCGCAATAGCTCCGGTGCTGAAGCGCGAATTGCTCGGCACAGAATTGCCGGATTTCGCCCTCGGACCATCCCGCGGCGTCAAGCTCGCGGCGGCGCTCCAGCCGGAACAGCCGTTCCAGAAACGCCATGTCGCGCACCGCGCAGGGGCGCAGCCGCACACCCGCCGCCGCCGCACCGCGGCGCAACGCGTCGTGCAACCCGGCCGGTGCGGTGCGGACATCGGCGTTCGGAAACCGCAGGCGGTCGCGTCCGCCCGTCGCGCCTGTCGCGGCGGCGGCGACGTCGGTCTGGACAGGCGTGGTCACGCGCGCACGATGCGGGGTGCGAACCGCCGCAGCCCTGTCGGCGCCGACCGCACGGCCGCCTGTTTCCCGCACAACCCGCCCGGCCCTGCCGGACCGCGCGCCCTCCTCATCATCACCGCGCTCCGCTGCGCTGTCGCCGGTCTCGGTGTCGAGGTAGCCGATCGGATCGGCGCAGCCACCCTGCAAAGGGTCCACAATGGCGGCATGGTCGCGTCGCCCCCGCGCGGCCGCGGGGGATCGCGATGCCGCAGCCGCGCGCTATTCCGGAGGCATCGCGCCGCTCAAAAACCGCCGGATCGGATCAATTCGGCCGGTTGCGCGGCGATCAGGGCTTGTCGGTCGGCGCGGGCGTCGGCCCGGCGGGCGGAATCGGCATCTGCTGCGCCGTCGCGGTCGCCGGCGGCCCCTTCTCGATCGCGGCGGCGAGGCGGGTCGCATCGGCGCAGTCGCCGTTGCACAGCTTGCGCAGCCGCTCCAGATTGGCCTTGGCCTTTTCCACCGCGCCCTTGGCGACCATTGCCTCGCCCTGGCCACGCAGCGCCTCGGCGTCATTGGGCTCGAGCGCCAGCGCCTCGGCATAAAAGCGGATCGCCTTGCCCGGCAGCTCGCGCCGCTGCGAGATTTCGGCGAGCGCGACAAAGGCCTGGCGGTTGCGCGGATCGACCGCCAGCGCGGTCTCGATCAGATCCTCGGCACGGTCGAGCGCGCCCGCGGCAGCGGCGGTCCGCCCTTCCTGCAACAGCGACAGCGACCGCGGATCGATCTGGTCATCGGGACGCTGCGCCATCAGCGAGGTCGAAACCGAAAGCAGCAGCAACGCGCCTGCTGCCGACACCGCCGTGATCCGCATCAACATCTCCGAACCTGTCCACCGCGCCGCTACCATGGCGCCCGCATCTTCGCGACAAAAAAGCCGTCCGTCGAGTCCGCATGCGGCGTCAGCCGGATTCCCGCGCCGTGCGGCGTGCCGACCGGCAACGACGGCGGCACCGCCGTCCAGTCCGGATGCGCCGCAAGGAAGCGCGCGACCGGGTCGGCGCCCTCGGCGTCGAGCACCGAACAGACGATATGGACCAGCACGCCGCCGGGCCGCACCAGCGCCGCGCCGACTTCCAGCAGATGCGCCTGCGTCGCCGCCACCCGCGCCAGCCGCTCGGGTGTCAGCCGCCAGCGCGCCTCGGGGTTGCGCCGCCAGGTGCCGGTTCCCGAACATGGCGCGTCGATCAGCACCAGGTCCGCCATGCCGCGCTGGTCGGCCAGCGCCTCGGCCTCGCGGCCGGGATCGAGCAGCCGCGTCGTCGCGATCGTCACCCCGGCCCGCGCCGCGCGCGGCAGCAACCGCGATAGGCGCGGCCGGTCGACGTCGCAGGCAAGGATCGATCCCTGCCCCGCCATCGCCGCCGCAAGCGCCAGCGTCTTGCCGCCGCCGCCCGCGCACAGGTCGATCACATGCATCCCCGGCATCGCGCCCGCGGCGACGGCCATCCACTGGCTGCCCGCGTCCTGCACCTCGAACCCACCTGCGGCGAACAGCGGCGATGCCTCGACCGGCGTGTCGGCGGGAAGCCGCAAGCCGTCGTCGAGGCCCGCGATCGGCTCGGCCTGCGGAAAGGCGGCGCGCACCGCGGCCATGTCGGCGCGCAGTCGGTTGACGCGCAGGTCGAGCGGCGCGCGATCGAGCATCGCCGCCTGCGCCGTCTCGTCCAGACCCGATGCGGCAAATGCGTCAGCCAGCCATTGCGGCAGCGCGCCCGCCGCCGCGACGGGTTCGTTGGGCCGGATCGGCGCCGGGCCATAGGGCGAACCGTCGAACAGCGTCGCCAGCTCGGGCCGGGCGGCCGCAACCGCCAGCATCGCCGAACGCCCGTTCGCCGGGCGCTCGCCGCAATGGCGGATCGCGTCATAGACGAGCCCACGGATCGCCCGCCGGTCTTTCGACCCGGCATAGCGCCGCTCGGCGAGCCCGCGCGTCAGGATCACGTCGGCCGCCGGCCCCTGATCGCGCGCGGCGGCGATGATCCGGTCGAGCAGATCGATCGCCGCCTGCACCCGTGCGGCGGGCGTCATGCCGCGCCGCTCCGGCCCGGCATCGGACGATCAGCGCGTCGGGTAATTGGGCGCCTCGCGCGTGATCGTCACGTCGTGGACATGGCTTTCGCGCAAGCCCGCATTTGTGATGCGCACGAACCGCGCCTTCTTCTGGAACTCGGGAATCGTGCCCGCGCCGACATAGCCCATCGACGCCTTCAGCCCACCGACGAGCTGATGGATCACGTCGCGCGCCGGGCCCTTGTACGGCACCTGGCCCTCGATGCCTTCGGGAACCAGCTTGAGCTGATCCTTGACGTCCTGCTGGAAATAGCGGTCGGCCGAACCGCGCGCCATCGCGCCGACCGAGCCCATGCCGCGGTACGACTTGTACGCGCGCCCTTGGTAAAGGAACGTCTCGCCCGGCGCTTCCTCGGTTCCCGCCAGCAGCGATCCGACCATCACGGTCGATGCGCCCGCGGCGATTGCCTTGGCGATGTCGCCCGAGGTGCGGATGCCGCCGTCGGCGATCACCGGCACGTCCGACTTGGCCGCCTCGCGCGCCGATTCCATCACTGCGGTCAGCTGCGGCACGCCCACGCCCGCGACGACGCGCGTGGTGCAGATCGACCCCGGGCCGATCCCCACCTTCACGCCGTCCGCACCCGCGTCGATCAGCGCCCGCGTCGCCTCGGCGGTCGCGACGTTGCCCGCGATCACCTGGACGCGGTTCGACAGCTTCTTCACGCGCTCGACGGCGCGCGCCACGTCGCGGTTGTGGCCGTGCGCGGTGTCGATCACGATCAGGTCGACCTCGGCATCGACCAGCGCTTCGGTGCGGGCAAAGCCCTTGTCGCCCACGGTCGTCGCCGCGGCGACGCACAGCCGGCCCGCGGCGTCCTTGGTCGCGCTCGGATAATTGACCGCCTTTTCGATGTCCTTGACGGTGATGAGGCCGACACAGCGATACTGCGCATCGACGACCAGCAGCTTCTCGATCCGCCGCTGGTGGAGCAGCCGCCGCGCCTCGTCCTGGCTCACGCCGGCCTGCACCGTCGCCAGGTTCTGGCTGGTCATCAGTTCCTTGACCGGCTGGTTCGGGTTCTCGGCAAAGCGCACGTCGCGATGCGTCAGGATGCCCAGCAGCTTGCCGTCGGCCTCGGTGATCGGGATGCCGCTGATGCGGTGCCGCGCCATCAGCGCCTGCGCCTCGGCCAGCGTCCCGTCTGGGGTCATGGTGATCGGGTTGACCACCATCCCGCTCTCGAAGCGCTTGACCGCGCGCACCGCCTCGACCTGCACGTCGACCTCGAGGTTGCGGTGAAGCACGCCGATGCCGCCAAGCTGCGCCATCACGATCGCCATGTCGGCTTCGGTCACGGTATCCATGGCCGAGGAGAGCATGGGAATGTTGAGCGAGAGCGAACGGCTCACGCGGGTCCGCGTGTCCGCCATGCTCGGCAACACTTCCGACTCGCCCGGGTACAGGAGCACGTCGTCAAAGGTTAAGCCGAGGGGAATTTCCATGGGAGGTCTGCCAGGTCCTGAGTCGGAGGATGGCGGCCCATGTAACCGCATGGGTGTTGTTGCGCTAGGGGGTTGGCTCAATCGGCCGTGATCGGCGGCAGGTCGGGATAGAGTTGCGTACGCTCGATCTCGATCTGGCGGCGCATCGCCTCGCCCAGCCGCTTCGACGCGGCGAGATAGGCGGGCCATTCGGCCATCGCCCGGCTCAAGGGCCAGCTGGTGACATGGTTGCTGTACATCATCCGCATCCCCATGCCGCCGTCGCGGAGCGCCCGGGCCATTTCGGCGCGCTCGCCGCCCTCGGCCAATGCGTCGTCGAGCATCCGGTCGATCGCCCGGCGCCTCGCCGCCACCGCCTGCGCGGTCTGATAACGTACGCGCGACAACAGTTCGAAATCGGCGCTCGGCCGCGCCATCACCGTTTCGATCGCCCCCATCGCCTGGAGGAGGGCCGTATCGAGTTCGTGCATCTTCTCCATTGCTTATGAATAGAGGAACGGCCTCTATCCGCGGGCGGAACGGCGAGAATTTTTGTCCCGCCCGCCTCGGTTCAGCCGCCCTTCGCGCCGTCTGCCCGCGCCAGCAGCGCGCGCGCCTGCGCGACGTGCATCGCCTCCACCATCCGCCCGCGAAACCGTTCGGCGCCGCCGGTCGCGGCGGCGATCAGCGCCTCGGCTTCCTCGATTTCGGCGGCGGTCGGGCCAAAGGCATCGGCCGCGGTCGCGATCTGGTTGGGGTGGATCAGCGACTTGCCGTCAAAGCCCAGCATCCGCCCGTGCCGGCATTCGGCGGCCAGCCCGGCCTCGTCCTCGATCGCGTTGTACACGCCGTCGATCGCCCAGCCGCCGCCCGCGCGCGCGGCGAGCACCACCGTCTGCAGCGCCAGCGACAGCCCCTCGCGCCCCGCCCCTGCGGGGATGCCCAGTTCGGCGCGCAGGTCGTTGACCCCGGCGATCAGCCCCGCAACCCCCGGTTCGGCCGCGATCGCCGCCGCCGCCAGCACGCCTGCGGGCGTCTCGATCATCGCCAGCACGGGCTTGGCGCATGCCGCGGCAACCGCCCGCGCCGCCTCGGCCCGCTCGACCTTGGGCACCACCACGAAATCGCACGCCGTCGCGGCGACGGCCGCGATATCGGCCGCATGTTCGGGGGCGTCCGCGCCGTTGACGCGGATCGCGCACAGCCGCTCGCCGAAGCCCTCGCCCGCCGCCGCGACGGCGCCCACGCGCGCCGCATCCTTGGCGTCGGGCCGCACCGCATCCTCCAGGTCCAGGATCACCATGTCGGCATCCAGCGTCCGCGCCTTGGCGATCGCGCGGGGGTTCGATGCGGGCAGGAACAACGCCGTGCGCGGCGCCAATCGGGCTGTGGTCATGGCGTCGCTCTATGCTAGCAAGAGCGCGCAATTGCGAGGGGGAGTCGCACCGATGGACCTGCTTTCAACCTTTCTGGCCGCGCTGGCGGTGCTCGTCCTCATCTACCTGATGTCGAGCGTGAAGATCGTCAATCAGGGCTATCAGTACACGATCGAGCATTTCGGTCGCTTCACCACCGTCGCCACGCCCGGCTTCAACTTCTACCCCGCCTTCTTCTACCGTGTCGGCCGCAAGGTGAACATGATGGAGCAGGTGATCGACATTCCGGGGCAGGAGATCATCACCAAGGACAACGCGATGATCTCGACCGACGGCGTCGTGTTCTTCCAGGTGCTCGACGCCGCCAAGGCGGCCTATGAGGTGTCGGACCTCTACGTCGCGCTGCTTCAGCTCACGACGACCAACCTGCGCACGGTCATGGGCTCGATGGACCTCGACGAGACGCTGTCGAAGCGCGACGAGATCAACGCGCGCCTCCTCTCGGTGGTCGATCACGCGACGACGCCCTGGGGCGTGAAGATCACCCGGGTCGAGATCAAGGACATCCGCCCGCCCGCCGACATCGTCAACGCGATGGGCCGCCAGATGAAGGCCGAGCGCGAGAAGCGCGCCAACATCCTCGAGGCCGAGGGCGCGCGTGCGTCGGAGATCCTGCGCGCCGAAGGACAGAAGGCCGCGCGCATCCTCGAAGCCGAAGGGCGCCGCGAATCGGCCTTCCGCGACGCCGAGGCGCGCGAACGCGGGGCCGAGGCGGAGGCCAAGGCGACGATGCTGGTGTCCGAGGCGATCGAGCAGGGTTCGGCGCAGGCGATCAACTATTTCATCGCCCAGAAATATGTCGAGGCGGTCGGCAAGTTCGCCAGCTCGCCCAATGCCAAGACGATCCTGTTCCCGGTCGAGGCGACGCAGCTGATCGGCACGCTCGGCGGCATCGGCGAGCTGGCGCGCGATGCGCTGGCGCCGCACGCCCCCGCCGCCGGCGCCGGACCGCGCCCTTCGTCGGGGCCGACCGGCACGCCGGTCACGCGCCGCGAGGGATAAGGCGATGGCGACGCTCGCCGGCGGCGGCGTGGCATGGCTGATCGCCGCGGTGGTGCTCGCGCTCGCCGAGCTGGCGGTGCCGGGCGTCTATCTGATCTTCATCGCGGCGGCGGCGGCGCTGACCGGTCTCGGCGCGCTGCTGCTCCCCGATCTCGGCATCGCGGGCCAGCTCGCCGCCTTTGTCGGCTGGTCGCTGGCGACCGTGCTGATCGGGCGGCGCTGGTACCATGATTTCCCCGTGCCCTCCGCCGATCCGCTGCTCAACGACCGCGTCGCGCGGCTGATCGGTGAGGTCGTCACCGTCACCGAAGCGATCGTCGATGGCCGCGGCCGGGTGCGCGTCGGCGACGGCGAATGGCCGGCGCAGGGGCCGGACCAGCCCGTTGGCGCGCGCGTCCGCATCGTCGGCGGTGCCGCAGGGCTGCTCACCGTCGAACCGCTGCTCGGCGCGTCGCCGGCGGCCAGCGGCCCCGCTTCCGATATTCATGCTCCAGGAGATTGACTTGATGCAGACTTCCCGCCGCGCCGTCCTGCTCGGCACGGGTGCCGGCCTCGCCGCCGGTGCGATCACCGCCTTCCCCGCCCTCGCCCGTGCCGGCGACGCCGCCGGGGCACAGGACGCGGCGGCGACGCGCGTACTCGACCGGATCACCGAACGCCATCTCGCGCTCGCGCCCGAGGCGGCGACCGGCCTGGGGATCGACAAGGGCGCCCGCGCCGCGCTCAAGCACCAGCTCGCCGATCGCAGCATCGCGGGCCAGCATCAGCTCGCCGCCGGATTGCGCACCGGCCTGTCCGAACTCGCGACGCTCGATACAGGCGCGCTCTCGCCGGTGATGCGCACCAATGTCGAGGTCGTTCGCGCGGCGTTCGAAAGCGCGCTCAAGGGGCTTGCCTTCGACTTTTCCGACGTCTCGGTCGGCGGCTGGCGCAACACGCCCTATGTCGTCATCCAGAATGTCGGCGCCTATCTCGACGTGCCGCGGATGCTCGATTCCGAGCACAGCATCGCGACGCGCGAGGATGCCGAGGCCTATCTCGACCGGCTTGAATCCTATGCGCGCCAGCTCGACGGCGAGACCGAACGGCTCAAGCTGGCCGAGGCGCGCGGCGTGATCGCGCCCGACTTCCTGCTCGACAAGGCGCTGCGCCAGCTCCGGCTCGCGCGCGGCGGCAACATCGCCGGCTGGGGGCTCGTCACCTCGGTCGCCAACCGCAGCGCGGGGATGACGGGCGATTTCGGTCATCGCGCCTTCCAGATCTGCAGCGAGCGCGTCGCGCCCGCGCTCGATCGCCAGATCGCCGAGCTCGAGCGCCATCGCGCCCGTGCCACCTCGGACGCGGGCATCTGGAAGCTGCCCGACGGCGACGCCTTCTATGCCTGGGCGCTCAGCGCGGGCACGACGACGACGCTCTCGCCGGCCGAGGTCCACCAGATGGGGCTCGACCAGCTCCGCGACCTCCAGTCGCAGATGGACGCGATCCTGCGCAAGGAAGGCTACAGCCAGGGCAGCGTCGGCGCGCGCATGACCGCACTCGCCAAGGACCCGCGCTTCGCCTTCCCCGAAACCGATGCGGGCCGGGCAGAGATCATGAAGATCCTCAACGATCGCATCGCCGACATCCGCCGCCGCATGCCCCAGGCGTTCCACACGCTCGTCGGCGGCAATGTCGAGGTCAAGCGCATCCCGCTCACCGAAGAGCTGGGCGCGGCGGGCGCCTATGGTGGCCCCGGCACGATCGACGGCAGCATCCCCGGCCGGCTGTGGATCAACCTGCGCTCGACCGCGCTCTGGACGCGCTACAGCCTGCCCGACCTTGCCTATCACGAGGCGATCCCCGGCCATGCCTGGCAGGGCGAATATACCTTCAAGCTGCCGCTGATCCGCTCGCTGCTCCAGTTCAACGCCTATAGCGAGGGCTGGGCGCTCTATGGCGAGCAGCTCGCCGACGAACTCGGCGTCTATGCCGAAACCCCGGCCGAACGGCTCGGCTATCTCCAGTCGCTCGCCTTCCGCGCATGCCGCCTTGTCGTCGACAGCGGGCTGCACGCCAAGCGCTGGACGCGCCGCCAGGCGATCGACTGGTTCGTCCAGACCAACGGCTCGTCGGAGGAAGAGGTTCAGGGCGAGGTCGACCGCTATTGCTCGTGGCCGGGCCAGGCGTGCGGCTACAAGGTCGGCCACACCTATATCAACCGCCTGCGCGACAAGGCCAGGGCGGCGCTCGGCAGCCGCTTCGATCTGCGCGCGTTCAACGACGCGCTCGTGCTCGGCGGCAATGTGCCGATGACGGTGCTCGAATCGGTCGTCGATCGGCACATCGCGCAGCAAAAGGGCTGATCGCCGGGGCGCCGATGGCTTGAGGGGCGGCCCGCATCGCTGCGGCCGCCCCTCTCGTTCAGGCCGGGTGTCGGCATCCTTGCCGCACACCCCTGCCCCTCCTGCCTCGTGTTGCGCGCGAAGGCGCGGGCGTCAGGCGGCCTCGGCCGCCCGCGGCGCGGCGTTGCGAACGCCCTCGTCGACATGGTCCGCGAACTGCGCGAAATTGTCGACGAACAGGTCGACCAGCTTCGCGGCGGTCGCGTCATATTCCGCCTTGTTGGTCCACGTCTCGCGCGGGTCCAGGATCGTGCTGTCGACGCCCGGCACCGCCACCGGCACCAGGAAGCCGAAATTGGGATCGGTGCGGAACTCGGCGTCGTTCAGGCTGCCGTCGAGCGCGGCGTTGAGCAGCGCACGCGTCGCCTTGATCGGCATCCGCTTGCCGACGCCGTATTTGCCGCCGGTCCAGCCGGTGTTGACCAGCCAGCACGAAACCTGCCCCTTGGCGATCCGCTCCTTGAGCAGGTTGCCATAGATCGACGGGTGGCGCGGCATGAACGGCGCGCCGAAACAGGTCGAAAAGGTCGCCTCGGGCTCGGTCACGCCGATTTCGGTCCCGGCGACGCGCGCGGTATAGCCCGACAGGAAATGGTACATCGCCTGTTCGGGGGTCAGCTTCGCGATCGGGGGCAGCACGCCATAGGCGTCGGCGGTCAGCATCACGATGTTGCGCGGCACCGGCCCCATGTTGCGCTCGGACGCGTTGGGGATGAAGTCGATCGGATAGGCGCCGCGCGTATTCTCGGCGAGCGTCGCATCGTCGAGGTCGAGCGCGCGCGTCACCGGATCGATCACCACATTCTCCAGCACCGTGCCGAAGCGGCGCGTGGTGGCGTGGATCTCGGGCTCGGCCTCGGCCGACAGGCGGATCATCTTGGCATAGCAGCCGCCTTCGAAGTTGAAGACCGCCGTGTCCGACCAGCCATGCTCGTCGTCGCCGATCAGCGTGCGGCTCGCATCCGCCGAAAGCGTCGTCTTGCCCGTGCCCGAAAGCCCGAAGAACACCGCCGTGTCGCCGTCGGGGCCGATATTGGCCGAACAGTGCATCGGCATGATGCCCTTCACCGGCAACAGGTAGTTGAGCAGGCCAAACACGCTCTTCTTCATCTCGCCGGCATAGGCGGTGCCGCCGATCAGGATCAGCTTCTCGGTGAAGCTGACCGCGATCACCGTCTCGCTGCGGCTGCCGTGGCGCTCGGGGTCGGCGCGGAAGCTCGGCAGGTCGATGATCGTGTATTCGGGGACGAAATCGGCAAGCTCGTCGAGCTCGGGGCGCACCAGCAGCGTGCGGATGAACAGGTTGTGCCACGCCAGTTCGTTGATGACGCGCACGCGCACGCGGTGCTCGGGCTGCGAGCCGCCGTACAGGTCCTGCACGAACAGCGTGTCGCGTTCGCCCAGCGCGGCCAGGAAATCGGCCTTCAGCGCGGCGAAATGCTCGGGCGCCATCGCCTTGTTGGTCTTGCCCCACCACACGCTGTTCTCGGTCTCGGCGTCGCGGACGATGAACTTGTCCTGCGCCGAACGGCCGGTGTGCTTGCCCGTGGCCACCACCAGCGGCCCTTCCTTGGCCAGCCGGCCCTCACCACGGCGAACCGCATGCTCGACCAGCGGCGCGGTCAGCAGGTTCCAGTGGATTTCGGCCGTCGTCCCAATGCCTTGCGCATCAAGATTGTGGCGCGGTGTACGCTCCGTCACCCATGCCTCCATGATCCCGCCCGCAGGCGGTCTGAGTGTCCTCGCCACATTTGGCGTCAGGATTCTTGCGATTCGCGATAGGCAGGCCGTCGAAAGGGGGTCAATCCGAGTTAACGTTGTCAGCGGGCGACCGGACGGCGCGATGCGTTCGTTTGCGCGCTTCGCCCGCAAATGCGCCGTGCGCCAGCAAAGCGTTTCGCAGCCGATTGAGCGCGGCGCCCCTTTGGTCTAACCCCTTGTGCGTGATGCTTCGCAACAAAGGCCGGGCGGCATGACCGCCACCATCGCCCTGGTCGACGACGACCGGAACATCCTCACCTCCGTGTCGATCGCGCTGCAGGCCGAGGGGTTTCTGACCCGCGTCTATTCGGACGGCGAAAGCGCGCTCAAGGCGCTGATCGAAAATCCCGCCGACCTGGCCGTGCTCGACATCAAGATGCCGCGCATGGACGGGCTCGAGCTGCTGCGGCGGCTGCGCGAGAAGAGCGGCATCCCCGTCATCTTCCTCACCTCCAAGGACGATGAGCTCGACGAGGCGCTCGGCCTCGCGATGGGCGCCGACGACTATATCGCCAAGCCGTTCAGCCAGCGGCTGCTGATCGCGCGCATCCGCGCCATCCTGCGCCGTACCGAAACCGCCCAGCCGAGCAGCGACGGCAGCGGCGAGGAAACCGCCGAGGTGCTCGTGCGCGGGCGGCTGACGATGGACCCCGCGCGCCACCGCGTGACGTGGAACGGCGCCAACGTCACGCTCACCGTCACCGAATTCCTGATCCTCGAAACGCTCGCCCAGCGCCCGGGGATCGTCAAGACGCGCAACCAGTTGATGGATGCCGCCTATCAGGACGACATCTATGTCGACGACCGGACGATCGACAGCCACATCAAGCGCGTCCGCCGCAAGTTCCGCCAGGTCGACCCCCAGTTCGACGCGATCGAAACGCTCTATGGCGCCGGATACCGCTTCTCGGACGAATGAGGAGCGCGGGCTGGCGCTGCGCTGGTCGAACCGCGTCAGCCTCACGCCGCGGATCCTCGCGGTCAACGTCTTCGCGCTGGCGCTGCTCGGCAGCGGCTTCTTCTACCTCGATTCGTACCGCAGCCGCATCGTCGACAGCCGCGTCGCCCAGGCGCGGCGCGAGGTGCGGCTGGTCGCCCAGGCGCTCGCCTCGGCGACGCCCGATCGCCGGCCGCTGCTCGTGCTCAGCCTCGCGCGCGATACCGGCAGCCGCATCCGCCTCTATGACGAACATGGCCGCATCGTCGTCGACAGCCGCGACCTCGGGCTGCGCAACGTCGTGCTGCGCGATCCCGACAAGGATCCGTGGAACCAGACGGCGGCGCGCTTCCTCGACGCGATGATCGATCGCGTCGCGGGTGCCGACCGCGCGCCGCTCTATCGCGAGCGCGAGGCGGGGCTCGACTGGCCCGACGTCCGTGTCGCGCGCGAGGCGCACGGCACCGCCGCCACCGTCTGGCGCGCGCCCGATCGCACGCCGGTCATCACCGCCGCAGCGCCGATCACGCAGCTCGGCGTGGTGATGACCATGGTGAACGCACGCGACATCACCCAGACGGTGCGCTCCGAACGCTATCGGCTCAGCATCGTGCTGCTGATCGTCTCGGCCAGCTCGATCCTGCTTTCGCTGTTCCTCGCGCGCACGATCGTCCAGCCGCTGCGCCGGCTCGCCCATGCCGCGATCCGCGTGCGCCTCGGCCGCGATCGCGAGGTCGTCGTCCCCCGCCTCCCCGATCGCAGCGACGAGATCGGCCAGCTCGCCCGCGCGTTGTCGGACATGTCGATCGCGCTCCGCGCCCGCATCGACGCGACCGAGGGTTTCGCCGCCGACGTCACGCACGAGCTCAAGAACCCGCTCGCCTCGCTGCGTTCGGCGGTCGAGGGGCTCAGCAACGTCCGCGATCCCGATCTTCAGCGCCAGCTGCTCGAAATCGTCCGCGACGACGTCCACCGGCTCGACCGGCTGATTACCGACATTTCGGAGGCGTCGCGCCTCGATGCCCAGCTCAGCCGTGCCACCTTCGAGCCGATCGACGTCGACGCGATGCTCGAGGGGCTGCTCAACCAGCGCGCCGCACGCGGCACCGAACGCGGCGTGCGCATCCTGTTCGATCACCGCGCCGACCCGCCGCATCGCGTGCTCGGCGAGGGCGCGCGGCTCGAACGCGTGTTCGAGAACCTGATCGACAACGCGCTCTCCTTCTCGCCCGAAAACGGCCGCATCCGCATCGGCTCGCACCGCGACGGCGCAATGCTCGTCGTCTCGGTCGAAGACGAGGGGCCGGGCGTTCCCGACGAGGCGCGCACCGCGATCTTCCGCCGCTTCCATTCGGTGCGCCCGCAAAGCGAGGCGTTCGGCCAGCACAGCGGGCTCGGCCTCGCGATCGCGCGCACGATCGTCGAGGCGCATCAGGGCAGCATCGCGGTCGAGGATCGGCCCGGCGGCGTCGGCGGCGCGCGCTTCGTCGTCCGGCTCCCGCTCGTCGCGCATGCGCGCTGAACGTTACGCATCCGGCCCCGCCCCGACGGCGGGGCTTGACGCGCGCGGTCCCATCCGAAAGGAACCGGCGCGCACGCGCTGCGGCGCCCATGCCGGGCGGTGCCGGCGCAGCCGTATCAAAGGCTTTCGCAAATGACCGAACTCCGTTCGCCCAAGCGCATCCTGCTCGTCACCGGCATGTCGGGCGCGGGCAAGTCGACGGTGTTGCGCACGCTCGAGGATCTCGGCTGGGAGGTGGTCGACAATCTCCCGCTGCTGCTCCTCAACCGCCTGCTCGCGACCGAGCCGGGGCATGTCGAAAGCGACGATCAGCGCCCGCTGGCGATCGGCATCGGCGTCCAGACGCGCGGCTTCGACGCCGAACGCATCGTTCAGCGCATCAAGAAGCTCAACGAGGATGACGAGGTCGAGATCAGCACGCTCTTCCTCGAATGCTCGGGGGCCGAGCTGCGCCGCCGCTATGCCGAAACGCGCCGCCGCCACCCGCTCGCGCTCGATCGCCCGGCGACCGACGGGATCGCGCGCGAACGCGAACTGCTCACGCCGCTGCGCCACTGGGCCAACCGGCTGATCGACACGACGCGGCTGTCGTCGAACGAGCTGGTGCAACAGGTGCGCGCCGCCTTTTCGGGCGAACGGCTGGGGCGCACCGTGCTCACCATCGCCTCGTTCGGCTATTCGCGCGGCGTCCCGCGCGACGTCGACATCGTCCTCGACATGCGCTTCCTGCGCAATCCGCACTGGGTGCCCGAACTGCGCCCCGGCACCGGCCAGGATGCCGGCGTGTCCGCCTATATCGAGGCCGATCCGGCCTATGACGAGGCGATGGAGCGGATCGAATCGCTGCTCCTGCTGCTCATCCCGCGCTATCAGGCAGAGGGGAAATCCTATGTCACGATCGCGTTCGGCTGCACCGGGGGGCGTCACCGCTCCGTGCATGTTGCGGAGCGGGTCGCCCGCAGGTTGCGCGAAGCGGGTTTTTCGCCCACGGTGACGCACCGCGATATGCAGACTGCGCCACAGGACTCGCTGGAGGGGGCGCCGGTGACGAAATGAAGGGGCGGAGTTGGGAATGATCGGTCTGGTACTCGTGACGCACGGACGGCTCGCCGAGGAGTTCGTCGTCGCGATGGAACATGTGGTGGGCAAGCAGGAACGGATCGAACCGATCTGCATCGGCCCCGATGACGATATGGAGGGGCGCCGCGCCGACATCGCCGCCGCGATCCGCACCGTCGACGAGGGCGAGGGCGTGATCGTGCTCAGCGACCTGTTCGGCGGCACGCCGTCGAACCTCGCCATCTCGCTGATGGAGGCCGGGCGAATAGAGGTGATCGCCGGCATCAACCTGCCGATGCTGATCCGCCTGGGCAGCGCGCGCAAGACGATGAAGGTCACCGAAGCGGTCGCCGCCGCGCGCGATGCGGGCCGCAAATACATCACCATCGCCTCCGAAGTGCTCGGCGAGGCCGCCGCGTGACGCGCGTCAGCCGCACGGTCACGATCGTCAACCGCCGGGGCCTTCACGCGCGCGCCAGCATGGCCTTCGTCACGCTGGCGAGCAGCCAGCCGGTCGAGCTCGTCGTCGAAAAGGACGGCGCGACCGCGACGGGAACCTCGATCCTCGACCTGATGATGCTTGGCGCTGCCAAGGGCGACGCGATCACGATCAGCGCCGAGGGCGACGGCGCCGATGCCGCGGTCGCCGCGCTGGTCGAACTGGTCGAATCGCGCTTCGGCGAGGATTGATCGCGGTCGCGGGGCGCCACGCCTCCGCCCCGCCCTCATCCCCGACCCCATCCCCGGCCCCTTGACCACAGCCGCCGGCACCCGCGGGCCGGACGCGTGCCACCCGGTGCTTCCGCCGCGCGCCGCGTGCCGCTAAGGACGCGCGATGCCTCGCGAGATCACCGCCTTTTCGAATCCCCTCATCAAGCGCATCCGCAGTCTGCGCGACAAGAAGCATCGTCGTGCCGAGGGGCTGTTCCTCGCCGAGGGGCTGCGCATCCTCACCGAAGCGCGCGAGGCGGGGCGGATTCCCGAATATCTCTTCTATTCGGGCGACAGCGCGCGCCATCCGCTCGTCACCGCGCTCGTCGCCGCGACCGAGGCGGCGGGCGGCGAGGCGGTCGAGACCAATGCCGACATCCTTTCCAAGCTGTCGGGCAAGGACAATCCGGGCGCGGTCGTCGGGGTCTATCGCGAATTCGCGGTGCCGCTCGATTCGCTCGATCGCACCGCCGCGCCGATCTGGCTTGTTGCCGAACGGCTGCGCGATCCGGGCAATCTCGGCACGATCCTGCGCACCGGCGACGCCGTCGGCGCGGGCGGGCTGATCCTGATCGACGATTGCGTCGATCCCTTTTCCGTCGAGGCGGTGCGCGCCAGCATGGGGGCGCTCTTCACCGTCCCCGTCGCGCGCACGAGCTGGGCGGATTTCCACGCCTGGCTGCGCAGCGGGCCCGGCCAGCTCGTCGGGCTCAGCCTCGATACCGACCATGACTATCAGGGGCCGCGCTATGCCGCCCCGACCTTCCTGCTCACCGGCAACGAGGCGCAGGGGATGCCCGACTTCATGGCCGCAGCGTGCGACCTGCTCGTCAAGATCCCGATGCTCGGCAAGGCCGACAGCCTCAACGCCGCGGTCGCGACGGCGGTGATGGCCTATGAGGTGCTCAACCAGCAGCGCCGCGCGCACTGAACCTGCCGGTGCGCAATGCACCTGCCGGTGCGCGCTGAGCCGGCCGGCGCCGTTCACGCCGCGAACAGCCACCGGATCAGGTCGACCGCGCTCGTCAGGCTGATCGGCGCGAGCATCAGCAGCACGGCATAGAACAGCAGGACGCCGATCATCACGCGTTCGCGCCGCGTCGGCGGCGGGGTTCGCCGCGGCGCGGCGGGCGGCTCGCGGGGCGGCCAGTCGCGGTGCTCGTCGAGAAACATCGGCGGCGGAGCCTGCGCGCGACGTCGCGCCCCCGCAACTGCCCCTTGGGC
>JAFABD010000244.1 GCA_023426225.1 Pseudomonadota bacterium | reverse complement strand
GCGAGGAACAGCGCGCCGCCGCGCACGAATGGGCACAGCTCGGGCTTGCCGCTGCGGTCGCGCTCGCGCTCGCCCATGCCGGCTGGCGCGGGGGGCAGGGGGTGGCGCCGCTCGTCCTCGCGCTCGTCGCGATCGGCGCGCAATGGCTCGTCGAGCGCATCCCCGCCTCGCCGCGCGCCTGGTGGAGCAGCGCGGGGGCACAGCTCGTCCTGCTCGCGCCGTTCGCGCTTGTCGGCCATGCCGCGCTGGGGCTCGCGCTCGTCGCGCTCTATGGCTTCGTCACGCTCGGCGCCGCGGTTGAGGGGCTGCGCGAAAAGGCTTAGGCTCGTCTTAACATTGTTTGCTTAGTCCGGGGTCCATGTCTGGCACCGAGGTCGACTTGCGCGGGGGCGATGCCGCCGGCGTCAACGAGCTGCTTGCCCGTGCGGCGGCTTCGCCCTCGGCTGCGCGCGACGATCTGACGATCGCGATCGACGATTTCTTCCTGCCCGATCACGCCCGGCTCGACGAACGCACGCGCGCCGCGCTCGCCGCGTTGCTTCATGCGCTGGTCGAAACCTTCGAGGGCGAATTGCGCGGCCGCGCCGCCCGGCTGCTCAACGCGCGCGGCGAAGGCACGCTGTCCGACGCGCTGCTCGATCCGGGCGATTCGGTGCTGCCGCGGCTCGCGCGCGCCGGGCTGCTGCGCGACCGCGAGCTGATGGGCGAACTCATCGCGCGCGTCCGCCAGGATGCGCTGGCGGGCGCGCTGCCGATGGCCGCGCCCGAAGAGCCCGATCGCCCCAGCCTCATCAACCGTTATGTCCAGCATCCCGATCGCGTGCTCGCCGCCGCGGCGATGGCGGTGCTGGTCGCCGAAAACCGCCGCCGCACCGGGCTCGAATCGGGGCCGCTCCAGCACAGCGATCTGCCCGCCGAACTCCATCACCGGCTGCTGTGGTGGGTCGCCGCCGCGCTGCGCGAACGCGTCGCGTCGATCGCCGCCGACGGGCTCGGCAAGCTCGACCGCGCGCTGTCCGACGCCGCGCTGCGCAGCCTTACCGCCTATGACGAGGGCGAACGGCTCGAGGCCGCGGCGCTCCGCTTCGCCGCCGCGATCGACCCCCAGCCGCTCGAAGTGCCGCAGATGCTCGTCGAGGTGCTCGGCGACCGTCAGCTCGTGCTGTTCATCGCGCTCGTCGCCCATGCGGTCGGTGTCGACTATGCGATCGTGCGCGACATGGTGCTCGATCCCGCGGGCGACCGGCTGTGGGTCGCGTTGCGCGCGATCGACGTGCCGCGTCAGGCGATTGCCCAGATCGGCTTCGCGCTGGGCGAGGCCGATCCGCGCCGCGATCTCGAAGGGTTCGCCGACACGATCGGCACCATCGCCGCGGTCGAACCCGGCGCCGCGCGCGACGCGCTCGCGGCGTTGCGGCTCGATCCCGCCTATCGCGCCGCGCTCGCCGCGCTCGGACGCGCGGGGATGCCATGAACGCGCACGATCCGCGCCTTCCGGTCGCGGTCGCGCGGCTCGATCGTCATGCGCGGCTGCTCGACGGCGAGCCGCGGCTGCTCGAACTCAACGAACGCGCGGGGGGCAGCGTCGGCGCGCCCTTCGCGGTGCCCCAGATCGTCGCGCTCGCGCGGCTGGCGCTGCGGCTCGGCGTCGCGGTGTCGCGCAGCGTGATCGCCGCCGACGGCGACGACGATCTCGAACTCTGGGTCCGCGCCGAACCGGGGGCAGAGGGCGTCCGGCTCGAAGTCAGCGGCTGGCGCGCGCGCACCGCGTGGCGCGCACCCGAAGGCGAGCAGGACCGCGACGGCGACTTTTTCCGCTCGGCCGCCGACTGGGTGTGGGAAACCGACGCGGCGCTGCGCATCACCTATCTCTCGGTCGAGGCGGGGACGCGCTACGGCTTCGACGCGATGGCGATGCTCGGCCAGCCGCTCACCCGGCTGTTCAGTCTCGAACAGGACGATGCCGGCAACCTGCCGATCCTCAGCGCGGTCGCCGCGCTCGCGCGTTTCGACGGCCAGCGTGCCGAACTGCGCGGCACCGGCCGCATGGTCCGGCTCGAAGCGACGCCGCGCACCGATCCGTCGGGCCGGTTCGCGGGCTTTGTCGGCGCGACGCACATGCTCGAACCCGCGGGCGGCGCCGCCGATCGTGTCGACCTGCCCGTGCCCGCCGCCAGCGAGCCCTTCGGCGGCTTTCCCGACTCGTTCAGCCAGCGGCTCGACCGTGCGTTGCGCGGTCCGCTCAGCCGCATCATCGCCAATGCCGACAGCATCGGCGCGCAGACCGAGGGGCCGTTGCGCGCCGACTATGCCGAATATGCGACCGACATCGCCAATGCCGGGCGCCATCTGCTCGGTCTTGTCGAGGATCTGGTCGATCTCCAGGCGATCGAGCGTCCCGATTTCACGATCGACCCCGAACCCGTCGACCTTGCCGATGTCGCGCGCCGCGCGGCGGGGCTGCTCGCGGTGCGCGCCGCCCAGTCGAACGTGCGGATCGACCGTCCCGCGGCCGAGGAAAGCCTGCCCGCCACCGGCGAGTTCCGCCGCGCGCTCCAGGTGCTCGTCAACCTGATCGGCAATGCCGTGCGCTATTCGCCGCCGGGCGGGATGGTGTGGATCCGGCTCGAGCGCGAGGGCGATGTCGCCTGCGTGATCGTCGCCGATCAGGGCAAGGGCATCGCGCCCGAGGATCAGGAACGCATCTTCGAAAAGTTCGGCCGCGTCGATCCCAGCGAACCCGGCGGCAGCGGGCTCGGCCTCTATATCGCGCGGCGACTCGCGCGGGCGATGGGGGGCGACCTGCTCGTCGACAGCGCGCCGGGAATGGGCGCGCGCTTCGTCTTCACGCTGCCCTGGCGCGACTGACCGGCGGGGCGCGGTTCAGCGTCGCGCGATCGTCCCGATTTCCGCCAGCAACCGGTCGCGCGCGACCGGCCCGCCATAGCCGCTGCCGATCGCCGCGCCCGCGATCATCCGGGCAAAGGCCAGCCGTCGCCCGTCCTTCTCGGCCCAGCCGACGAACCAGCCGAGCGGCATGTCGCGTCGCGGCGTGCGGCGCGCGTCCTGCAGCCATCCCGATCCGGTCTTGCCGTGGACGCTCCAGCCGCCGGGTGCGTCGAACCGCGGCGTGATCGCCTCGACCGCCGCGTGCGCCTTTTCCCCGACCAGCCGGTGCGCGAGCATCGCCCGGACAAAGCCGAGCTGTTCGTCGGGCGAGATCTGCAACGAACTGCTCAGCCAGGCGCGCGTCAGCCCGTCGCCGCGCCCCGGCGTGCCGCGCAGGTCGCGGTTGCCATAGCCGAACGCGTCGACATAGCGCCGGAACCGCGCCATCCCCAGCCGCTGCGTCAGCGCCTGCGAATACCACACCACCGACTCGGCCAGCCACCGCGTCGGGTCGGTGGTCGTCCGGTCGGTGTCGCGCGCGTCGGGAAAGCGCGCGGCATCATAGGGCCAGGCCGGATGGTGCGCGTCGGTCAACAGCCCGGCGTCGAACCCCATCAGTGCCAGCGGCAGCTTGAAGGTCGAACAGGGGGCAAAGCGCGTCGCGGCGGCACCCGTCCGCGCGATGATCCGTCCGCTCGCCGCATCGGCGACGACGCACGCCTCGATCGTGCGCGGGCGGGCGGCGGCGGGGCGCGCGATCAGCGTCGCGGGCGCGCCCAGCGCGATCAGGCGGAGCGTCTGGCGGCGGTCGAACATGCGCGATTTCCTACCATGTCATCGCGTGCCTGCGAATGGCGCGATTCGTCGCCCTTTTTGCGCCCGAACGACGGGGGCGGGCCGCCGAACGGCGGTGAAAGCGGGGGCGATTGCGCCGATCCGCCGGGCATTGGGGCGCCCAAACGGCAGGGGGCGCCGCCGGTCCTCCCGGCGACGCCCCCTGGATCGAACGCGATCGGGCGATCAGCGCTGGCTCAGCGGCACGTAATCGCGCTGCGTCGGGCCGGTGTAGAGCTGACGCGGACGACCGATCTTCTGGGCGGGGTCCGAGATCATCTCGTTCCACTGCGCGACCCAGCCCACGGTGCGGGCAAGGGCGAACAGCGCGGTGAACATCGTCGTCGGGAAGCCGATCGCCGACAGGATGACGCCCGAATAGAAGTCGACGTTCGGGAACAGCTTCTTCTCGACGAAGTAATCGTCCTTCAGCGCCATTTCCTCGAGCTGCAGGGCGACTTCGAACACGGGGTCCGAAACCTTCAGCGCGTCGAAAACTTCACGGACGGTCTTCTGCATCACCGTCGCGCGCGGGTCGTAGTTCTTGTAGACGCGGTGGCCAAAGCCCATCAGGCGGAACGGATCGTTCTTGTCCTTGGCGCGCGCGATGAACTCGGGGATGCGCTCCGGACGGCCGATTTCGCGCAGCATGTTGAGCGCGGCCTCGTTCGCGCCGCCATGCGCCGGGCCCCACAGGCAGGCGATGCCCGCCGCGATGCACGCAAACGGATTGGCGCCCGACGAACCGGCAAGACGAACGGTCGAAGTCGACGCATTCTGCTCGTGATCGGCATGAAGAATGAAGATGCGGTCGAGCGCGCGCTCGACAACCGGGTTCACTTCATATTCCTCGGCCGGAACGCCAAAGGTCATGCGCAGGAAGTTGCCGGTATAGCTCAGGTCGTTCTTCGGATAGAGGAACGGCTGACCCACCGAATACTTGTACGCCATCGCCGCGATCGTCGGCATCTTTGCGATCAGCCGGTGGCTGGCGACCATCCGCTGGTGCGGATCGGTGATGTCGGTCGAGTCGTGATAGAAGGCCGAAAGCGCGCCGACGACGCCGCACATCACCGCCATCGGGTGCGCGTCGCGGCGGAAACCGCGATAGAAGGTCGCGAGCTGCTCGTGCAGCATCGTGTGGCGGCTGATCGTGTGGGTGAACTTCTTCAGCTCGTCCTGGCTCGGCAGCTCGCCGTTGAGCAGCAGGTACGAAACTTCCATGAAGCTCGAATGCTCGGCCAGCTGCCCGATCGGATAGCCGCGGTGGAGCAGTACGCCCTCGTCACCATCGATATAGGTCAGGCCCGACTCGCACGAAGCGGTCGAGGTGAAGCCGGGGTCGTAGGTGAACATGCCCGTCTGGGCGTAGAGCTTGCGGATGTCGACGACGCTGGGGCCGACGCTGCCGGTCAGGACCGGATAGTCGCCGTCTTTGCCCGCTACCTGCAATTTTGCGGTGTCGCTCATACTCATTGTCCCTATCTTGCCCGGGTTCAGTCGGGCTTGGTCATCTGGTCAGCGATGCGGGCCAGGCTCTCGTCCCGTCCCAGCAGCGCAAGGACGTCGAAGATACCGGGCGAAGTGCGCCGTCCGGTTAACGCCGCCCGCAAAGGTTGCGCTGCGGCCCCGAGCTTGACACCCGCATCCTCGGCAACGGTGCGTACCGCTGCTTCAATCGCCTCCGTATCCCAGCTTACGAGCGCGTCAAGCGCCGTATGAACACGGGTCAGGAGCGTGCGTGCCTCCGGCCCTAGCAGAGCCTGGGCATCTTCGTCCAATCCCAGTGGGCGAGTGCGAAACAGAAACATCGCGCCCTCGGCGAGTTCCACGAGATTGGCGGCACGCGGCTTCAATACACCCATGCTGCGGCGCAGAAGATCGCGCTGCGAGTCGTCGAGCGTGACCGGCAGCCGCGGCGCGATCAGCGCGGCGAGCCGCGCGTCGTCGGCCTCGCGGATGTAATGACCGTTCAGGTTCTCCAGCTTCTTCAAATCGAACCGCGATGGTGATTTTCCGACGCCCGACAGCTCGAACCATTCGATCGCCTGCTCGCGGCTGATGATCTCGTGGTCGCCATAGCCCCAGCCGAGTCGCAGCAGATAGTTCGACAGTGCCTCGGGCAGGATCCCCAGCGAATCGCGATACGCATCGACGCCCAGCGCGCCGTGCCGCTTCGACAGCTTGGCGCCGTCCGCACCGTGGATCAGCGGGATGTGCGCATAGACGGGCTCGGGCCAGCCCATCGCACGGATCAGCGCGAGCTGGCGGAAGGCGTTGTTCAGATGGTCGTCGCCGCGGATGACGTGCGTGACGCCCATGTCGTGATCGTCGACGACGACCGCGAGCATATAGGTCGGCGTCCCGTCCGAACGCAGCAGCACGAAATCGTCGAGTTCGGCGTTGTTGACCGTCACCGGCCCCTGGACCTCGTCGACGATCGTCACGGCGCCCTCGCGCGGCGCCTTCAGCCGGATCACGAACGGCGCGCCGGCGGGCGCCTCGGACGGATCGCGGTCGCGCCAGCGGCCGTCATAGCGCAGCGGCAGCTTCTTCGCCTTCTGCTCCTCGCGCATCGCCTCGAGCTCCTCGGGCGTCGCGAAGCACTTATAGGCATGCCCGCGCGCGAGCAGTTCGTGCGCGACTTCGGCATGGCGAGCGGCGCGCGCGAACTGATAGACGGGCTCGCCGTCCCATTCGAGGCCCAGCCACTTCATCCCGTCCAGGATGGCGTCGATCGCCGGCTGCGTCGATCGGACGCGGTCGGTATCCTCGATGCGCAGCACGAAGCTGCCGCCATGATGGCGTGCGTAAAGCAGGTTGAACAACGCGGTGCGCGCACCGCCGATGTGGAGGAAACCCGTCGGCGAAGGTGCGAAACGGGTGACGACGCGCCGGGCGCCGCTTTCAGATGTTGCGCTCAACCGCGCATGCTCCCAGACTGGTTATTCGATGGCCAGATCAGCCGCCGAGGCCCCTAGCACGGGGTTCCCGTCCCTACAAATGGGGAGGGGCCGCGACGTTTGCCAGCGGGCGGCGGCGCGCGTCGAGCATTGGCTCGACGGCGAGCGCGACCAGATCGTTCTGTGGATACCCGTCGCGCTCGGCGCGGGCGTGCTCGCCTGGTTCGTCCTGCCCGATTCCGCGCGGTGGTGCGGATTTCTCGCGGCGATGGCGGCGCTTGCGCTGGCGGCGGCACTCCTTCCGCGCGGGGGGCGCCTGTCGCGGCTGGTCGGAGTCGGCGCGCTGCTCGCCGCCGCCGGATGCCTGCTCGCCTGGACGCGCGCCGAATGGGTCGCCGCCCCGGTGCTCGCCCGCCCCGCGATCGTGCGGTTCGAGG
>JAFABD010000149.1 GCA_023426225.1 Pseudomonadota bacterium | reverse complement strand
GGTAATAACGGTCGGTCGCGTTGAGCGCGTCGTCGAGCTGATAGACGATCGGCTGGCCCGTCGGGATCTCCAGCCCGGTGATCTCGGCGTCCGAAATCCCCGACAGGTGCTTCACCAGCGCGCGCAGCGAGTTGCCGTGCGCCGAAATCAGCACGCGCTTGCCCGCCTTCAGCTCGGGGGCGATCCGCGCCTCCCAATAGGGCAGCACGCGCGCGATCGTGTCCTTCAGGCTTTCGGTCGCGGGGACCTTGATCCCGGCATAGCGGCGGTCCTGCGCCAGGTCGAACGGCGACCCCGCCTCCATCGGCGGCGGCGGCACGTCAAAGCTGCGGCGCCACACATGCACCTGTTCCTCGCCGTGCTTGGCGGCGGTCTCGGCCTTGTTGAGCCCGGTCAGCCCGCCATAATGGCGCTCGTTGAGGTGCCAGTCCTTCTCGACCGGCAGCCACAGCCGGCCCATCTCCTCCAGCGCAAGGTTCAGCGTCTTGATCGCGCGCGTCTGGACGCTGGTGAAGCACTGGTCGAAATCGAACCCCTTGTCGCGCATCAGCCGTCCGGCGGCGCGCGCTTCCTCGGCGCCCTTCTCGGTCACGTCGACGTCCCACCATCCGGTGAAGCGGTTCTCCAGGTTCCAGGCCGACTGGCCGTGGCGGATCAGGACGAGCGTGGGCATCGAAACCTCCGGTGTTTTTGCAAGATCGGGAATGCGCCCGCGCCGGTTAGACGAGCGCGGCGGCGGGGGAAAGGGGGGCGGCGTCCGGCCCGATCCGTCGCGTGAAGAAGCGCGAAAAGCGATCGTCGGCGGGATAGTCGCCAAAGGCGGGGCAGGGTTCGAAGCCGAAACGGCAATAGAGCGCGTGCGCGGCGGCAAAGCCGGGGCCGTCGCCGGTCTCCAGGCTCAGCCGCGCAATCCCCATGCCCGCGGCCGCGGCGATGATGTGCGCGAGCAATGCCGCCGCCACGCCGCGGCGCAGATGGGTGGGGGCGGTGCGCATCGACTTGACCTCGCCGTGGCGGGCGTCGATCCGCTTGAGCGCGCCGACCCCGGCGAGCGCGGCATCGGGCGCGTCGGCGTCCCACGCGCTCCAGAAGCGGATTTCGGGCGCCTTCAGCCCCGACAGGTCGAGGAAATGGCAGCTTTCCGCGGGCGAGCTCGCCAGCATCCCCCGCGCGTGCAGCGCCAGCAGCGCCTGCACCGCGGGGGTGTCGAGCCCGCCTTCGCGGATCGCGATCACAGTTCGTCGATCATCCCGGCCAGCGTGTCGAGGCACGAATGCGCCAGCCGCTTGCAGCGTTCGGGGCTCCACGCGAACACGGCGTCGGCGTTGGCGTCATGGTCCTTGAACGGCATTTCCAGCGTCATCGACACCGCGCCGAACCGCTCGGCGAGCTGGTTGGTCGACATCGACAGATTGGCCTGGCCCGGCGCCGACTTTTCATAGCCGAGCTCGAGCTGGAAATCGGGCGTCGCCTCGGCCAGCCGGCGGGCATAGGCATAGAATTTCTCGCCATGCGCGTCGGTCCAGCTCGGAATGCCTTCATATCCCGCCAGGAAATTGGCCGGGATCGCCTCGTCGCCATGGATGTCCATCGCGAAGTCGACGCCCGTCTCGTCCATGCGGTTGCGCACCACCAGCACTTCGGGGCTGCGCTCGGGGGTGGGGGCGTCCCATTCGCGGTTGAGGTTGACGCCCGCGGCGTTGGTGCGCAGGTGCCCGCGCCGCGATCCGTCGGGGTTCATGTTGGGGACGATGTGCAGCGTCGCCTTGCGGCGCAGCGCCTGCGCGGTCGCGTCGTCGGCGTCGGTCAGCTTCTCCAGCGCGCCTTCCATCCACCATTCGGCCATCGTCTCGCCGGGATGCTGGCGGGCATAGAGCCACACCTGCTTGGGTCCGTCGCCCATCGTCAGGTAATCGATCGGCTGGCCGTCCAGCGTGACGCCCAGTTCGCGGTGGGCGACGCCCGGCTGCGCGGCGATGCGCGCGATCAGGTCGTGGTGGCGCTCCATCGAATAGGGCGCGAAATAGGCGAACCAGATCAGGTCGCTGTCGATCGTGCGGGTGAAATGCAGCACGCCGTCGGTATAGTCGGTGTCGGTGGTGCGCCACGTCGCCCGGTCGGTGCTCCACCGCGCGCGATAGCCCGGCCAGCCGAACGCATAGGCCGAATTGGCCGCGTTGAGGATGCGGAAGGTCAGCGTGCGCCCCTTCGCGCCGGCAACGCGGAAATGGAACCATTGGTAGAAATCGGACTGATGGTCCTTCACGATCTCCAGATCGATCCGGTCGCCGTCGATCGCCACCAGGCGGATGTTGCCGGAATCGAAGCCGGCGTTGATCTTGATGGTCATTTCACCGTGATAGTGATGCCGGACTCGCCGGGAAAGTCCTTGAACAGCGCGCGCGCCAGTCGCGGCGCGGCGTCGGCGGGGCTGGCGCCGGCGGTGCCGCTCGTCGCCTGCGTCACCGCGCGGCCTTCCCACACGGTCGTGTTGTCGCTGCGCCGGCGCAGCTGGACCCACAGTTCGGAGGTGTAGAGCTGGTGCGTCTTGCCGCCGATGCCGAAGCTCACGCCGCCGCCCAGCCCGACGCCGCTGCCATAGCTGCCGCCGCCCAGCCCGATCGACACCGGCGGGCGTTCCTTCACCGTCCCGCGCGCGACGCGGCTGAACGACACGGCGGCGATATAGCCCGACGGCGTCGTGCCCAGCGACCGCGCATAGCCCAGCCGCTCCAGCTCGGCGGCGACCGCGTCGGCGTAAAGCTGGAATTCGGGGCTGATCTCGCTCGATTGCGCCATCGGCTCGATCTTGATGCTCGTGCGCTCCATCGGCTGGCCCAGGTGGAAACGCGTGACGTCGACCGGCGCCTGCGCGGTGGTGGCGGTACACCCGCCCGCCAGCGTTGCGGCCGCCAGCGCGGCGAACATCGCGGGTTTGGGCATCAAGCTCGACATGGAACGACCCTCCGTAATCGCAACCTTCCGGCGCGCGGGAAGAACGCCCCGCCGCCGCTCAACCCGGTCTAGCCCGCCCGGGTTCCAAAGGCGAGCCGCCGCGCCGCCGCGGCGGGTAAAGCACGCCGTCGGGGCGGGTTTGCCTTGACTCGGGCGCGCCGGGCCGATAGGCGGGCGCCTCTTTCCGGCATTCCAGATAGTTTGAGAAGCGAATCGGTCATGAAGATCGTGAATTCTTTGAAGTCGCTCAAGGGGCGGCACCGCGACAACCGCGTGATCCGCCGCCGTGGCCGGATCTACGTGATCAACAAGACCCAGAAGCGCTTCAAGGCCCGCCAGGGCTGATTCGAGTGGTTCAGCCGTCGGCCGTCATCTTCGATGTCGGCAACGTGCTGTTCGACTGGAACCCGCGCTTCCTGTACGAGCGTCTGATCGGCGACGGTCAGACGCTCGACGCATTTCTGTCGCAGGTCGCCACCCGCGAATGGCATTTTCAGCATGATGCTGGCCGTCCCTTTGCCGAAACCTCGGCAGAGCTGGCCGCGCTGCATCCTGAATATGCCGAATGGATCGCGTTGTGGGGGCCGCGCTTCAACGATCAGGTGCCCGGGCCGCTGCCCGGCATGGTCGCGCTCGTCGAGGAACTCGACGCGGCGGGCGTGCCGCTGTTCGCGATCACCAATTTCTCGGCCGAGTTCTGGCCGCCCTTCCGCGCGCAATGGGCGGGGGTGTTCGATCGTTTCCGCGACATCCTCGTCTCGGGCGAGGTGCGGCTGGTCAAGCCCGATCCCGCGATCTACCGGCTCGCGCTCGACCGGTTCGGGCTGGCGCCTGCCGATGCGGTGTTCGTCGACGACAATCGCGCCAATGTCGATGCCGCCGCCGCACTCGGCATCCATGCGGTGCTGTTCGACGGCGCCGATCGCTTCCGCGCGCAACTGGTGGGCCACGGCCTGCTCGCCTGAGCGCCGCCTGCCGCAATTCCCCTGCTGAACGACCTGCTGAACGAATCGTCCGGTCGACCGTCCGGGGACGCGGCGGTCCGCGCCCCCGGCATCGGCGTCACGCGCCCTCGGGGCCGCGATAGTTGGTCAGTTCGTCGCCGACGATCGTCACGACGTGGAGCACGTTGGTCGAACCCGGCGTGCCGAAGGGGACGCCCGCGCACACGATGATGCGGTCGCCCTGCGCCGCCAGCCCGTGCCGCATCGCCATGCGCTTGCCCTTGGCGACCATCTCCTCGAACGATTCGACGTCGCGCGTGTGGACCGCGTGCGTGCCCCACAACAGTCCCGTGCGGCGCGCCGTGTCGAGCTTGGGCGTCAGCACCAGGATCGGCACGCGCGGCCGCTCGCGCGCGATGCGGCGGGCGGTCGAGCCCGAGCTGGTGAAGCACACGATCGCCGATGCCGAAACGGTGACGGCGATGTTCTTCGCCGCCTCGGCCAGCGCGTCGGCGGTGGTCGGGTCGGGGCGGGTGACGGTGAAGTGGACGCGGTCGCCATGGCCGGGGTCGCGTTCGACCGCGTCGGCGATCGAGTTCATCATCGCCACCGATTCGGTCGGCCACTTGCCCGCGGCGCTTTCGGCCGACAGCATGATCGCGTCGGCGCCGTCATACACCGCGGTCGCGACGTCGGAGACCTCGGCGCGCGTCGGCGACGGGCTCTCGATCATCGATTCGAGCATCTGCGTCGCGACGATCACCGGGCGGCCCATGCGGCGCGCGGTCTCGACGATGCGCTTCTGGAGCGGCGGCACCGACTGCGGCGGCAGCTCGACGCCCAGGTCGCCGCGCGCCACCATCACGCCGTCGCACTGCTCCATGATCTCGTCGAGCCGCGAGATCGCGCTCGGCTTCTCGATCTTGGCGAGCAGCGCCGCCTTGCCGCCGATCAGCCGGCGCGCTTCCATCAGGTCCTCGGGCCGCTGGACGAAGCTCAGCGCGATCCAGTCGACGCCCTGTTCGACCGCGAATGCCAGGTCGCTGCGGTCCTTCTCGGTCAGCGCGGCGAGCGGCAGCACCATGTCGGGGACGTTCAGGCCCTTGGCGTTCGACAGCGCGCCGCCGACCTCGACCGTGGTTTCCAGCCGGTCGGGCGTCACCGCGGTGACGCGCAGCACCAGCTTGCCGTCGTCGAGCAGCAGCCGCGCATTCTCGTGCGCCGCCTCGAAGATCTCGCGATGCGGCAGCTCGACGCGCGTGGCGTCGCCCGGCGTCGGGTCGCGGTCGAGCGTAAAGCTCTGGCCGGTGGTCAGCATCACGCGGCCCTCGGCGAACTTGCCGACGCGCAGCTTGGGGCCTTGCAGGTCGGCGAGGATCGTCGTCGGGCGGCCGTAACGCGCCTCCAGCGCGCGGATCGCCTCGACCACGGGCGCCTTCGACGCCTGGTCGCCATGGCTCATGTTGATTCGGAACGCGTCGGCGCCGGCCTGGAACAGCCGCTCGATCATCTCGGGGGTGCTGCTCGCCGGACCCAGCGTGGCGAGAATCCGCACCTTGCGCGTACGGGGGCTCAATGCCTGTGTCATCGTTGTCATCCTTGTCCGGCTCCCGTCTAGTCGCTCTTGCGGCATCTTCAACCGCCGATTGCGTTCCGTTCAACTGCGATCGGCGCTTTTGGCGATGAAGGTTACAATTTCGAGCGACCGGAGGCGAGGGCGTGCCGCCGCCGCGGCGGGGCTTGAGCGGCGGCGCGCCGTCCAGTAAGCGGCCGGCTTCATCTTTTTCCGTCGATCCCCCCGGCCGTGACCGTCCGGCGCGCGTGGGATGGCGTCACCAGTCAGGAGCCCGGACATGTCCGATTCGATTTCCGCCGAACAGCTGCGCCTCTTCATCGAACGCATCGAGCGTCTGGAAGAGGAAAAGAAGGGCATCGCCGACGACATCAAGGACGTCTATGCCGAGGCCAAGTCGACCGGCTTCGACGTCAAGACGATGCGCAGCATCGTCCGGCTGCGCAAGATGGAGAAGCACCACCGCGACGAGGCGGAGATGCTGCTCGAAACCTACAAGCAGGCGCTCGGCATCTGATCGCGCGGCGCGGGGCTGCGGCCTCGCGCACGCCGGTACGGCGGGGGGCGGGCGGCGTCGTCCGCCGCGCACGTATCGGCGCAGGCTTGTCGAAGGGGCGGCTTTTCCTTTACCGACGCCGCATCAATGGAAATGCTGGGCGCGCGATTTGCCTTCGCGCCCGCGCAACGCACGGACGACGCATGGCTGGCCATTCCAAATTCAAGAACATCATGCACCGCAAGGGCGCGCAGGATAAGAAGCGCTCGGCGATGTTCTCCAAGCTCAGCCGCGAAATCACCGTCGCGGCCAAGTCGGGGCTTGCGGACCCCGACATGAACCCGCGCCTGCGCGCCGCGATCAACGCGGCCAAGGCCCAGTCGATGCCCAAGGACAATATCCAGCGCGCGATCGACAAGGCGTCGAAGGGCGAGGGCGATAATTACGAGGAAATCCGGTACGAGGGCTTCGGCCCCGGCGGCGTCAGCCTCATCATCGAGGCGCTGACCGACAATCGCAACCGCACCGCCACCAACGTCCGCACCGCAGTGTCGAAGAACGGCGGCAATCTCGGCACGGCGGGCTCGGTCAGCCACGGCTTCGACCGCATGGGCCTCATCACCTATCCCGAAACCGTCGGCGACGCCGAAAAGGTGTTCGAGGCGGCGCTCGAGGCCGGGGCCGAGGACGTGACGAGCAGCGAGGACGGGCACGAGATCTGGACCGCACAGGGCGATCTGCACGAAGTCGCCAAGGCGCTCGAATCGGTGCTCGGCGCGGCCGAAGGCGCCAAGCTCGCCTGGCGTCCGCAGACGATGGTGACGCTCGGCGCCGACGATGCCGCGACGCTGTTCAAGCTGATCGACGCGCTCGACGACGATGACGACGTCCAGACCGTCTGGGGCAATTACGAAGTGCCCGACGATGTGATGGAGAAGCTGGCTTGATGCACCCGCTCCTCCCCGCAACGGGGAGGGGGCGGACGGGGGCCTGCCCGCGGGCTTCGCGGGTCGCCGGCCTCGTGCATCGGCCTGTGGCCGGGCGATGCTGATCCTCGGGCTCGATCCCGGGCTCGGCACCACCGGCTGGGGGCTGATCCGGGCCGAGGGCAACCGGCTCGCGCATGTCGGCAACGGCCAGTTGCGCACCGACACCCAGGCGCCGCTGCCGCGCCGGCTCGCGCATCTCGACGCGATGCTCGCCGCGCTGATCGCCGATCACGCGCCCGATGCCGCCGCGGTCGAGGAGGTGTTCGTCAATTCGAACGCCCAGTCGACGCTCAAGCTCGGCCAGGCGCGCGGCGTCGTGCTGTGCGCCGCGGCGCGCAGCGGCATCGGCGTCGGCGAATACAAGCCCAGCACGATCAAGAAATCGGTGGTCGGCGTCGGCAACGCCGCCAAGGACCAGGTCCACGCGATGGTCTCGCGCCTGCTTCCCGGCGTAAAGATCGCCGGCGCCGACGCGGCCGACGCGCTCGCGGTGGCGATCTGCCACGCCCACCACCTCGCCAGCGCCCGCAACGGCCTGCGCTGACCGTCTCCCAAATCCTCCCCGGTCACGGGGAGGGGGACCATGCGCGCAGCGCATGGTGGAG
>JAFABD010000137.1 GCA_023426225.1 Pseudomonadota bacterium | reverse complement strand
GCTCGGCAACCACCACGCCCGCCGCGCCCGCGGCCAGCGCCTGCGGCACGAACCGGTGGCCGTCGGTGCTCTCGCCCTTCAGCGCCAGGAACAGGTCGCCCGGCCCCACCTCGCGCGAATCAAAGGTGACGCCCGTGACGGCAAAGTCGCCCGATGCGCTGCCGCCGGTCGCCGCGGCGATCTCGGCGGCGGTCCATAACGGGGCGGCGCCGCTCATGCCGCGCACTCGCGCGCGACGGCGACGTCGTCGAACGGCAGCACCAGGTCGCCGACGATCTGGCCCTGCTCGTGCCCTTTGCCCGCGATCAGCACGATGTCGCCCGCGCCCGCCGCGGCGATGGCGGCGGCGATCGCCTCGCGGCGTCCGGCGATCTCGGTCGCGCCCGGCGCGCCCTTCATCACCGCCGCGCGGATCTGCGCGGGATCTTCCGAACGCGGATTGTCGTCGGTAACGATCACCATGTCGGCGCCCGCGGCCGCCGCCTGTCCCATCGGCTCGCGCTTGCCCGTGTCGCGGTCGCCGCCCGCGCCCAGCACCAGGATCAGCCGCCCGCTCGCATGCGGCTTCAGCGCGGCGATCGCCGCCTCGATCGCGTCGGGCGTGTGCGCGTAATCGACATAGACGGGGGCGCCGACGCGCGTGATCGCCGCGCGCTCGAGCCGCCCGCGCACCGGCTGCAACCGGCCCAGATCGGCGATCGTCCGCGCCACCTCGCCGCCGGTCGCGATCACCAGCCCCGCCGCCACCAGTGCATTCGCCGCCTGATAGGCGCCGATCAGCGGCAGCGTGACCTGGTGCACCTGTCCTGCGGCCTCGATCTTCAGCTTCTGGCCGAGCAGCGTGGGCTCGCGCCCGACCAGCTTCAGCGTCTCGCCATGCTCGCCCACCGTCACCAGCGCGTTGCCGCGCATCCGCGCCAGCTCCTCGACGCGCGGCGCGTGCGCATCGTCGGCCCACACCACGGCGGTGCCGTCGGGGTCGAGCACGTCGGCGAACAGCCGTAGCTTCGCGCAGAAATAGGCGGCCATGTCGCCGTGATAGTCCAGATGGTCGCGGCTCAGATTGGTGAACGCCGCGGCGCGCACGGGCAGCCCCTCGGTGCGATATTGCGACAGGCCGTGCGACGACGCCTCGAACGCCAGGTGCGTCACGCCCTCGCGCGCCAGCCCGGCGACGTTCGACAGGAAGGTGACGATGTCGGGCGTGGTCAGCCCGGTGCTCACCCGGTCCTCGGCGGTGGTGACGCCCAGCGTGCCGATCGACGCGGCGTGAAAGCCCGCCATGCGCCAGAGCTGGCGCGTCATCTCGACGGTCGACGTCTTGCCGTTGGTCCCGGTGACGGCGACCGCGACCGGCGGGAACGGCGCAAAGAAGCGCGCCGCCAGCCGCGCGAACCGCTCGCGCGGATTGTCGTCGGCGATGTGCACCGCGCCCTCTACCACGGCCTCGGGCCGGGCGACGATCGCGATCGCGCCCGCGCGCACCGCGTCGGCGATGAAATCCTCGCCGTTGACGCGTGCGCCCTGGAACGCGCCGAAGATCGTTCCCGGCGCCACCTTGCGGTGATCGATGGCAAAGCCGGTGACGGTCGCCTGCTCTCCATTGCCGGTCAGTGCGCCTAGCTTCATTGTGCTGCGAGCCTCTTGTCCTTGGGGTTTCGCCAGATCAGCGGCGTCAGCTCGCTCACATCGATGTCGCGCGCGGCATCGGGCCGCACGCCCAGGATGGCACCCACGCGCGTCACCACGCGCCCCACCACGGGGGCGGCGGTCCAGGCGGCGGTGGTCAGGCCGAAGGTCTTGGCGTTGCCGATCGGCGAGTCGAGCATGGCGACCACCACATAGCGCGGTGCGTCCATGGGGAAAGCCGCGGCAAAGGTCGAAACGTTCGAATGCTTGTTATAACCGCCCGCCTGCGCGACCTCGGCGGTGCCGGTCTTGCCGCCGACGCGAAAGCCGACGGCGTCGCCCTTGCGGCCGGTGCCCTCCAGCACGATCAGCCGCAACAGCTGGCGCATCCGCGCGCTCGTCGCCTCGCTCACCACGCGCTGGCCGGGATTGGCGTGCGCCGGATCGATCTTCAGCAGCGTCGCCGGGCGCAGCGTGCCGCCGTTGACGAGCGCGGCATAGGCCTTGGCAAGGTGCAGCGGCGTCACCGCGATGCCGTGGCCATAGGCGGTGGTCATTACCGTCGTCCGCGCCCAGAAGCCGGGCCATAGCGGGCGGGCGCCGTCGCCCAGCTCGATCTGCGGCCGCTGGTCGAAGCCAAGCCGGCGGAACATCGCCTGCATCCGCTCCGGCCCCACCTCGTCGGCGATCCGCGCGGTGGCGATGTTCGACGAATAGATCAGCGTCTCGGGAATGTTCAGCCAGCGCTTCTGCTCGTCGCCGCGATCGTCGTGGATCGTGAAGCGCCCGACCTTCAGCGGCACCGTCGCGTCGAACCGCCGCGCCATCGACGTGACGACGCCCGCGTCGATCGCCGCCGCGACCGCGATCGGCTTGAAGGTCGAACCCAGCTCGTACACGCTCTGGGTCACGTTGTTGCGCGGCGGGATGCCGGTGATCGCATTGGGGTTGAACGCGGGCAGCGACACCATCGCCATCACCTCGCCCGTGCTCACGTCCAGGATCACGCCCGCCGCGCCCTGCGCCTGGAACGCGGTCATCGCGCTGCCCAGCTCGCTCTCCAGCGCCGCCTGCACGCGCGAATCGATCGACAGCGCCACCGGCTCGCGCCGCCGCGCCGGGTCGGTCAGCCGCGCGTCGAGCGCCTTTTCCATCCCCGCGACGCCGTGGCCGTCATAGCCGATATAGCCCAGCACATGCGCCGCCATCGCCGACTGCGGATACAGCCGGTCGGGCTCGCGCTGGAACTCGACCGCGGGCTCGCCCAGCGCGTTGATCGCATGGACCAGCTCGGGCATCGCGCGCCGCTTCAGATAGGCAAAGCCGACATTCGACTTCAGCAGCGCCTCATATTGCGCCGCGCTGCGCTCGGGCAGCAGCTCGGCCAGCTTCTGCGCCAGCGCGGCCTTGTCGCCGATCACGCGATTGGGGTGGATCGCGATCGACCAGGCGTCGATCGTGCGCGCGAGCGGCGCGCCGTTGCGGTCGACGATGTCGCCGCGCGCGGGCACCAGCCCGGCGGTGATGTCGCGCGCGGTCGCGGGCTCGGTCCACACCGCCAGAAAGGCGAGCTTGGCGACCAGCACGAACGCGCCGAACCCGAACAGCAGCGACAGGATCATCAGCCGCAACTGCGCAACCGCGATCAACGCCTGGCGACTGACGCCCGGACGCCGGTTTCGCGCAGGCGGGGCGACGACGACGATCAACGGAGCGCCAGCTTCTCGCGCTTCGCCAGCTTCTCCAGGTCGCTGATGGTCGACGTGCTCAGCACGCCGTCGCCCATCATCGCCACCGCGCGGCGATCCGCCTTGCGCATCAGCTTGCGCAGATTGCCGTCCTGCTGCGCCGGCGACGCGGTCAGCGCCGCCACGCGCGCGGGCGCGGCGTGGGCCGGGGTCGCGCGC
>JAFABD010000128.1 GCA_023426225.1 Pseudomonadota bacterium | reverse complement strand
CGCGAGCAGGCCCCCGATCAGCCCAGCCAGCACATCGCCCGACCCGCCGGTGGCGAGGCCGGGGCCGCCGCCGCGGTAACGGAGCATCGCCGCGTCGGGCGCCGCGATCCACGTCTGGGAACCCTTGAGCACGACCACAGCGCCAAAGCGCGCCACTGCCGCCTCGGCATGGCGGGCGGGATCGGCACGCACCGCCTCGGCGGACACATCCAGCATCGCTGCCATCTCGCCCGGATGCGGCGTCAGCACCACGGGCGCGCCGGGCGCGCCGATCGCATCCGTATCTGCCAGATCGTGCAGCGTCGCGGCGTCGAGAACGAGCGACACCGTCGGCGGCAGCGGCAACACCGCGCGCAGCAGCGCCTGCGGCTCGGCCTGCGCACCCATGCCCGGTCCAAGAACCAGCGTATCGCATCGCTGCACGAGCGTCGCGAGCATCGCGCCCGCCGCGGCGCCCAGTTCTCCCGCGCGGTTGACCTCGAGCCCGAACACCGCCGCCTCCGGCATGGTGAGCCCCAGCGGGATCGCCACCCGCGCCGGCACGGCGAGCTGCAGCTTTCCCGCGCCGGCGCGAAGCGCCGCCTCGCCGGTAAGCGCGGTAGCGCCGGGAACGGTTTCGGATCCGCCGCCGACAAGCACGCGCCCGCGCCGGTTCTTGTCAGTGTCGTGGCCGGGCTCGGGCAGGGGGTGCTCGGCCAACCATGCGCGATCGAGTGCAATCATCCGCGTGCTCCGGCAATGGCATCGGGCGCGGCAGTCACGTGCGCCTCCGGATCGTCGGCGACGGGGGCCACCACATTGTAGCGGACCAGCGCCAGTTTGCCGCCGCGGCCGCGATCGGGATCGAAGGCATATTCGGTGACCGAACAGTTGGCCACGTCGCCGGCGGCGTCGATCGCGAGGATTTCCGCCTCGGACAGCGTTTCGATGATGTAGCGCAGGCAAAGCACGACCACCTGATGCGCGACGATCATCACATCGCGCCCGGCATGGTGCAGCGAGACCGTGTCAAGCAACGACCGCAGGCGGAAGATGACGTCGCACCAGCTCTCGCCGCCCGGCGGCCGGTGATAGAATTTGCCCAGCAGTTGCCGGAAGGCAGCCTGATCGGGCTCGACCGCCCGAATGCCGGCGGTGGTCAGCCCGTCGAGAATCCCGAATTCCTTTTCGCGCAGCCGCTCGTCGGGGCAGATCGGCTCGTCGCCATCCGCCCCGCCCGCCGCCCGGAACAGGCGCGCGGTATCGAGCGCACGCCGATAGGGGCTCGCGAGCAGAACCTGGGGTCGGCCATTGCCATGTCCCGCGGCGAACCAGCGTCCGAGCGCGGTCGCCTGTCGTTCGCCGAGCGGGGAGAGCGGCACATCGACGTCGCGGACCGCCAGTTCGATGCGATGCGCGCCTTCGCGATGCGCGGCGTCGCGGGCGACATTGCCGGCGCTCTGGCCATGGCGGACGAGCCAAAGCCGTCGCGGCCAGCGGGCATGGGGCGATGGGCGAACGTCGGAAAACATGGCACGACAATGCCTTGTGCCGCCGCGCTGTTCCCCCGCCCGACGGGGATCGGGCACTTTCCCCAACCCGCGCAGCCGCCGCCGGCTTTGCCACAAAGCGTTGCTGCGGGCGACCGGGCGCTTGACCGCAGCCGAAGCGCCCGGCAGGCCGTCGCCGCGTAACGGAGGGGATGAAATGGCAGGAGGACTGGTCGCGCTGCTCGACGATGTCGCGGCGCTGGCAAAGCTGGCGGCGGCGTCGATCGACGACGTGGCGGGCGCGGCGGGCCAAGCGGGCGTCAAGGCGGCCGGCGTGGTGATCGACGATACGGCGGTGACGCCGCGCTATGTCGTCGGCCTGTCGCCCGATCGCGAGTTGCCGATCATCGCCAAGATCGCGCTGGGATCGTTGCGCAACAAGCTGTTGCTGATCCTGCCCGCGGCGCTGGCGCTGAGCGCGCTTGCCCCCTGGGCGATCACGCCGATCCTGATGCTGGGCGGCAGCTATTTGTGCTTCGAGGCGGCGGAGAAGATCGTCGAGGCGCTGACCGGCGGACACGCCGAGGAGGCGGTCGCCGCGATTGCCGATCCCGCCGAGCTCGAGGCACGGCAGGTGAGCGGCGCGATCCGCACCGACTTCATCCTGTCGGCCGAAATCATGGCGATCGCGCTGGCGAGCCTGCCCGAACTGTCGCTGGTGCTGCGCGCGATCGCGCTCGCCGCGGTGGGGGTGGCGATCACCGTCGGCGTTTACGGCGTCGTCGGGCTGATCGTGAAGATCGACGATATCGGGCTGCACCTGAGCCGCAAGCCGTCGGCCGCGGCGCAGGCGACCGGGCGACTGCTGGTGCGCGCGATGCCGGTGCTGCTTTCGGCGCTGTCGCACATCGGCGTGGCGGCGATGGTGTGGGTGGGCGGCGGCATCCTGCTCCACGGGCTCGCGAGCTTCGGGCTCGACGCGCTGCCGCACGGCGTCGAGGCGGTGGCCGAGCGCGCGGCGCACGCGCTTCCCGCGATCGGCGGGCTGGTCGCATGGGCGGTCGAGGCGCTGGGCGCGGCGGTGCTGGGCCTGATCGCGGGCGCCGCGATCGTCGGCGCGCTCCACCTGCTGCCCCGGCGCGGCGGCGCCGCGCACGGCTGAACGCCCGGCGGGATCAGCCCGCGCGATATTCGTCGAGCGCGTGCTCGAAGCTCGACAGCGCGCCGAGCGCCCACAGCCGATGCTGTTCGGCGTCGCGGCCCGCATCGTCGGCAAAGCCGAGCGCGGCGGCGACATGCGCGCGATAGTCGTCGAGCCGCGCGTGAAGGTCGCCGCGCGGGCCGACGCAGCGGTCGGCAAGATCGCGCAGATCGTTCGCCAGCGTCGCCGCCAGTGCCTGAAGGGCGGCGCGTTCGAAAAAGCTGTTCGCGCGCCGCGCCTCGAGCACCAGATCATTGGCGGCTTCGATGATTTTCTGCGCTGGATTCAACGAATTGCCCCCGTTCGTTAGACTATCGAAACAAGTTCGAGTCGCGCTTAGAGTCCGTTTGGAAAATCAGGGATGAGCGTTTCTTCGTAGGAGATTGCCGCCCATGGCGACGAGGATCATAGCATGGGAAACGTCGATCCGCTTTTCATAGTCGCGGACGAGCCTGCGCCATCGTGTCATCCAGCCAAAGGTTCTTTCGACGACCCATCGCCGGGGTAAGGCCTTGAAGCCCTGCTGGCGATCACTGCGGCGGATGACCTCGATAACGAAGTCCATATAGCTGGCCTTGTCCATGAGCTTGAGGCGGTCGTAGGCGCCATCGGCGAAGAGGTGTTTCACCCACGGCCAGCGCTTGCGGATGGCATCGAGAATGGCCTGGGCGCCTGCGCTGTCCGAGATATCGGCCGTGGTCAGGTTCACCATCAGCAGCCGGCCATCGGTATCGACGGCGATGTGCCGCTTGCGCCCGACGACCTTCTTGCCCGCATCAAACCCGCGCTTTTCCGCCGATGGGGCCTTGACCGACTGGCTGTCGATCACCGCCGCGCTCGGGCTCTCCTCCCGACCTTGCCGTGCACGATCCAGCATCAATTCGATGTCGTGGACGGTCTGGAACAGAAAGCGTCGCGCCAGTTCCCGGAACCAGCCATAGACCGTCTGCCACGCGCCGAAGTGGACTGGCAGCATACGCCACCCACAGCCCGAGCGAACCAGATAGCGGACCGCGTTGATGACTTCGCGGAAATCCACCTCACGAGGGCGGCCACGGCGTCCCGGCTTGGGCATCAGCGGCGCAAGACGATCCCATTCCTCATCGGTCAGGTCACTGGGGTAGCGCTTCGTCTTCCTCGCAATTCGGGCCATTCGCCCCCGGCTCTGCTGCGTCCACATCCAGAGCCTGAATCAGACCGCCACCCTTCCGGCAACCCCCACAGCCGATTTTCCAAACGGCCTCTTAGCGGGGTGTGGCGGCTTTGTATACTATCGCGCCGCGCCAAATCGCACCCGGCGCCGCCGTCGGTTGCACCGCGACGGGACAGCCCGGTTCCGTAGAGTTGCGGGCGGGAATCCCCCGGAATCGCGTGCGGCGACACCGTCGGCTAATCAGGCTTCAGCACGGACATCGTTCCGATTGTGGGCGGGGCATCGAGTCGGGTGGCACCTCACTCCCTCCGGGGGCCACCCGGCGCCTCGCCGCGCCGCCCTACCCCTTTTCCGACATCGCAGCAGCACCGCCGCTCGGGCCGAGGCCGTTCGACCTGCCGCAGCCGCGCCACGGCAGACCGATGCGCGACGCGCGGCCGGAACGGCGATCCTCCCCGAGGGTTCGAGTCCCCGGGGCCCTGGAGGTATCGACCATGCGCATCTTGCTGCTTTCCGGCACTTTTCTGCTCGCCGCCGCGCCGATGGAGGCTGCCGCGCAATCGGCGCCCGGTGCCGCGCCGTCGGCCCCGCGCGCTTCGGGCGAAATGGCCGACATGGCCGTGCCGACCGCCGCGCTCCCCTTTCTGACCCAGGCGGGGGCGAGTGACCTGTACGAGATCCAGTCGTCGCAACTGGCGCTGACCAAAGCCAGGTCGGCGTCGGTGCGCGCCTTTGCCCAGCAGATGATCGACGATCATCGCGCGACGACACAGAAGCTGGCGCAGGCAGCGACCGGCGCCGGGCTGGTCGCGCCGACCCCCGCGCTGCTGCCCGACCAGGTGGCGATGCTCGCCCAGCTGCGCGATGCGCCCGCCGGCGGTTTCGACGCGCTTTACCTCGACCAGCAGCGGACGGCGCACCGGCGCGCGCTGGCGCTTCACCGCGGCTATGCCGCGCGCGGCGACACGCCGGCGCTGCAACGCGTCGCGGCGGCGGCGGCGCCGATCGTCGAACGGCATCTGCAGCATGTCGACAAGCTCGCGCGCTGATCCGCCGCGTGAACAAAAGAGAGAGGTTCGCATGGAAACGCGCAAGATCGGCCTGGGCCTCGGCCTGTTTTCGGTGGCGCTTGGCGCCGTGGAAGTGATCGCCGCCCGCCGGATCGCCCGCGGGCTTTCGGCCGACGATCATCCGGGCGTCGTCGCCGCGTTCGGCGCGCGCGAGCTGGTGGCGGGCGCCGGGCTGCTGACGCGCCCGGCTCACCGGGCGATGGTGTGGAACCGTGTTGCGGGCGATGCGATGGATATCGGCGCGCTTGCGCTCGCCGCCCGGCGGGCGCCGCGCAACCCCGCGATCTGGGGCGCGCTGGGCTTCGTGGCGGCGGCAACGCTGGTCGACGTCCTCGCCGCGCGGCGGC
>JAFABD010000126.1 GCA_023426225.1 Pseudomonadota bacterium | reverse complement strand
GCGTGCGGCTCGCCAGCGCCATCAGCAGCCCGGCGACCAGGTACAGGCACAGCCCGGCGGCGATCGCATAGCGCAGCGCCTCGTCGCCATAGTCCGGGGTCAGCGCCTTCGACAGCGCGCCGATCGCCCAGCTTCCCAGCCCCAGCCCGATCAGGTTGTTGATCAGCAGGAAGCTCGCCGACGCGGTCGCGCGCAGCTCGGCGGGGACGAGGTGCTGCACGGCGGTCAGCACCGGGCCCAGCCAGACATAGACGAGCGCCTGGGGCAGCAGGAACAGCGCGAAGGCGACGGGCCAGCTCGCCGACAGCACGCCCGCGATGAACAGCGGCGTTCCCGCGACATAGCAGAGCGCGGGGAGCAGCGCGTACCAGCGCCGGTTGCGCGCGCCCAGCCGGTCGGCCAGCGTGCCGCCCGCCAGGATGCCCGCGACGCCGCCGGTCAGCAGCAGCGCGCCGATGAACTGGCCGGTGCCGACCAGCGTCAGGCCGAAGCTGCGCTGCATCAGGCTCGGCAGCCAGAAGGCGACGCCGTATCCGCACATCGACCCGGCGGCGGCGCCGAAGGCGAGCAGCCAGAAGCTCGGCTTGGCCGCGAGGATCGCGAAGACGCGGCTGACGGGGACGGGCGGGGCGGCTTCGGCGCCGGTCGGATTTGAGCCCGACCGGGGCGTCGGAAAGTCCCTCACAACGGCACGAAACAGCGGTGCAACGACAAGTCCTGTCGCCCCGACGACCAGGAACGCGGTCCGCCACTCGACATTTTGCGCGATATAGCCGCCCATCAGGACGCCTGCCGCGGCGCCCAGCGGGATGCCCAGCGAATAGATCGCCAGCGCCCGGGCGCGGCGCTCTGCGGGAAAATAGTCTGAAATCAACGCGTAACTCGGCGCCACCCCGCCCGCCTCGCCGACCCCGACGCCCACGCGGAACAGGAACATCTGCCCGAAATTCTGCGCCACCCCGCACAAAACCGTAAACCCGCTCCAAACCGCCAACGAACCCGCAATCACCCAGGTCCGGCTCGTCCGGTCGGCAAGCATCGCCAGCGGAATCGCAAGCGTCGAGTAAAGCACGGCAAATGCCAGCCCGCCCAGCATCCCCAACTGCGCATCGTCGAGCTTGAGCGCCGCCTTCACCGGCTGGGCGAGGATGGAAAGGATCTGCCGATCGAGGAAGTTGAACGTGTAGACGAGCAACAGCATCGCCAGCACCAGCCCGCGCGGGGGGAGGCGGGTCGGTCGCTCGCTGACGGGATCCGGCATGTGGCAAACTCCTGTGCGCGATCGGGTATAGGGAAGCGCGCCGCTGCTGGTCGGCGCGGTTGGTCGTGGCGTCAAGGCAGGAAGGCCGGACGCGGCGCGCCCGGCCTTCCCCTTTTCACCGATCCGGCGCGGTTCAGAACCGCAGCTCGAACGTGCCCGTCACCGTGCGCGGAGGACCGTAATAGCCGATGACCGAGTTGCCATAGAGCGCACCGGGGAAATAATAGCCGCCGACGCGATAACGTTCGTCGGTCAGGTTCCGGCCGGCAACGCCGATCCGATAACGCCCGCCCGCCGAAGTCCAGTTCAGGCTCGCTTCCACAAGGAAATAGCCGTCCTGATCGAGCGGTGACGCGTATTCGAACATCGAGATGTCGCTGCGCATGGACACCGAGGGCGTAAAGGCGATGGTGCCTCCCGCCAGATCTTCGGACCAGGTTGCCGAGGCATTCACCGTCCAGCGCGGCGTGTTCTGGAAAACGCGCTGGTTCGACACATCGACGGGCGTGGTACCGCCGGTGATATAGGTGAAGAACTTCTTGTATTCGGCATGAGTGTAACCCAGCACCAGATTGGCCGAGAAGTGGCGCGAGGGCACCATCCGCGCCTCGGCCTCAAAGCCATAGATTTCCGCCTTGCCGGCATTGTCGACAAAGCTGGAGATGCCGCCGCCCGCTGCCGGCGCCTGGATCGTGACCTGTTGGTCCTTGTAGTTCGAATAATAGCCGGCAAGATTGAGGAAGAAGCGGTTGTCGAGGAACGCGCCCTTCATCCCGACTTCATAGGAATCGATCTTTTCGGGCTGATAGCCATTGACGGTGGTCGGCGTCAGGATCGCGTCGCCGCGCATGTCGAACCCGCCCGACTTGAACCCCTTGCCCCAGCTTGCATAGACGTTGAGGTTCTGGCGCGGCTCGTAGCTGAGCGAGATACGCGGCGTCGCCTGCTCGAAGCTGCGGCTGTTGGTGTAGTTGGTGCGCAGCAGGCCGGGCACAGCCGCCGGGTTCCCGAAGCGCGGGCTGCGGATGCCGGTGAAGTTCTGCCGGTAGACCGTGCCGGTCTTGTCGTCCTTGGTATAGCGCAGCCCGACCGCGAGCTTGAGCGAGTCGGTGATGTCGTAGCTGAGGTCGCCAAAGGCGGCATAGCTCTTCGTATCAACGGTGCCGGCGGTGAGGATCGTCAGGTTCGCCAGTCCGGCGACGGTGTCGAATGCCCCCGACGCACGCGAGTTGAGGTAATAGAGGCCCGCCACACCCTGCAGACGGTTGCCGGTGTAGAGCAGCTGCAGTTCCTGGGTGAACTGCCGGTCCTGATAATAAGCGGGAACGTCGAGCGTCGGCGACGGCGTGTTGTCGAAATCGATGATCGTGTCGGTATTGCCGTTGCGCCAGGCCGTGATCGACTTGAACGTCAGCGCGTCCGAAAGCTCGATCTCGGCGGTCGCGGACAGTCCCTGGCTCATCACCCGGTTCTTGTCACCCGCACCGGCGGCCGTGTCATATTCGTCGCCGACCGGGGCATAGATCGCCGCCGTGGGCCCCGGATTGCCGGTGAGACGGTGGCCGTGACGCGGGTTCGAGTGATCGACGGTGCGATCCCCCGCCACGCGGAACAGAATGCCGTCGCGCGGGGCGAATTCCGCCGAGACGCGGCCGGCCACCACATCCTTGTTGTACTGATCGACGCCCGTGGTGACGTTGCGGCCATAGCCGTCGCGCCAGTAGCGGGCGATCGCGCCGCCGACCGACAGCGTCTCGGTAAGCGGCACGGTGACCGTGCCGACCAGATCGACCTGGTTGTAGCTGCCATAGGCGGCGCGGGCGGTGGCGTGGAATTCGTTGCCGAGCCGCTTGGTGACGTACTTGATCGCGCCGCCGATCGTGTTGCGGCCATAAAGCGTCCCTTGCGGTCCGCGCAGCACCTCGACCCGCTCGACGTCGAACACGTCAAGGATCGCGTTCTGCGGACGGGCGACATAGACGTCGTCGATATAAAGCGCGACGCCGGGTTCGAAGCCCCACAGCGGATCCTGCTGGCCGACGCCGCGGCTGAACGCGATCATCGTCGAGTTGGAGCCTCGCGCGACTTGCAGCGTAAGGTTCGGCGTCATGTCCTGAAGCGCGGTGATGTCCGGCGCGCCCTTTTTCAGCAGCGCGTCGCCGGTGACGACCGATACCGAGATCGGCACGTCGATCAGGCTTTCCTCGCGCCGGCGGGCGGTTACGACGATTTCACCTTCGGTGCCGGTGGCGGCCTGTGCTTCGGCTTCTGCCGGTGCTGCGGCGGTCGTGCTATCCTGAGCCCTGGCAGTCGTTGCGCCGAACGCGGTCAACGCGACGCCCGCCACGAGCAGCACGCGCGCAGACGGAATGATGCGATTCATCACCTTGATCCTCCCCATGATTCCCGACCCGTCTTTGTGCGGGTTGCTAGAATTGAAACCACGCTATACTGAAACCTGAACCGGGTTTCAACTTTAGAACGGGCAGGAGAGAGCGAGCCATGTCAGCCAGGCCCGGGTCGACCGCGGCTCCAGCGCACCTGTCGGCGTCGACCGGCGCAAGCGAAGGCAAGGAGCCGCGAACGGCGCGCGGACGGCGCACGCTGCGCGCGATTCTCGACGCCGCTGCGGCAGAGTTCGGCGAAAAGGGTTTTCACGACGGATCGATCAGCGGCATCACGCGTCGCGCGGGCGTCGCACTGGGCAGCTTCTATACCTATTTCGATTCAAAGGACGATGTGTTCCGCGCGCTGGTGCGCGACATGAGCAGCCAGGTACGCGAACATGTGGCCCCGGCGCTTCGCGATGCGCGCGACCAGATCGACGCGGAGCGCGCCGCGCTGCTCGCCTTCATCCGCTTCACGCGCTCGAAGAAGGAGCTGTATCGGATCATCGACGAGGCCGAGTTCGTCGATGCCGAAAGTTTTCGCCAGCATTATGCCAGCACGGCCGAACGCATCGCCGCCCGCCTCCGCGCGGCGGCCGATCGCGGCGAGGTGCGCGACGATGTCGGCGAGATCCATGCGTGGGCGATCATGGGGATGAACGTGTTCCTCGGCCTCCGCTATAGCGTCTGGGACGAGCAAACGCCTCCGGAAGTCGTGGCCGACACGGTGGCGCAATTGCTGGCACGCGGCATCGCCGTCGAGCGATAATGCGTGTCCTTCGGCGTTGCGCGGAAAGGGCAGCGGGATGGGCGCGCCGCCATGATCTGAGGCGGGCGCTGCTCGAGAGCGGAAAAGCCGGCCGCCCGATACGCGCCGCTGCGCGCATCGATCACTTCTTGCCGAGCAAATCCTTCAGACCCGCGAGCGGACCCATTGCAGCCGCCGCCTCTTCCTCGGTCTTCACGCCGGCTTCCCGGAGGACGGCCGCCGCGCGGGGACTACGCGGATAAGGATCGATCTCGAGCGCCATCGTTTCGGCCGCCGCCTCGCCCAGATCGACGGTGCCGCCGCTGTAAAAGACGGTGTCGCACTCGTCTTCGGTCAGTTCGATCTCCTCGTCGCCGTCCGCTTCAGGCTCGGGAACGAAGCGGATCGCGAAATCGGTTTCCACGGTCGCTGGAAGCAGATCGTCGGTTACGACGCAGCGCTGGGTAAGCCGCGCCGAGACATGGCCGCGGGCCACCACGCTGTGCGCGTCGCGCCGGAGCCGAAAGGTGGCATCGAGCTTGTCGATCGCCTGGAGGCCGAACCGCCGGCTGAGTGCAGCGCGCTCGTCCGCATCGGCGGCGATCTGCACCTCGCTTTCGCCCGCGCCGATCTGGTCGAGCCGGTGCGGACGCGAAAATTCTGGATTCATCGGGGAAGTTCGCCTTTCAGAAGGATGTCGAGCGGCGTCGCGTCCAGCGTCGCACGCAGCGCGCGCAGCGACCGCTCGACGTGCGCGACTGCATCCGGCAGCGGCGGACGGCCGCGATAGAGGTTGCGTTCCAGCGCAGGGGCAAGCGTTCCTGCCGCAAAACCTGCGCGATAGGCGTCGAGGCGGCCGCCGAGCATTCCCATCATGTGGCCGACATGCTTGCCGACGACGATGTCGCCGATGCCGATTTCACGCAGCTGCCCATCCATGTCGTCGATGAAGCACTCGGCGAGTGCGGTCGACGTCGCGACGCCCGCGGAATTGCCTTCCAGTCGAAGCAGCACGACCGCGAGAACGGCCGCGATCATGTCGAAGCGGCCGTCGATGCTGTCGGAAACCGCCCCCTCGACGTACCAATGTGGTTCGCGGCCGCGCGCGATAACGGCGGCATAAAGCTGTGGTGCGCTGCCGCGATCGGAGCTTCCGAAGAGCCGCTTGAGCAATCCCATGGGCCGAATCTGTTCCTCTGGACCGTACGCGACCTTGTTTGGCCGCATTTTGCCGCATATTGAGGCGATCGGCGCGCGATGCAATGCGTGCCGGCCCGCGTCTGCACTGGAGAGTTTAATGGCCGTTTCCGCCCGCGCGCTTGCGATTGCTGCGCTGATCGTCGCCCTGGGCACGACCGCGTGCACGCGCACGCGGACGCATCAGGGCTATATCGTCGACAAGGAGCTGGTCGATGCGATCCAGCCGGGGATCGATAATCGCGAATCGGTCGTCCAGACGCTGGGCAACCCGACCTTCCAGGCGCAGTTCAACAAGAACGAGTGGTATTATGTGGCGCGGGAATCGGCGAACTTCGCCTTCCACACCCCGAAGCTGCACGATCAGTTGACGTTGCGCATCCGCTTCAACGATGCGGGCGGCGTCATCGCGGTCGATCGGATGGGCAAGGACATGGTCGCGACGGTCGAGCCCTATGGCAAGAAGACACCGACGCTGGGTCGCAAGCGCGGTTTCTTCGAGGATCTGTTCGGCAACATCGGGACCGTCGGTGCGCCCGGCATGGGCGGCGGGGCCGGCGGCCAGGGCGGCGGCCGCTGATCTGAACGCCTGCGCTGCGGCGTCGGAGGTCTTCACTAAGCTTGCTGGCGGCTGACACGACCGTTCCCGCCGCGTTCAGTCGCCCCCTGCCATTTCGATGCCATGCCGGCAGTTTCGCCGGCTCGCTCTGGAAGGAGGGAAGCGATGAAGAAGATCGTTCTGGCCGCGCTGATCGCTGCCGTCACGGTGCCTGGCCTGGCGCTGTCGAGCACCGCAAGCGCCCAGTCCAATGCAGAACTGCGTCAGGACCGCCGCGACATTCGCGAGGAACGCCGCGATCTCGACCGGGCCTATGGCTCGGGCGATCCGCGCCGCATTCACGAGGAGCGTCGCGATCTGCACGAAGCCCGGCGCGAATACCGCGAGGATCTGCGCGATCGCGAACGGCACTGGCGCGACGATGACTGGCGCAGCTGGCGCAACCAGAACCGCGCCGTGTTCGCGCATGGCGACTGGCGCGCGCCGTTCCGTTACACCCGCTTCCAGCCAGGCTATCGGATCGCGGCGCCCTATTATGCCCCGCGCTATGTGATCGTCGATCCGTGGCGGTATCACCTCCCCGCCGCCGGCCCGGCCCGCGTCTGGGTGCGCCACTATCGCGACCTGGTGCTGGTCGACACGCGGCGTGGGGTCGTCGTTCGCGTGATCCCCGGCTTCTACTGGTAAGCAAGTGACGCAGGGTTCGGCCGCGCCGCGTCATGGGGCGCGACCGGTGCCCTGCGGCACGGTCCGAAAGGGGCAAAGGACCGGTGGAATAACGTCCCGCCGCGGACTTCGCTCCGCGCGCCCCCTGCGGCTCAGCGCACGGTGAACAGCAACTGGTCGATCACGCGACCGCCCGGGTCGATCAGGCGCAGCCGATGTGCACCCCGACTGGGGACGATCAGCGGATGGGTATCGGGGCTGCCCAGTTCGCGCCCATCGAGCTGAAGCCGGTGGCCGCGCGCGTCACCGGAGACGGCGACCGCCAGCCGCTGGCGCTCGGGGGGAATATCGGGGTCGACGGCATAGACGCTGCCGGCGACCGGACTGGTAATGCGCGGTCGCCGGGCAGCCGCAGGGGCGGCGGCGACAAGATCGAGCGCCGTTCCAAGGAGGAAAAACTCCTGCCGCGGCTGTTCGATCGCGCCTGCGAAACGGATCGTCCGTCTCTCGATGCCATCCGGCATGGGCAGCGGTCGGCTGGGACGCGCGGCATGCAGTGCCAGCATCATGTCGCGCCACACCGGCGCTGCGCCGCTGGTACCCGAGACGGCGCGCATCGGATCGCCCTCGAGATTGCCGACCCAGACGCCCACGGTGAACCGGTCCGAGAAGCCGATGCACCAATTGTCACGCATCGCCTTGGAGGTGCCGGTCTTCACCGCTGCCCAGAAGGGCAGGCGAAGCGCCGAATCGACCCCGAACGTGCCCGCCCGCGCATTGGGGTCGGCGAGCATGTCGGCGACGATCCATGCCGCCTGAGGTGTGGTCGTCGCTCTCGGCGCATCGTGCGGCGCGTCGAGCGTCAGCCGGGCGGGCGACCAGCGTCCGCCCATCGCGAGGCTTCGATAGGCGGCGACCTGCTCGACGAGCGTCACTTCGGCCGAACCGAGCGCCAGCGAATAGCCGTAATAGTCGCCGTCCTCGACCAGACCGCGATAGCCGGTATCCCATAGCCGGTCGCGGAAGCGCTCGACGCCCGTCAGCAGCAGCGTGCGCACCGCGGGGACATTGAGCGAGCCGGCCAACGCCATTCGCGCCGAGACCGGTCCCTTGAACGCGCGGTCGTAATTCTGCGGGACGTAGAGCCCCGATGCCGTGTCGAGTTCAACCGGCGAATCGTCGAGGATCGAGGCCGGGGTCAGATAGCCTTTCTCGATCGCGAGCGCGTAGAGAAAGGGCTTCAGCGTCGATCCCGCCTGGCGATAGGCGCTGGCGCCGTCGACGGCCGGCGCGGTCGACTCGCCGCCGATCCCGCCGACATAGGCGAGGATATCGCCGGTCGCATTGTCCATCGCAACCACCGCGCCGTCGCGGGCGCGCGTGCCGCCCAGCCCCTGTAGCTGGCGACGGAGCGCGGCGACGGCGGCGCGCTGAACGCCGATGTCGAGCGTGGTATGCACGCGCATTCCCGGCCGCGTCAACAGCGCGGCGGCCAAGTGTGGCGCGAGGCCGGGGTCGAGCGCAAGGCTGCGCGCCGGGCCGAGCATCGACGCCGCAGCGGCAGCGAGATGGCTGCAATCGTGTTCGCGCGCGAGCGCACAGGCGCGTCGCGCGACCATGCCGGCGGGCGCGCCGGGGTTGGGAAGCAGCGCGGCGAGCAGCAGCGCATCGTCGCGGCCGAGCGTCGCGGGCGTCTTGCCGAACAGTCCCAGTGCGGCCGCGCCGATCCCCTGGGCCTCGCCGCGAAAGCCGGCGAGGTTGAGATAGGCCTCGAGGATCTCGTCCTTGCTCCAATTCTGTTCGAGCTCGGCCGCGGCCCGCATCTGGCGCAGCTTGTCCCAGAAGCTGCGCCGTCCGGGCTGCGCCAGTTCGGGCGCAAGATACGCAGCGACCTGCATCGACAGCGTCGACGCGCCGCGGACGTGCCGCCCCGCGAGTCGATCGCGCAGCACCCCGGCGAGTGACCACCAGTCGATCCCGCCATGGCTGCGGAAGCGCCGGTCCTCGGCGGCGACGATCGTGTCGCGTGCGACGGGCGCTACGCCCTCGAGCGGCGTCCAGCCGAGCCGGCGTGCCTTGTAATCGACCCGGACGCTGTCGATCAGCCGTCCCTGCCGATCGTAGAGCCAGCTCTCGGACGGCTGCCATTGCCGTCGCACGGTGACATAGCTGGGCAGCGTCGGCGGCAGCGTCGCCCACCAGAGTGCGGCATAGCTGGTCGCGAGCATCGTGCCGCCGCCCCATACGATCCGCGTCGGCGTGAACACCGCGCGCCAGCCCTGTTCACGCCAGGCGGCACGTTCGCGTCCGAACCAGTCGCCGATCGCCTGCGGAAAGGCGTCGATTCGCGCGATCAGCGCCCGCAGCCGTGATGGGATCACCGTTCGGCGACCACCATCGGCTGATTGGGCAACTGCGCACGGATTTCCGGCGCGTACATCGCCTCCACGCGCGTCGCCGGCAGGCTGAAGCGGCCGGCGGCGTTGAGCCGCACGACATAGGAGACGGTGAAGCTGCCGCGCGGCATCCAGCCATAATAGCCGCGCCACGAACCGCCGCTCGCCTCGGTCCAGCTCGGCGTCGCGTCACCCTCGGCGCCGCCCTTGTCGGCCAGCATCTGCGACTGGCCGCCCAGGCCCCCCATCACGGTCGCGCCGCTGGGGATCGGATCGTCGATCACCACCCAGTTCCGTTCGGCCGATGCCTCGACGCGGATCGTCACCTTCAGCACGTCGCCGCGCGTATAGCGTCCCGTCGCCGCGGCCTGCACCGCCTCGACCGTCTTCGAAACGCGATACCCGGCCATCAGCGGCTGGGTGAGCGGCACCGCCGCCTTTACCTGGACGAATGCCCAGGGACCGGCGCCGCCGGCCTGGCGGAGCAGAAGCGGCGTTTGCGCCGTGGGCAGCGGCAGGCTGAACAGCCGCTGCGGTGCCATCAGCGGCCAGGCACGGCTGATGCTGGTACCGCCGAACGAAGCCGTCGTGACGCCGGCGATCGCCGTGGCCGGGTAGAGCGTCTGGAACCGCCGCGCCGCGAGCGTGCCCCAAGCGTTGGCGGTCGTGGTACCCCAGGCGCCGCGGCGTTGACGGGCGGCCACGCCGACCATCATCTTGGCGGCATCGTCCTGCCAGCCGGGGCGGCCGAGCACCGCGAGCACGGCCTTGATCGCCGCCTCGTCGTCCGAGGCCATCAGCCACCACGGCATGCGGCCCTTGTCGCTCAGGTCGATGCGCGTTCCCTCATAAACCAGCCGTGTCCGCAGAACCTTGTCCACCTCCGCGCGCAGCGCCGCGCCGTTGGCAAGGCCGTTCACGCGGCCGAGCGCCATCGCATAATCGGCAAGCGTCGACGTCGGCATTTCGGCCGGCGCGAGGCCGATCTGGCCGAGCATCGACGCGCTCGCCGCGCCCTGCCGTGCGAGTGCTGCGAAGGCGGCGACGCGCTGGAGCCGGACATCACCATAATCTTCGTGGCGCAGCCGCCCGTCGAGTACGGCCTTCATCGCGTCGATCATCTTGGCGCGGGGACCGTCGGGAAGTGGCAGCCCGGCCTCGGCACTGACCGAGAGGATATAGGCGGTGAGCGCCTCCGATCCCGGCCAGTCGCCGGGGAAATAGCGCAGCAATCCCTCGCCGTCCTGATAGGCCGGCAGGTCACCGGCGATGCCGTTCCAAAGGGCGACGTCGCCAAGCGCGATCGCGCGCGAGGTCCGCTGCTCGAGACAGTTGTAGGGGTAAGCCGCCATGAAATCGCGCACCCCCTGGAGCGGCGGCGCGAGCGAATCGGTGAGTTGCACATCGACCGAGCCGAGCCCAGGCAACGCGCCGGCGGGCGGCGCGATCGGCAGGCTGGTCGCATCGCCGACGAGGAGCAGCGTCGCCGCCCAGGTTTCGACCGGAACCGCCGGGATGACCGTCTGTGCGACGGTCACCCGATCGGTGGCACGGGTGCCGTCCTCGGCACGCGCGCTCACCGTCCAGCGCAGCGTGCCCGGCTGTGCCGGGGCGGTGAGATTCCAGGTCACCGGAACGGCTCCGCCCGCCGGAATCTCGACCGTCAGCGGCCGGCCCGTTGCCACGGCGGGTTCGAGCGCGACGCTCGCCGTGACGCGCATCGGCTTGGCCGAGCCGTTCCGCAGCGTGAACATGGCGCCGAAATTGTCGCCCGTGCGCACGATCTGCGGCACGCCCGGATAGATGCTGAGATCCTGCGCGGCGCGGATCGTTGCCTGGCCGGTGCCGAACAATTGTTCACCGTCGGTGGCGATCGCAACCAGCTTGAACGCGGTCAACGCGTCCGACAACGGCACGGCGACACGCGCGTGGCCGTTGCCGTCGAGTGCAACCTTGCCTTTCCACAGCAGCACCGGCTGGAAATTCTCGCGATTGAGGCCGGAGAGGTCGCCGCCGCCGCCCCCGCCGCCGGCCTCGACCGCCTTGCGCCCATAATGGCGCTTGCCGACCACCTGTGTTTGCGCAGTCGACGTCAGCACCGAGATCGGGCGTTCGCCCATCATCGCCGCCAGCACGTCCCAGCTGTCGTTGGGTGCGAGCTGGAGCAGGGCCTCGTCGACGGCAACGAACGCGACGTCGGCCGAGGCGGCCGGGCTGCCGTCGGGGCGGCGGACGGCGACGTCGACCTGCGCCAGGTCGCGTGCGGCATAGCGTTCGCGATCAGCCTTGACCGTCACCCCGAGCCGATGGCCTTCCCAGCCGACCTTCACCTTGGCGATGCCCATGCGATAGGCAGGCTTCGCAAGATCGACGGTCGCCGTCGGCTTGCCGCCATCCTTGGAGAAGAAATCGAGCCCCCATTCGCGCGCGAGATTGGCGCCCCAGCTCGACCAGCCGGACACCCGCCCCCGCACCGCCATGACCGAAACATAGACGTCGGGGGCATAGTCGCCCGGCATCGGAACTTCGATCACCGGATCCTTGCCCGAAAGCGTGGTGACGAAGCTGGAGAGCACGCCTTCCCGCTCGACCGTAACGAGTGCGGTTGCGCTTCGGAACGGCATTCGTACCTGGAAGCGCGCGGTTTCGCCGGCCTTGTATTCCAGCTTTTCGGGAATGACGTCCATCCGGTCGCCATTGTCGCCGCCGAACCACCATTCGTCCTCGCCGACGACCCATACCGAACGCGTCGCGCGGGCGACATTGCCGTTGGCGTCCTTGGTCGTCGCGACCGCATAGACCTCTCCCGATACGCCGGGTGCGAGCTTGCAGCTCGCCAGGCCTTGCGCGTCGGTGGTGGCGTTGCACGTCGCGCCGAGGCGCGTCGTCTTCATCTGGTTGTCATAGGCATAGAAGCCGCCGATCAGCCGGCGCCGCGCGGTGAGGATTTCGCGGCTGAACAGCTCGACCGAGACCTTTTGGTTGGCGATCGGGTGCCCGGCCGTGTCGAGGGCGACGAAGCGCAGGCGAAGATCGTCCTGCTTCATCAGCCAGCCGTCGGTCTTGATCCCCAGTTGCACCGCCGACGGAAAGATCGGAATGCGCCGCGAGGCCGTCAGGATTTCCCCGTTGGCGTCCTGATAATCCATCTCGACGAGCATGTTGGTCGGCTGGTCGAGCGTCTGCGGCACGTCGACCGAGGTCCGGCCGCTGCCGTCGGCGCCCAGCGTCACCGGCAAGGTCTGCGTCGGCGGGAGCTTCGCGCTTTCCTCGTCGGTTTCCGAATCGCCGTTGAGTGCGCGCAACCCCTCGCTCAGCGCGCGTCCGCCGAAGCTGTAGCTTTCATAGCCGTCGGGTGTCTGGAGCCCTTCGAAATAGCCGATGCGCAGCTCGACCGGCAGGTTTGCCGCGCCGCCGCCCGACAGATATCCGACGAACAGGTCGAGCGGCAACGTCGTCGGGCGCACCGCCGGATCCTTGGGACCGGCCACCGACGCCTTCATCGTGGGAAGCTTGTATTCGTCGACCCTGACCGACTGGTTCGTCCAGATCGTCTCTTCCTCGCCGTTCTTCTTGATCACGACGCGGAGGTCGTAATCGCCCATCTCGGCGCCTTGCGGGACCGTCCAGCTCGTCTCGCCGATGCCGTTGGCGTCGATCGTCAGCGGCAGGTCGAACACCGTGTCCGACCCCCGGTGCGACAGGCGCAACGTTCCGGTGAAGGCCGGCGATGCAGAAAAGCCCCGCGCAATCGGCTGGCGCACGATGTGCTTCATGTGCACCGTTTCGCCCTGGCGGACGAGCGCGCGGTCGAACACGGTGTGGAACAGCTGCTTCTGTTCCTGCCAGCCATAGGGCAGGTCGAAATCATAGGGGCGGATGCCCTCGCCCCAGCTGGTCAGCGCGAAGCTGAAATCGTCACCGCTCCGGGCCGAGACCATCAGCGGCGACGCACCGCCATTGTCGCAACTCCCATAGGTTTCGGGTTGCGGCAGCCCCTTGGGAACGCCCAGTCGGCCCGATGCGTCGGTCGTGCCGCGGGCGAGCAGTTCGCCGGTGCAACTGTCGGTGACGCGCACTTCGGCGCCGCCGACGCCCTTGCCGCTGTCGAGCGCCGTCACCCAGACCAGCGAGGCGTCGCGGCCCCATTTGAAGTGCACCGTCATGTTGGTGACGAGCGCCGCCGAGGCGACGTAGCGCGGTGCCTTGCGGCCGAGCAACGCCTCGCCGAGTCGCGGGCTCGCCAGTTCGACGACGTAGAAGCCGGGGCGGGTGAGGGGTACGCCGATCACCTCGAATGCCTTGCCCTTGCCGGGCAGTGCGACCTGAAACGGCTTGCCGCTGGCCGGGGTCAGCAGCGGTTTGGCACCGGTCTGGTTGATGCGGATCGTCTTGCCCGCGCGCTTGACCTCGTCGCTCTTGGTTTCGGCGGCATCCTCGACGGCGCGCAGCCACTTGGCGACCTCGCCGTCGCCGCCATCGACCTTCAGGCTCTGCCCGCCGACCGCCATCTGCTTGCCGCCGAGATTTTCCTCGACGTTGCGGACGGTGAGCGGCAGCACGCCGCCCTCCTTCAGCTCGAGGATGCCGAAATTGGCGGCGAACTTCACGAGTGGCGGTGCTTCGTCGATGCGCACCTCTAGCGGGAAGCGTTCCGCATTGCTGAGCGGACGACCGCTCTCGTCGGTGACGTTTGCCGGCAGCGTCAGCCGCGCCGTGGTCGACGGCGGAAGCGGCGCCTTGAACTTGATATCGGCAATGGTGGCGCGGCGCTTGTCCTCATCGGACAGGGTGGGCGCGATCTCCTTGCCGTCGGCCGTGCGGAGCCGGATTGCCTCGGCCTGCGCGCGCGCGATCGGTGCGGAAAAGCGGACCCAGGCTTCTTGCACGGGGCTGCACCCCGCCTGCGGATTGACACGGGCGCATTCGAAGCGCGCGGTGAAGGGTTTGCGGACGGTGAAGTCGAAGCGCTGGTCGGCGCCCGCCAGTCGTCCGGAGGCACTCCGGATGGCCTTGCCCCACACCAGCGCGACATCGCGCCCGGCGGGGAGCGGGCGCCGGCACTTGAGTGCGACGATGCTCGCCGTCGCCTTCGCGCGGGTGGCGGCGTCGGCGGGAAGCGCCTGGGGAAGCCCAGCGTCCTCGAGGAAACTGCGCACTACCCAACGATCGGTGCCGAGGCCGGAAAGCACCTTGGCCGGAACGTCCGCGGGGAGGACGTCCACCGGGATCTTCTCGCCCAGCCCTTCGACCGCGCAATAGGCGTTGGCGGCAACCGAGGCCGGATCGGGCGCGAGGTTGGCGGCGACGAGGAAGGTCTGGTCCTCCTCGATCTCACCGCCATAGCGGCTCGGCAGCACCGCGCGCGCGACGGGGCCGCCGCTGTCGACCGTGAAGCTGCGCTGGCCGTCGATTGCATAGCCGGCCAGCGTCTTCAGCTTTTCCCTGAGCGTGAAGGTACAGGTGACGCCGCCCGGAAGCGGGCTCGCGAATTCGTGGACATAGGTGTTCTGGTCGGCCCAGCGGCCTGTGCCGCCGACGGGGCATTTGACGTCGACCGGCGCAGCGGCGCGCGGATCGCCAAGCGGGACCATCGGCTGGCTGAATCTCAGTGTGAAGCGTTCGATGGCGCCGTTGCCGATGCCCGGCGTCGCCAGTTCGACCTGCGGCCCGCCGTTGCCGAATGCCGCAAGGGCGCCCAGCGGTGCCGCGATCAACGCCAGCGCCGCGATCCTGAATGCGCGTTTCAAGCCGAACTCCCCAACTGCGAACCGCTTCACCTTAGCCTGCGTCCCAAATTCGGCCAATCCACAACCTGATTGATCCGAAATGAAGCAAACTGGCCCGACAAGGCGCTGTTCCGCTTTCGGAATCGCGGTAGTTCTTAGTAAGAAATAACTCCGATTCGGGGGCGGTCGGTATGGTTGTCGAGGGGGTGATCTTCGTTGTCGACAGGTTGCTGTGGGAAACGGTGGCGTTTGCGGCGATATGGTTTCTGGTCGGCGGAATCGACGATCTGCTCGTCGACCTTCTGTTCGTTGCCAGATCGGTGCATCGAGGGATTGTAGGACTGGGGAGGAGGCGGTCCAGACTTGATGCCGTGACGCGGACCGGGCCGCCGCATCGGCTGGCGATCTTTGTCGCGGCCTGGGACGAATCGGCCGTGATCGGCGCCATGCTCAAGACGGCGCTGACCCGGTTCGATTATCCCGATTTCCGTATCTATGTCGGCGCCTATCCGAACGATGGCGCGACCATCGACGCCGTTGCCGCCGCTGCGAGGGGGGATCCGCGCGTGCGGCTGGGGGTGGGGCCGCGGGAGGGCCC
>JAFABD010000111.1 GCA_023426225.1 Pseudomonadota bacterium | reverse complement strand
GGCCCCGCCAGCTCGGCGGTCAGCACGCCGTCGCGCATCTCGACCGCGCCGATCGTCCCCTCGGCGAGCACCGGGCCGGGCGCGGGCGCGGTCCAGTCGGTGGCGAACAGCCGCACGCGCGCGCCGTCCCACCGCCCGGCGATCAGGTCGGCGGCGCCGATCGCGGCATCGTCCAGCGCGCCGGTGACGTCCATCGTGTCGGGCTCCAGCCCGCTTCCGCGCCGGATCGCGCTCGGCGTCATTCCCGGCGCGGCGCGATGGATCAGCCCGTCGATGGTCAGGTCGCGGTCGTGCGCGGTCAGCCCGATCGTCACGCCGTCGCACCGCTCGATCCGCCAGCACAGCGCGATCGTCGTCAGTACCGCCGCCCCCGCCTGGCCGATCACGCCGCCCACCGTCTCGCCCCCCGCCGTCTCGCCGCTCATTCGCGGATCTCCACCAGCGGCACCGACGCCGCGACCCCGGCCAAAAAGGTCGCGCGGCTCACCTGCAACCGATCCTCGGCAAAGCGCACCGGCACGTCGAAGGCAAAGCTCGCCGTCACCCGCGCCCCCGGCGGCGGCGGCTCGGCCAGCTCGATCTCGCCCCCGGCGCGCAGCGTCACGTCGGCGCGCGCCAGCCCCGCGACCTTCACCGACACGCTGTCGGCGACGGGGCGCGTGATCCGCCGCACCGCCTCGCCGTAACGGCGCACCAGCGCAAAGCGGCGGCGCACGCCGTCGCCGGTGCCGATCCATTCGTCCTCGCCGCGCCAGTCGAACGGGTCGCGTAAGCGAAACCCGCGCGCCGGTCCCATCCGCGCGCGGAAAAACGCGATCAGCGCCGCGATGTCCGCCTCGGACCGCACGCCGGGGCCGACATCATAGGACAGCCGCGCCTCGGCCCATTCGGCGTTGCGCATCTCGTGCCCGCCCGCGCTCGTCACGATCGCGGTCGACACCTCGGGCGCCACCTCGGCCTCGCGGCCCAGCGCGATGGGAAACTGCACGTCGTCGAACGCCTGCACCGCCTTCTCCTCTCCCGGCAGATCGAAATGGACGAAACCGTCGCGCAGCACCTGCGGCAGCGCCCAGACGAAGCAGTGCGCGACGCCGCGCGCCCGCGCGCCCGCGGCGGCCCCGGCGATCGCATGCCACTGGTCGCGCGGCGTCCCGGCGGCGACGAACCCGGCCAGATAGTCCTGGCGATCGTCGGGATAGCCCAGCCGCGCCGCCGTCGCCGCGATCGCGCGCGCGCTCGCCGCTGCGTTGCCCGCCACCGCCCAGTCATAATCCTCGAGCTGCAGCCGCTCGAACGCGGGCGCCGCCCATCCGGTCGGCAGGTTGGCGCGCCGCGCCTCGGGCATCGCGGGGTCGAGCACCGTCGGCAGATAGGCGAGCAACAGCACCTCGGCGCCCGGCGCCGCCGCCTTCACCGCATCGCGCAGCGCCAGCGTCGATTGCGCCAGCAGCGCCCCTGCCGCGTCGAGCACGCGCGCATCGGTACCGCCGTCGCGCAGCCGCTGTTCGGGCGGATCGCCCAGCGCCGCCTTCGCCGCGTCGTCATGGATGCACAGCCGCCCGTCGGGCAGCGTCCACCACCACGGCTCGCCGATCTGGAAGCGCACCGCCAGCCCCGCCGCCTGCGCGATCGCGACAAAGGCGAGCGCGACCTGCCGCAGATAGGCCATCGCTCCGGCATGCGCGGGCGAAAGCAGCGTCGATGCCGGCGTCCATGCCGTCGCCGCGGGCGTTCCGTCGGCGGCGCGCTGCTTCCAGTCGCCCCAGCAATGCTGGTCGAGCAGTTCATAGGAAAGCGACCAGATCACCGGCATGTCGAACGCCGCCGCACGCGCTGCGAAATCGGCGTGCCACGCGGCGCACGCGGCGTTGATCGCCCCGCCCGCCAGGCTCACGTAAAAGCCGTCGCCCAGCGGTTCGAGCCGGAAATAATGGCTCATCCCCACATAATGCAGGATCGGCCCGCGATAGCCGAGCTGGATCAGGTTGCGCAGCACGCGCGCGGGCGTCAGCGGATAGACGTCGTCATAGCCGTTGGCGATGCACAGCCCGTGGGGCGGCACCACCACGTCGCCGATCGGCACCACCGCCCCCGGTCCGTCGCACCGGATCTCGCTCAGCGTCACCCACGCCGTCCTCGCCTCGGCAAAGGCGCCGCCGCCGGGCGCATAGCCGGGCGGGGTCAGCGTCACGAACATCCGGTCGACATCGCCCGCCCACACCGGATCGGCCTCGCCGGGCAGCGCAAAGCCGCCGTCCACCGCGGCAAAGTCGATCGTCACCACCGCATCCTCGGGCGTACCGACGGCATAGTTCCACAGCCGCACATGCCATTGCCGCGCCCATCCCGCCGCGTCGCGCCCCTCGATCGTCAGCACCGGGCCGTTGATCGCGTCGAGCGGCGTCACCCCCGCCGACCGCCAGCGAAAGCGCAGCCGCACGTCGCGAAAGTCGCGATGCGCGGCATAGGCGAGCAGCACATGGTCGTGCCGGTCCTCGGCGGACCAGATCAGCCCCGCCAGATCGCTGCCGCGCTGGAACACCAGGTCGACGCGCAGCGCGTCGGGCGCGGTCGTCGTCACCGCCGCCATCATCGGTCGCGGGAAATCGACGGTCCAATAGACGGGGTCGAACCGCGTCATCCACCCGCTCGCCTGCCCGTCGCGTGCGCTTGCCAGCCAGTGCCCCATTGCTCGTTCCTCCTCGCTGTCGGGCAGCGTTCAGGCGCGCTCCAGCGCCGCGCGCACCGTCCGCGCCACCTGCCGGCCCGATTGCGCCAGCGCGCGCGGCGCCGTGTCGGGCGGGGTCTGGATCGTGATCGCGACGCGCACGTCGCGGGCCGTTCCCGCTACGGCAGCGGCGGGCACGACCTGGCCCGCGCTCGTCGGCACGAACAGTTCCGGCCCGCGCTCGCC
>JAFABD010000251.1 GCA_023426225.1 Pseudomonadota bacterium | reverse complement strand
GCGCGGCCCGGCGCGGGCGGCCGGCGCCATGGCGTCCATCGGCACGGCCCAGCCGGTCGTCGCCCGCGATCACCAGCACCAGCCGCCGCTGCCGGGCGACGCGTCGCACGCGCTCGAACAACGCCCGGCGCTCGGCCGGCGGAAGGCGGTAATGGCGAAACACCACGCCGCTCCCGCGCGGCAATCGCGCGAGCGCCGCCCACAGCGCGTCGCCCAGCCGCTCATCGGTCATCAGCCACAGGCGCGGGATGGGGTGGCGGGGTCGCATCGCCCCGCCTATAGCGCGGCTCATGTCCAGTGACGACGCCTCGCTCCGCCTTGCCGATGTCCGCACGCATATCGCGCGTGCCGCCCGTATCGCCGGCCGCCCCGCCGACGGGGTAACGCTGATCGCGGTCTCCAAGACCCACGACGCGGCCGCCATTGCGCCGCTGATCGCCGCGGGACAGCGCGTGTTCGGCGAAAACCGCGTTCAGGAAGCCGCGGGCAAATGGCCTGCGCTGCGCGAGACGACCGACGGGATCGCGCTTCACCTTGTCGGCCAGCTTCAGTCGAACAAGGCCGAAGAGGCGGTCGCGCTGTTCGACGCGATCCATTCGGTCGATCGCCCCTCGCTCGTCACCGCGCTGGCCCGCGCGATGGACCGCACGGGGCGCCGCCCCGCATGCTTCCTTCAGGTCAATATCGGCGCCGAGCCGCAAAAGGGCGGCTGCGAGATCGACGCGCTGCCCGCGCTGCTCGACGCGGCGCGCGCGGCAACGCTGCCGGTCGCGGGGCTGATGTGCGTGCCGCCGGTCGGGCTCGAATCGGCACCCTATTTCGCGCTGCTCGCCAAGCTGGCGCGCGATCATGCGCTCGACGGGCTCAGCATGGGCATGTCGGGCGACTATGAAACCGCGGTCACGCTGGGCGCGACGCATGTCCGCGTCGGCACCGCGCTGTTCGGCGCGCGCGGCTAGGCGCCGGTTTCAACTCCTGACGACGGGCGGACTTTCCCGATGCTCTCCACGCGCTTCCAGGCGATCCTGTTCGATTTCGACGGCGTGCTCATCGAAAGCGAATATGCCGGCAACAAGCAGATCGCCGACTATCTGACCGCGATCGGCCATCCCACCACGCCCGAAGAGTCGATGTCGAACTTCATGGGGCTGTCGGGCGACGCCTTTTACGGCGCGATCGAAAACTGGATCGGACGCCCGCTCCCGCACGATTTCCATGCGGCGCGCGCGGTCGAGGATGCCCGCGCGCTGGCCGAGGGGCTTCCCGAGGTCGCGGGGGCGCTCGACTTCCTCGAATCGCTTCCCGCCGACCTGCCGCGCGCGATCGCCTCGTCGAGCTCGACCCAATGGATCGACGCGCATCTGCGCCATCTCGGCGTGCGCGACCTGTTCGGCGACAAGATCTTCAGCGGCCGCGAGCATGTCGCGAACGGCAAGCCCGCGCCCGATCTCTACCTCCACGCCGCCGCCGCGCTGGGCGTGCCGATCGAGGCTTGCGTGATCCTCGAGGACTCGCCGGTGGGCGTGACCGGCGCTGTCGCCTCGGGCGCGACGGTGATCGGGCTGTGCGCCGGTCTGCATTGCGCGGCGGACCATGGCGAGCGCCTCCGCGCGCTGGGCGTCCAGCATATCGCCCATGATTTCGACGAGGTCGCGCGGCTGATCGCCTGAACCCTGCGCCTGCATTCGCAGGCGTACAGGGGCGATCAGAACGCGTGCCCGGTCCGGTCGCGCTTGGTCGCCAGATACCGCGCGTTGTGCGGATTCGCCGGCAGCACGTGCGGCACGCGTTCGAGCACGTCGACCCCGGCGGCGCGCAGCGTCTCCACCTTTTGCGGGTTGTTGGTCAGCAGCCGGATGCGCGGCTGGCCGAGCAGGGTCAGCATCCGCGCCGCCACGCGGAAATTGCGCGCGTCGATCGCAAAGCCGAGCCGGGTGTTGGCGTCGACCGTGTCAAAGCCCTGGTCCTGCAGCGCATAGGCGCGCAGCTTGTTGATCAGGCCGATGCCGCGCCCTTCCTGGCGCAGATAGAGCAGGATGCCCCAGCCGCTCCGGGCAATCTCGGCGATTGCCGCCTTCAGTTGCGGCCCGCAATCGCACTTCAGGCTGCCGAGCATGTCGCCGGTCAGGCATTCGCTGTGGAGCCGCACCAGCGGGGCTTCGCCGTTGGGCTGGCCGATCAGCAGTGCGACATGCTCGCCCGGCATCTCGTCGGTGCGAAACGCGACGATCTCGGCATCCTCGGCGGCCTCGACGGGCAGGCGCGCGCGCCCGACGATGCGCAGCCGGTCGGCATCCTCATGCGCATCGATGTCCGCCAGCGTGATCGCGTCGGTCGCGTCGCCCTCCAGCACGAAGAAGGCGGGCAGCAGCCCCGCGATCCGTGCGAGTTGCAGCGCCGCCTCGGCGGCATCGGGCTGCACGACCGGAACGGCGCGGAACGGCCCTTTCAGCGGGGTGGCAAGGTCGAATTGCGGGTCGGCGAGCGCGGTCGCCGCATCGAAGTCGAGCCAGTCGACGCGCTCGATCAGCACCGGCGCGTCGGGGGTCGCCGCCTCGCGCTGGTTGGCGAGCTTGAGCGTCGCTGCACGGCCCGCCGAAAGCAGCACCGGCGCGGTTCCGGCGGGGTCGAAACGCGCCAGCCGTTCGGCATCGCCCGTTTCGACCGCGAGCAGCCTCAGCGTGCCCGCCGCGCCGCGGATCGCGATCGGCCAGCCGCGGCGCAGCGCGTCGACGGCCTCGGCGGCGGCACGCGCGTCGCTCAAAAATCGAACTCCGTGACGATCGGCACATGGTCCGACGGCTTGACCCACGATCGGCACGGCTCGCACACGCGGTGCGCAACGGCCTTGTCGGCCACGCTGCGCGACGCCCACATATGGTCGAGCCGACGCCCGCGGTCCGATGCCGCCCAATCCTTCGCGCGATAGCTCCACCAGGTATAGCAGCGCGCGGGTGCGGGGATGAATTGCCGCCCCAGATCGACCCAGTCGTGCGCGGCGAACAGCCGCCCCAGCGCCTCGACCTCGATCGGCGTGTGGCTGACCACGTCGAGCAACTGCTTGTGGCTCCACACGTCGCATTCGAGCGGCGCGATATTGAAATCGCCGGTCAGGATCGTCGGCCGGTCGATCCCCGCCGCCCATTCGGTCATCCGCCCGACGAAATCGAGCTTCTGTCCGAACTTGGGGTTCACCTCGCGATCGGGGACGTCGCCGCCGGCGGGGACGTACACATTTTCCAGCCGCACGCCGTTGGGCAGCCGCACGCCGACATGCCGCGCCTCGGCATTGTCCTGCCAGTCGAACCGCGCATCCTCGACCAGCGGCACGCGGCTCAGGATCGCGACGCCGTGGTGCATCCGCTGGCCATGCTTGACGATATGGTCATAGCCGAGCGCGCGGAACGGCGCCTCGGGGAAATCGGCGTCGATCACCTTGGTTTCCTGCAGGCACAGGATATCGGGTGCCTCTTCCTGCAGAAACTGTTCGACGATGCCGATCCGGAAGCGGACCGAATTGATGTTCCAGGACGCGATCTTCACGTTCGCGGATGTAGCGATCCCGGCGGCCGAGCGCCAGCGGCAGCAACGCCGCCGGATCGCGATTTCGCGGCAAGCGCGGCGGGGGAGGCCCAAATGGAAAGGCCCCCGCTCCGGGGGCAATGGAGCGAGGGCCGACCTAGCGTTCGTCACGCAGGCGGGAAACGAAACAATCCGGGCAACAGGGGGAAAATCCCGGCCTAGTTCCGTATCCGCAGCATCCTTTTAGGCACGGCTACCTGTCGCGAACATGAACGATTGCGAAAAAGCGTCAGCGTCCGCGCGGCCCCTGCGGGCGCGGGTCGTTCCAGCGGAACGTTCCGTCGCTCACCTCGACGTTCACGCGCTGGTTCGACAGCCGGATCGTGGTGCGGTTGTTCTGCGAATCGAGCGCGACCCAGCCCTGGAGCAACAGCCCCGCCGGTGCCGACGCGTCCTTGCGGAAGATCAGCGTGATCCGCCCATATTCGGGATGGCGCGTGTCATGCACCTCCACCGAAACGATTCGCGGGTCGCCGCTCGGCTGGATGCGGGCAAAGCTGCCGATGTCGCGATTGGGGTCGAGCAGCACCGCCAGCGGCGAATTGCCGATCGGCCAGCGATTGACCTGGCTAACCTGATAATCGATGAAATACAGGCTCTTGCCGTCGGCGACGATCAGCTGGGGCACGCCCTTCTGATACTGGAACCGGATCTTGCCCGGGCGCTTCAGCGTCATCGTGCCGGTCAGCACCCGGCCGTTGCGGTCGGTCTGGCTGAAGCTCGCCGTCATGCTCGAAACGCTCTTCAGATGCTGCTGCACCTGGGCGAGTTCGCCCGCCGGCGCCGCGGCGACCAGCGCCGGGGCGGCAAGCGCAAGGGAAAGGGCAAGCGGCCGTGCAAACACGTCTTTTTCTCCAATATGCCTCGGGGGTCCGCGCTAGGCGCGGCGGATTGAACCCCTGCTGAACCCTTCGTCCGGCGAAACGATCCGGTCCCCGCGGCGCGCTACAGCGGGCGTCCGTCGGTATCCATCAGCACCTCGCGCCGGCCGACATGGTCGGGTTGCGACACCAGCCCCTCGCGCTCCATCCGCTCGATCAGCCGTGCCGCCGAGTTGTAGCCGACGCGCAACTGGCGCTGCAGCCACGACGTCGAGGCCTTCTGGCTCTCGGCGACGAGTTGCACCGCGCGGCGATACAGCTGCTCCTCGGGCGAATCGTCGCCATCGGGCTCGCCGTCGAGCTTGAAGCCGCCGTCCGCCGGCTCCTCGGTGACGGCCGAGATATAGTCGGGCGCCCCCTGCGATCGCCAGAAATCGGCCACCGCCTGCACTTCCTCGTCGCTGACGAACGGGCCGTGGACGCGCGCGATCTGCTTGCCGCCGGGCATGTACAGCATATCGCCCTTGCCCAGCAGCTGCTCGGCGCCCTGTTCGCCCAGGATGGTGCGCGAATCGATCTTCGACGTGACGTGGAAGCTGATCCGCGTCGGCAGGTTGGCCTTGATGACGCCGGTGATGACGTCGACCGACGGGCGCTGCGTCGCCATGATGAGGTGGATGCCCGCCGCGCGCGCCTTTTGCGCCAGTCGCTGGATCAGGAACTCGACTTCCTTGCCCGCCGTCATCATCAGGTCGGCCAGCTCGTCGACGATCACGACGATCTGCGGCAGCGGCTGGAGGTCGAGCGTCTCCTCCTCATAGATCGGCTTGCCCGTGTCGGGGTCATAGCCGGTCTGCACCTTGCGCCCCAGCGTCTGCCCCTTGGCCTTGGCCTGGCGCACCTTGTCGTTGAACCCGGCGAGGCTGCGGACATTGACCGACGCCATCATCCGATAGCGGTCCTCCATCGTCTCCACCGCCCATTTGAGCGCGCGCACCGCCTTGGGCGGATCGGTGACAACGTCGGCGAGCAGATGCGGAATGTCCTTGTACATCGACAGTTCGAGCATCTTGGGGTCGATCATGATCATCCGGCACTGGTCCGGCGTCAGCCGGTAGAGCAGCGACAGGATCATGCAGTTGAGCCCCACCGACTTGCCCGACCCGGTCGTGCCGGCGACGAGCAGGTGCGGCATCGGCGCCAGGTCGGCGATCACGGGATCGCCCGCGATGTTCTTGCCCAGCACGATCGGCAACGACGCGCCCTGGTCCTCGAAGCTCTGGCTGCCGATCAGCTCCTGCAGGTTCACCGTCTCGCGCTTGGCGTTGGGCAGCTCGATGCCGATCACCGTGCGCCCGGGGATCGTCGCGACGCGCGCCGAGATCGCCGACATGTTGCGCGCGATGTCGTCGGCAAGCTGGATGACGCGGCTCGCCTTGATCCCGCTCGCGGGCTCCAGCTCGTACATCGTCACCACCGGGCCGGGGCGCACTTCGACGATCTGGCCCTTGACGTGGAAATCCTCGAGCACGCTCTCGAGCAGCCGGGCGTTGCGCTCCAGCGCGGCCTTGTCGATCGCGGCATTCTGGTTGGGTGCCGGCGCCTTCAGCAGGTCGATCGGCGGCAGCTTGTAGCTGTCCTTGAAATCCAGGCTGTCCTGCACCGGCGGCTTGGTGCGCGCAGGCGAGGGCGCCAGGTTCCGCTCGGCGATCACCGGCCCGGGCCGGTTGTCGGGCACCACCTGCTTGCGCGGCTCGGCCGGTTCGCGCAGCTCGCGGCGGCCGCCTGCGCGCAGCCCCCAGCGCGGCGCGGGCG
>JAFABD010000247.1 GCA_023426225.1 Pseudomonadota bacterium | reverse complement strand
GTCAGATGGTTGTGGAGCGCCGCGAGCCCTTCGGGCGCATCGGGCCGGCAGCCGATCACCTGGCGCAGCCGCGTGCAGCCGCGTTCGGCGCCCAGCGCGGCCAGCGCCTCGGCAAGGCAGCGGCGGCCGGGCGCGGCGGCGTTGATCTCGATCGTCACGAAGCTGTCGATGCACAGTTCGCGCGCGCCGTCGGGCGCGACGGCGACGCGCCACGCCGCCATTCCGAGAAAATCGCCGCCCGCGCCGCGCAGCCCGAGGATGCCGCCCGCCGCGAGCTGGGTCGCCGCGGCGGCGGCCCAGTCCTGCGGCGCGGTTTCGGGCGCGAAGGTGCGCACGAGTGCGAAGAGCGACGCGACATCGCCGGCGCCGACCGATGTTGTTGAGAAGATGGACATGACTGGCACCCCGTCTGTGTGCCCGGCCGATCTAGCCGCCCCTTTCCCCCAACGCCTTGACCTGCCTCACTTCGGAGCCCGCCCATGTATCTGAGCGACAGCCCGCGTCCCGAGACCCCGCTCGACTGCGACCATCCCTGTTTCGACTGTCCCGCGCGCGCGCTGGCGGTGTGCAACGTGCTCGACACGCCGACGCTGGCCGCGTTCCGCCATGGCGGCAGCACCAAGCGGCTGGCGGCGGGCGAGCCGCTGTGCTGGGAGGGCGACGCGGCGGGCGCGGTGTTCACCGTGACGCAGGGCGTGCTGCGCCTGTCGAAGCTGCTTCCCGACGGGCGGCGCCAGGTCGCGGGTTTCCTGTTTCCCGGCGACTTTCTGGGCATCACGCTGGAGGACCGCCACCCCTTTACCGCCGAGGCGGTATGCGCGGCGACGCTGTGCCGCTTTTCGCGCACGCGCTTCGACGCGTTCGTCGCGGGGCATCCCGAGATGGAACGGCGGCTTTACGCCGTCGCGGCGGGCGAGCTGGCGGCGGCGCGCGAGCAGCTTGTCCTGCTGGGGCGCAAGACCGCGGCCGAGCGGCTGGCGAGCTTCATCCTCCAGATGATGCGCCACACCGAACAGCATGCCGAACAGCCGCCGCGCGCGTGCCTGCCGATGAGCCGGATCGACATCGCCGACTATCTGGGGCTGCGCATCGAGACGGTGAGCCGCGAGCTGGGCGGGCTGAAATCGGCGCGGCTGGTGCGGATGCTGGGCATCCACGAGCTCCAGATCCTCGACCTCGCCGGACTCGAGGCGCTGGCCGAGGGGTGATGCCGCCGAAGTGAGGCAGGTCAAATTCACCGACGCTGCCGCGCAATTGATCCGCCGCAACCGGGCGGCGCCAAGTTCTCCTATCCCGGTCGCCAACAAGTTCGAAGAAAGGGCAAAGACGATGTTCAGTAAAAAGATGCTATTGGCCGCCGGCGTCGCCATGCTGGCCATGTCCGGGGCGGCGAATGCCGCGGCGCTGGACGAACAGCATGTCCATGGCGCGGCGACCGCACCGGGCGCGGCGGGTACTGCCGCCGCCGTGACGGGCGACGTGGTGCGCGACGCCACCGACCTGCCCCCGCCGATCACGCGGCGCAACCCCGAGACGGTGCGCGTCAACCTGGAGACGACCGAAGTCACCGGCAAGCTCGACGACGGCACGACCTATCATTACTGGACGTTCAACGGGAAGGTGCCGGGGCCGTTCGTCCGCGTGCGCGTGGGCGACACGGTCGAGGTGACGCTGAAGAACGCCGCCGACAGCGTGATGATGCACAATGTCGACTTCCACGCCGTGACCGGACCGGGCGGCGGCGCGGTGGCGACGATGGCGGCACCGGGCGAGAGCAAGGGCTTTACCTTCAAGGCGCTCAATCCCGGCCTGTACGTCTATCACTGCGCGACGCCGATGGTGGCGCAGCACATCGCCAACGGCATGTACGGCATGATCCTGGTCGAGCCGGCCGAGGGGCTGCCCAAGGTCGATCACGAATTCTATGTGATGCAGGGCGAAATCTATACCGACGAGGCGCACGGCACCAAGGGCGAGCTCAACGAGAGCATCGACAAGCTGCTGGCCGAGACGCCCGAATATTATGTGTTCAACGGCGCGGCGAACGCGCTCGCCAACCGGCCGCTGAAGGCCAGGACGGGCGAGACGGTGCGCATCTTCTTCGGCGTCGGCGGGCCGAACAAGACGTCGAGCTTCCACGTCATCGGCGAGATTTTCGACCGGGCATGGCCGCTTGCCTCGATCACCTCGGCGCCGATGACCGACGTGCAGACGATCACCGTGCCGCCGGGCGGCGCCGCGATGACCGAGTTCAAGGTCGAGGTGCCGGGCAAGTTCGTGCTCGTCGACCATGCGCTGTCGCGGATGGAGCGCGGGCTGAAGGGCCTGCTCGTCGTCGAAGGCCCCGCCGACCCGGCGGTGTTCCGCCCCAACCAGGCGATCGACGCCGCGGCGGCAGCGAAGAGCGGACACTGATCCGTCCCCCCTTGCGGGGTGCGCATCGGCGGCGGATCGGGGAAGCGGGCGGAAATCAGCCCCCCGCCTCTTCCCCGATCCGCCGCTTTCCTGCGTGCGGCGGTAACGCAGGCGCGCGTCACGCGGCGCGGCGATGGTGCCAGTAAAGCCAGGGGCTATGGCAGCAGCCCCGGCGCGGATGTTGCCGGGCTCCCGATCGCGGCCAGAGCATCAGCATGCCGACGCGTGCCGCGAAAAGGGCCGCCCGAAACCATGTCGGCGGTTCGGGCCGGTTGGGAGGCGTTCGCGTCTGAACGAGCGGCACGGAAAAGGGGCGCCGCCCGGGTTCCGGACGACGCCCCTCAACTGCGGGCGTGTGCTGCGCCCGGCCGGTTCGTGCTTGCGCCTCAATGAATGCCGGCGAGGAGCCCGTTCATCACCTGGCGGGCGCGGCCGGGGAGCGTTACCGCCTTGGCCTGGGCGAGATTGACCGGGTTGCCGACGACGACGACGCCGACCATGCCCATCGAGAAGTGCGGGTTGCACTTGAAGCCATAGACGCCGGGCTTGGTGAAGGTGACGGTGAGCGGCTTGCTCATCTGTCCCTTGAACGGCTGGGCGCCCGCGGGGAGCATGCCCGGGATGCTTTCGGCATTGTGGCCGGCATCGACGGGAACGAAGGTGACGCTCTCGCCCGGCTTGATCCGGACGACGGGGCTGTCGAACACCATCATGCCGCCGGGGCCCTGGTTGAGCATCTTGACGTTGTGCGCGCCTGCGGGCGCCGGGGCGGGCGCGTGGAGCGACAGCGCCGCCGCCGGGGCGGCAATGGCGACGGCCATGGCGGCCCCGAAAATCATCGTCGGAATACGCATCTGAAACCTCCTTGAAGGGTCGGTCGGGCGCTTGCCCGGTCGCCTGATCGGCCTAGCCCCCATCCCCGCTTTCCGGCGTGAGGCACCTCAAAAAAAGCGCGGAGAACCGCCATTTGAGGCAGGTCAAGCGCCTCGTCCCGCCCGGCCCCAAACGCATCGCGAACACGTTGCCAAAGGGGACGCAAATGCCTTTCGACAATGCGCTGGCCGAAGAGATCTGGTCGGCCAAATACCGTTTCCGGCCCGGCGCCGGCGCCGAGGATTCGGGCGGCGAGCCCGGCGTCGCGGGCGACGAGACGATCGAGGACACGATCGCGCGCGTCGCCGAGGCGGTCGCGTCGGTGGAGGCCGAGCCGGTGCGCGCGCGCTGGCGGGCGCGGTTCGAAACGGCGCTGACCGATTTCCGCTTCATCCCCGCCGGACGCATCCTGGCCGGCGCGGGCACGGCGCGCGCGGTGACGCTGTTCAACTGTTTCGTGATGGGGACGATCCCCGACAGCCTGGGCGGCATTTTCGAGCATCTGCGCGAGGCCGCGGTGACGATGCAGGCCGGCGGCGGCGTCGGCATGGACTTTTCGACGATCCGCCCGGCGGGAAGCCCGGTGCGCGGCGTCGGCGCGCAGGCGTCGGGACCGCTGAGCTTCATGGACTGCTGGAACGCGATGTGCCGCACGGTCGAATCGGCGGGCCAGCGGCGCGGCGCGATGATGGGGTGCCTGCGCATCGACCATCCCGATATCGAGGCGTTCATCGACGCCAAGCGCGATCCGGCGCGGCTGCGCAACTTCAACCTTTCGGTGCTCGTCACCGATGCCTTCATGCAGGCGCTGGCGGCCGATGCCGAATGGCCGCTGGTGTTCGGCGGCGTCACGCATCGCAGCGTGCCCGCGCGCGCGCTGTGGGAAAGGCTGATGCGCGCGACCTATGACACCGCCGAGCCGGGCGTGATCTTCATCGACCGCGTGAACGCCGCCAACAACCTGGCGCATTGCGAGACGATCGCGGCGAGCAACCCGTGCGGCGAGCAGATGCTGCCGCCCTATGGCGCCTGCCTGCTCGGTTCGATCAACCTCGCCCGGCTGGTCGACCGGCCGTTCGCCCCCGACGCGGCGCTCGACGAGGCGGCGCTGGGCGAGCTGACCGCGACGGCGGTGCGCTTCCTCGACAATGTGATCGACCTGTCGCGCTATCCGCTGTTCGACCAGGCGGCCGAGGCGCGCGCCAAGCGGCGCATCGGGCTGGGCATCACCGGCCTTGCCGACGCGCTGCTGTTCTGCGGCGCGGTCTATGGATCGAGCGAGGCGGTGGCGCTGACGCGCCGGTGGCTGTCGGTCATCAAGCGCGAGGCGTATCGCGCCTCGGCGCGGCTGGCCGAGGAAAAGGGCGCGTTTCCGCTGTGGGACGAGGAGATGCTCGAGCGGCCCAACATCGCCTCGCTCGACGACGAGACGCGCGCGCTGATCGCGGCCCACGGGCTGCGCAACGGCTGCCTGACCTCGATCGCGCCGACGGGCACGACCTCGCTGCTGGCGGGCAATGTCTCGTCGGGGATCGAGCCGGTCTTCGCCTATGCCTATACGCGCCGCATCCGCCAGCCCGACGGGTCGACGCGCGAGCAGGCGGTCGAGGATTATGCGATGCAGGTGTGGCGGCGCGAGCGCGGCGACACGCCGCCGCCCGAGGCGCTGTTCGTCAGCGCGCAGACGCTCACCCCGTCCGACCATCTGACGATGCAGGCGGCGGCGCAGGCGCTGGTCGACAGCTCGATCTCCAAGACGGTCAACTGCCCCGAGGACATCGGCTTCGACGCCTTTGCCGACGTGTATATCGAGGGATATCATCTCGGCTGCAAAGGCCTGACCACCTATCGCCCCAATCCGGTCACGGGATCGGTGCTGAGCGTCGCCGCGCCCGAAGTCCCCGGCCCCGAAGCACCCGCCCCCGCCGTCCCGGCGGCGGAAATCGGCGAAGCGCCGCTGGCGCCCCGCGCCGAGGCGCTGACGGGCACGACGTACAAGCTGCGCTGGCCCGACAGCGCGCACGCGGTCTATGTCACGATCAACGATGTCGAGGGCGATGCCGGGCGCCGGCCGTTCGAGATCTTCGTCAATTCGAAGAACATGGAACATTATGCCTGGACGCTGGCGCTCACGCGGATGATCTCCGCGGTGTTCCGGCGCTCGCGCGATGTCGGCTTCGTCGCCGACGAGCTGAAGGCGGTGTTCGATCCGCGCGGCGGCGCATGGATGCAGGGACGTTATGTCCCCTCGCTTCCCGCAGCGATCGGCGGCGTGATCGCACGCCATCTGGGCGAGGCGTCCCCGGCCGACGGCGACGCCCCGCCGCCCCCGCACCTTCCCGCCGCCACGGCCACCGCAACGACCACGCCCCCCGCCTGCCCGCAATGCGGCGCGGCTTCCCTGATCCAGTCCGAAGGCTGTGCAACCTGCCTCGACTGCGGCTTTTCAAAATGTGGATGAAACCGATGACCCCGAACAATCGCAAGACCCTGATCGCCCTGCTCGGCGCCGGCACGATGCTGGCCGCGAGCCCCGCGCTGGCGCAACAACAGGGGCCGCTGCCCGGCTTCAAGCCCGACCGCACCGCCGAGGATTATTCGAGCCTGCGCGACCGGACCGACGCACTGCCGCTCGACGCGCGGATCAAGTTCGTGCCGATCGACCCCGACCGGCAGGCCTATCTGAGCCTGGGCGGCGAGATCCGCGAGCGCGCCGAGAGCCTTGACCGGCCCGCCTTCGGGATCGGCGGGCACGATCCCGAAACCTATCTGCTCCAGCGCGTGCTGGTGCATGCCGACCTGCATCTGGGCAGCGCCGTCCGCGTGTTTGCCCAGCTCGGCAGCGAAGCGGCGTTCGGCAAGCAGACGCTCGCGCTGCCCGACGAGGATCATCTCGACCTGCGCCAGCTTTCGTCGAGGTGAAGCCGCTCGCCGCGCTCACGCTGCGGCTGGGACGGCAGGAACTGGCGTTCAACCCGGCGCAGCGCTTCGTGTCGTTCCGCGACGGCACCAACGTCCATCAGAATTTCGACGGGGGCCGCGCGACGCTGGGGCTCGGGCGGCTCAAGCTCGATGCGTTCCTCGTCCGGCCGGTGACGCTGCGCCGCGGCGTGTTCGACGATGTGAGCAACCGCCAGCAAGGGTTCGGCGGCGTGTATGGCGCCTATGCGCTGGGGTCGCAGCCGGGGGCGAGTGCCGACGCCTATTGGTTCTATCTCGATCGCGATGTCGCGAGCTTCGGCGGCGTGACCGGCGCCGAACATCGCCACAGCCTGGGGCTGCGCACCGGCGGCGCGGCGAAGGGCTGGGACTGGGACGTCGAGGGGCTGGTCCAGCGCGGCAGCTTTGCCGGCCAGTCGATCCGCGCCTGGGGGCTTTCGGCCGACCTGGCCTATACGCTGGCGACGACGATGAAGCCGCGGCTGGCGGTGCGGTTCGATTCCGGCTCGGGCGACCACCATGCCGGCGACGACAAGCTGGGCACGTTCAACCCGCTGTTCCCCAAAGGCCCCTATTTCAACGAGGCGAACGTCACCAGCTTTGCCAACCTCGTCGCGGTGCGTCCCAGCCTGCGCTTCCAGCCGATGCGCAAGCTGACGCTCGAGGGGGCGGTGCAGTGGAAGTGGAAGGAAGCGCGCGCCGATTCGGTCTATCTCGGCCCGGCGGCGGCGCTGGCAGGGACGCGCGGCGGCCCGCAGGCGATCGGCGAGGTCTATTCGGCCGACGCCAACCTGGCGCTCGGCCGGCACTGGAGCCTGCGCGCCTATTATCTCCACCACAGCGCCGGCGACGCGATCCGCGCCGCGCACGGCAGCGCGATCGACTTCGGCATGGCGAGCGCGCAGTTCCGCTTTTAGGCGTAGGGGAATCAATGTGAAGCGACCGAAAGCGGCCCAGTTGCGCCGTTCGTCGGTCGGGCCTTCAACGACAGCTTCTGCCAGAAGCTGCCGCTCAGTCGGCGTCAAACCATCTGGCAGCAACACGCCTCAATTTCAGTCGTTCGGGCCGCGCGCCCGCGGTCCTGAAATCTGCCGTCCGTTCATTTGGCGGTCGCGGGTCGGTTTGCGGGCGAAAACCTGCCATTCGAGTTTAACCCGCCGCCGGGCTGCGTCTCTCGAACTTGATGGCGTTTTTACAATTGATCCACGCCACCACTACGAGAATTGCAATCAGCGCCGACGACGCCGCGCCGATAATCAGCGCATTTTTGACTGTCGTTTGCGCCTTGATCAGATCTCGGCTCGCCCGTTCGACTGTTCGACGACGATCTACATCTCGGAGATAACAATCAACCCGTAAGCGATCATTCGCGCTCAATTTCAAACTGTTGACCGTTGCAAGCTGTTCAAGATGCAATGCCTCCGATGATGTGAAATCACCGAAGCATTCACGCTTGCCCTCCAGCGCCACAATCCAACTTGCCGCGACAGCCTCATCTCGCCAAGCCTGCAGTCCAATGATGAACTGGCTTGCCAGAATCAACGTCAGGAGTCCAAGCAGAACACGCCTTAACCAGACCATCAGACCAGCCCCTCCTCCAACGTTTGACGTCGTTTCTCTTACATGGAGCGAGTTCCGGCAAGGAGCAGCTCGGTCAGTTGGTCGTGGAGCAAAATATTCGAGAGGTTGGAGATCAGGCTCTGCCTCTCTATTAAGCCGGGATAATGTGTGTCGAGCCATTGCTCCGACGAGGGCCAGCCCTCCGGCAAGGCAACATCGCCCTCGGCGAGGAAGTCTTTCAGCATCGCTATGCCTTTATTACGGAGATGATCGAGCACGTCGGGTTTGCGCCGACGGCATATAGGCCATCCTCATAGCCGGTATATTCTGGAGCAAGGGCATTCGCGTTGACATGGCCGTTCACGACTCTGAAGCTCTGGAGCCGACCTTGCGCGTCGCACCAGCGTCGCAGCAGGAATTGCGGGACATAATGGTGTTTCATGGCCACGCAGACTGATGCGAAACCGTCGCAATCAGAAGCATGGCTGACACGGAGTTTATCGGGAACAAGCAAACCCCGAATGTCCGCTCCTGGCAAGGCCTGACATTAGACATGTTGCTCGGGAATGGCAGAATAGCCCCAATTCCGGACAGTCAGGCGGATCGCCAACAAAGGCTGTCTATTTGCTCACGGCCAAGTGCGTTTTCGCCTCGGGCGAAGACGCTCCGCCCTTGAGCGCCGCATTTTCCGAGCTGTTGACCGAAAAAGGTCAGCCTGAAAACGCCCTAGGCGAGCGAGGGGCGCGTCGTTCCGGACGGGGCGGCGCGTCGCCGGGCCGCAGCGGTTTGCCGGGCGCGCTGCTTGTGCCGGTGCCTCAGCCAGCCGGTCGCGAACAGCATTGCGGGCACCAGCCCCGACACGAACACCAGCACGCGCCCGATCATGCCGAATGCCTCGCCATTGTGGAGCGGGTGAAGCCAGTTGAGCAGCCGGTCGCCCCAGCCGTCGCGGCGCGGGTCGCGCACGGCGAGCACGCGGCCGCTGGCGGCATCGACCCAGACGCCGGTGCGCGGGAAGCGCCGGCTCGGCTCCCAGCGCTGGGCCAGCGTGATGCGATAGACGCCGCCGGTTCCCGGCGTCTCGATCCAGGCGAGCCGGGCGTCGGGAAAGACGCGCGCGGCGATGGCGGCGGCGCCGTCGGCGTCGATCGCGCGCGCGCCGCACATGCGGAACGCGGGCGCGCGATAAAGCGTGCTGACCGCGCCGATCAGCGGGCGGACCTGATCGGGAAATTCGAGCAGGATGCCGGTCGCCGTCACCAGCACGAGCAGCAGCGCGGGATAGACGCCGCAGAGATTGTGAAGGTCATAGACACGGCGTTGCGGCCCGGCATGGCGTTTCCAGCCGAGCGCGCTCGCCAGCCGCGCGCGGCGCGGCCACCACAGCGCGAGCCCGGAGCCGATGAGCAGCAACAGCCCGATCCCGATCGCACCGACGACACGCCCGCCCGCCGGGCCGGCGAGCAGGCGGTAATGGAGGTCGTAGAGCCAGGTCATGCCGTCGTCGCCCCATTGCGCCGTGCGAACGACGCGCAGCGACACCGGATCGACCCAGGCGAGCCGCGGCGCAAAGCCGCGTGCGGCGGCCTGGGGCGTGGCGAGATAGCGCGCCGGGATGACGCCGCCGTCGGGCGTCACCTCGA
>JAFABD010000243.1 GCA_023426225.1 Pseudomonadota bacterium | reverse complement strand
AATCATGCCGCCCCCACCGCTACGGCGGGGGGGTTTTTTGCCCGCGGGCCCGACATTTTCCCCAAGGCAGTCGACGGCTTCTACCGCCGCCTGAAGTGGGCGATCATGGCGGTGACGCTGACCATCTATTATGTCACGCCCTGGCTCCGCTGGGACCGCGGGCCCTATGCCCCCAACCAGGCCGTGCTGATCGATCTCGCGCACCGCCGCTTCTATTTCTTCTCGATCGAGATCTGGCCGCACGAATTCTACTACGTCGCGGGCCTGCTCGTGATGGCCGGGATCGGCCTGTTCCTCATCACGGCCACCGTCGGTCGCGCCTGGTGCGGCTATGCCTGCCCGCAGACCGTGTGGACCGACCTGTTCCTCCACATCGAGCGCTTCATCGACGGCGACCGCAACGCGCAGATCAAGCTGCGCAAGGCCCCGCTCGGCCCGGTCAAGATCGCCAAGCGCGTGACCAAGCACAGCATCTGGCTGCTGATCGGCGCGCTCACCGGCGGCGCCTGGATCTTCTATTTCGCCGATGCGCCCTCGCTCGCACGCGAGGTGTTCACCGGCCATGCGCCGATGGTCGCCTATTCGACGATCGCGATCCTCACCTTCACCACCTATGTCTTCGGCGGGTGGATGCGTGAGCAGGTGTGCATCTATATGTGCCCGTGGCCGCGCATCCAGGGCGCGATGCTCGACGAGCGCTCGCTGATCGTCACCTACAAGGACTGGCGCGGCGAACCCCGCACGCGCGGCCTGAAGCGCGCGCATGAAAACGCCGATGCCAAGGTCGGCGACTGCATCGACTGCAACGCCTGCGTCCAGGTGTGCCCGACGGGCATCGACATCCGCAACGGGCCGCAGCTCGCCTGCATCACCTGCGCGCTGTGCATCGACGCGTGCGACGAGATGATGGTCAAGGTCGGCCGCCCGCGCGGGCTGATCGACTATGCGACGCTCGAGGATTGCGAGGAGGAGCGCAAGGGCGCGGCCCCCGTCCCCGTCCGCAAGACGATCCTCCGGTCGCGCACCTTCCTCTATTTCGGCGCCTGGGCGCTGGTCGGCGTGGCGATGCTCGTCGCCCTGGGCGCGCGCACGCGGCTCGACCTGTCGGTCGGGCAGGAGCGCAACCCGCTGTTCGTCCAGCTTTCCGACGGCACGGTACGCAACGCCTATACGGTCAAGGTGCGCAACATGGAGACGCGCCCCCGCCCCGTCCGCATCGACATCGACGGCCTGCCCGGTGCGGTGATGTGGGACTCGCTCGGCGACGAGAAGAAGGCGGCGGCGTCGATGACGATCAATGTCGGCCCCGACCAGGTCGAGAAGCGCCGCATCTATGTGCGCGCACCGCGTTCGGGCCCGCAGCCCGCAACCTTCGCCTTCCGTCTGACCGCGCTCGACGATCAGAAGGGCGGCGACACCGACACTGCCCGCTTCGACCGCCCGGAGGCTGACCAATGACGCGCCCGTTCCGCTTTACCGGCTGGCACATGCTCGCCGTGCTCGTCACCTTCTTCGGCATCGTGATCGCGGTGAACGTGACGATGGCGACGCTCGCGACGCGGACCTTCGGCGGCGTCGTGGTCGAGAACAGCTATGTCGCCAGCCAGCATTTCAACCGCTGGCTGAAGGAAGCGCAGGCGCAGGACCAGCTCGGCTGGCAGGTGAAGGCCGACTCGACCGACGGCCGCGTCGTCGCGCAGATCGATCGCGCCCCCGGCGCGACCGTCACCGCCACCGCGCGGCACCCGCTGGGCCTGGTCGCCAATATCGAGCTGCGCTTCACCGAAACCGCGCCGGGCCACTATGTCGCCCAGGAGCGGCTGCCCGCCGGGCGGTGGCGCGTTCATCTGCACGTCGTGCGCGGCGATGCGCGCGCCGACTTCATCCGGGACGTGTTTGCATGAGCGAAACGCTCGAGCACAGCGAACTGAGCGTCCCCGGCATCCGCTGCGCCGGCTGCATTGCCAAGATCGAGCGTGAGCTGGCGCCGCTGCCGGGGATCCGCAAGGCGCGGGTGAACTTCACCTCGAAGCGCGTCGTGATCGACCATGATCCCGCGCTGACGCCCGAAGCGCTGCGACTCGCGCTTGCCGATATCGGCTTCGACGCCGAACCGATCCAGCCCGGCCCGCTCTCGTCGCGTCCGAGCGAGAGCAAGGCGTTGCTGCGCGCCGTTGCCGTCGCCGGCTTCGCGTCGATGAACATCATGCTGCTCTCGGTCTCGGTCTGGTCGGGTGCGACCGGCGCGACGCGCGAGCTGTTCCACTGGCTGTCGGCGCTGATCGCGCTGCCGACGGTCGCCTATGCCGGCCGTCCCTTCTACAAGTCCGCCTGGAGCGCGCTGCGGCGCGGGCGCACCAACATGGACGTGCCGATCTCGATCGGCGTGACGCTCGCCACCGCGCTCAGCCTGTTCGAGACGATCACCAACGGCCCGCACGCCTATTTCGACGGCGCGGTGATGCTGTTGTTCTTCCTGCTCGTCGGGCGTTTCCTCGACAGCGTGATGCGCGACCGTGCGCGCGAGGGCGTCGAGGCGCTGCTGCGCCAGACCGCCCCCGGCGGCACCGTGCTGCTTCCCGACGGGGGCACGCAGTGGCTGCGCGCCGACGCCATCGAACCCGGCATGCGGCTGATCGTCGCCGCGGGCGAACGGATCGCCGCCGACGGCGTGGTCGAACAGGGCAGCTCGAACGCCGACCTGTCGCTCATCACCGGCGAGAGCCGTCCCGAGCCGCTGGCGCCGGGCGGCAAGGCGGTGGCGGGCACGCTCAACCTCGATGCGCCGCTGACGATCCGCGTCACCGCGGCGGGCGACCGCACCACCATCGCCGAGATCGCGCGGATGATGGATGCGGCATCGCAGAGCCGCTCGCGCTACGTCCGCATCGCCGATCGCGCCGCGCGCTTCTATGCCCCGGCGGTCCACACGCTCGCGCTCACCAGCTTCGTCGGCTGGATGATCGCGGGGGCCGGCTGGCACCAGTCGCTGCTGATCGCGGTCGCGGTGCTCATCATCACCTGCCCCTGCGCGCTCGGCCTGGCCGTGCCGGCGGCCCAGGTCGTCGCGGCCGGCGCGCTGATGCGGCGCGGCGTGCTCGTCAAGGACGGCTCGGCGCTCGAACGCCTTGCCGAGGCCGACGTCGCACGCTTTGACAAGACGGGCACGCTGACGCTCGGCCGCCCCGTCCCGCTCGATCTCGAGCAGCTCGATGCCGAGGAAGAGGCGCCCGCGGCGCTGGCGCTCGCGCGGATGAGCCGCCACCCGATCGCCCGTGCGCTGGCCCAGGCGCTCGAACGCCAGGGCGTGCGCGCCGCCGACCTCACCGACGTGCGCGAGGAGCCCGGCTATGGCGTGACGGGCAAGCTTTATGGCCGCGGCGTGCGGCTGGGCCGGCCGAGCTGGCTCGGCGTCCGCGCGCGCCATGAGGAGCTGGTGACGGGCTTCGCGCTCGACGGCGGCCCCGTTCGCGTGCTGCGCTTCAGCGACGCCGTCCGCCCCGATGCGGCGCGCGCGATCGCCGAGCTGAAGGCGATCGGCATCCCGGCCGAGATCCTGTCGGGCGACCGGCCGGAAGCCGTCGAGCCGCTCGCAGATTCGCTGGGAATCGCCGCCCAGGCGCGGCTGACGCCCGATCAGAAGCTCGAGGCGATCGAGGCGCTGCACCAGTCGGGGCATCGCGTGCTGATGGTCGGCGACGGGCTCAACGACGGTCCGGCGCTTGCCGCGGGGCATGTCTCGATCGCGCCGGCGTCGGCCAGCGACGTCGGCCAGACCGCCGCCGATTTCGTGTTCATGGGCGACAGCCTGGCGCCCGTCCCCCTCGCGGTGCGTGCGGCGCGGCGGACGCTGCGCATCGTCCGCGAGAATTTCGCGCTGGCGATCGGTTACAACCTGCTGGCGGTCCCGCTCGCGATCTTCGGCTATGTCACACCGCTGATCGCTGCGGTGGCGATGTCGAGTTCGTCGCTGATCGTCGTCGCCAACGCGCTGCGGCTGAAAGGATGTGCGCGATGAACGGGCTGATGTTCCTCATTCCGGTCGCGCTGCTGCTCGGGCTGGGCGGGCTCGGCGCGTTCATTTGGTCGCTCAATTCGGGCCAGTTCGACGATATGGACGGTGCCGCGGTGCGCATCCTGATCGACGAGGATCCGGTCGAATGAAGCTGCGCGTGCTGCTGTTCGTGCCGCCGCTGGCGCTCGCGGTCCCCGCTCCGGTTACGGCCGGGCCGGTGGTCTGGGGCCGGCTGTGCACGGGCACCGGCACCCCCAGCATGCCCGACGACGACCATCGCCGCGAGCAATGCCCGATGGCGTGCCATGTCATGCCGTGTGGCGAGCGTCACCGCCCCGGCGGCAAGGGGCCGCGCGGCCGCTGCTGATCGCGCCGCGCGCCGTCCCCCCCGCCCCGCCGTCAGTCCCCGTTCAACACCCCATCGCGCCGAAATCGCGCATCGTGCGCAGCCATTGCGCGCGCGCCGCGTCGTTCTCGATCCCCATGCCGCCGACGATCGTTTCGGTGACGGGGCGCACGCCCACGAAGTTCAGGATATTGCGGCGCAGGCTCTTGAGGCTGTGCGCCCCATAGAAATAGCGATAGAGGAAGCCGGGCATCCCCATCGTCACCACGACATGCGCGCTGCGCCCCTTGAGCACCGCGCGCCGCGGGCCGGCCCGCCCCGAATAGAGAAAGTCGGGCCGCGCGACCTGTTCCAGGAACGCCTTGAGCAACGCCGGCATGTCGCCGAGCCACAGCGGATAGAGGAGCACGATATGCTCGGCCCAGCGCAGATCGGCCTGCGCCGCGGCGATGTCGGGCGGCGGCGTCCCCTCGCTCCAGTCGCGCGCCGCGCGGATCAGCGGGAAGTCGAGCTGCGCGACCTCGATCCGGCGCACGTCCTGCCCGGTCTCGGCCGCGCCCGCCGCATAGGCATCGGCGAGCGCATGGACGAAATGGCCCCGCTGCGAATCGGGATGACCGTCGATCAACAAAATCCGTCTGCTCATTCCGGCGCTTATGCGCCCGCGCACGCCGCCGGGCCATGCGGGGCTTTGCGGACCGTGTGTGCGGTCCGGCCGACGCGCGCAATCCTGAACCGCGCACATCGACGGCGCCACGCGCCGTTCAGTCGGCGGGGCGCAGGGTCATGCCATCGGATCGAGCAGATGGAGGCTTGGATGCGCAGGATGACGATGGCCGTGATCGCGGCCGCAACACTGGTGATCGGATTGGGTACGGGCAGCGCCGCGTCGGCGCAGGGCTGGGGTCCGCCCCCGCCGCCGCGCCCGGGCTGGGGCGGTCCGCCGCCGCCGCCGCGCTGGGGGCCGCCGCCGTCGCGCTATGACGGCTGGCGCTGGCACCATGACCGCGAATGGCGCCGCGACTGGCGGGCGCAGCGCGAATGGCGCGAACGCGAATGGCGCCGGCAACAGGCATGGG
>JAFABD010000240.1 GCA_023426225.1 Pseudomonadota bacterium | reverse complement strand
CGCCCGCGGCGAGCGGACCCAGCTCTCGCAGCTGCTGCTCACCCCCGCCAATGCGATCCGCGTCACCGAACAGCTCGCACGGCTGCGCGGCGCAGCGATGAAGCTGGGCCAGATGCTGTCGATGGACGGCGGCGACGTGCTTCCGGCCGAGCTGACCGCGATCCTCGCCCGGCTGCGCGATCAGGCGCACCGCATGCCGCCCGCACAGCTTCAGCGCGTGCTCGCCGCCGAATGGGGCGCCGACTGGCGCCGTCGCTTCGTCCAGTTCGACGCGAGCCCGATCGCCGCCGCCTCGATCGGCCAGGTCCATCGCGCGACGCTTCCCGACGGGCGCGTGATTGCGGTGAAGGTGCAATATCCGGGCGTGCGCGAGAGCATCGACGCCGATGTCGACAATGTCGCGACGCTGCTGCGCGTCTCGGGGCTGCTGCCCGCCGCGCTCGATATCGCGCCGCTGCTCGCCGAGGCCAAGCGCCAGCTTCACGAAGAGGCCGACTATGCGCGCGAGGCGGCGCAGATGACGCGTTATGCCGATCTGCTCGCGGGCGAGCCCGGTTTCGTCGTCCCCCGCCCCGTCGTCGATCTGACCCGTTCGCGCGTGCTCGCGATGGATTTCATCCCCGGCGCGCCGATCGACACGCTCGCCGCCGCGCCCCGGGCGGTGCGCGATGCGACGATGGCGCGGCTGCTCGAACTGGTGCTGCGCGAGCTGTTCGAGTTCGGTTTCATGCAGACCGACCCCAATTTCGCCAATTATCGTTTCCAGCCCGACACCGGGCGGCTGGTACTGCTCGATTTCGGCGCCGCACGCGCGGTCGATCCCGCGGCGCGCGACGCCTATCGCGCGCTGCTCGCGGCGGGACTTGCCAATGATCGCGCGGCGGTGCGCACGGCGATCCTCGCGGCGGGGTTCGTCTCGCCCACGCTCGTCGCGCGGCACGGCGCGGCGATCGACGCGGTCATCGACACGGTGCTCGCGCACGCCAATCGCCCGGAAGATTTCGACTTCGGCGATCGCAGCTTTGTCGGCCCGCTGCGCGACCTCGCCGCCCCCATGCTCGCCGATCGCGCGAGCTGGCATGTGCCGCCCGCCGCGACGCTGTTCCTCCAGCGCAAGATCAGCGGCACTGCGCTGCTCGCCGTCCGCATGCAGGCGCGCCTTCCGTTGCGCGATCTCGTCGCGCGCTTCGTCGGCTGACCCGCCGGGGCGATCGCGCGCCCGTGCGGCGCGTCAGTGAAAGTCGCGCGACGGCGGCAGGATGCGGACGTCGCGCGGATGGCCGTGAGCGCGCGGCCGCTGGGGGTGGCGGGCTTCGTCGCCCGAAGTGGCGGGCGGCAGCGCATCGCCGTCGCGCGACAGGCAATCGAGCAGGTCGGTCCGGTCGTGGACGCGATCGGCCATCAGGTGGACCACGCCTTCCTTGCTCTTCTGGATTCTGCCCTCGATCAGCATCAGGCGCGCGGCCATGACGGCGCGGCGCTGCCGTTCCATGTCGCGCGCCCACAAGAGCGCGTTGACGATGCCGGTCTCGTCCTCGATCGTGATGAACACCGCATTGCCCTTGCCCGGGCGCTGGCGCGTCAGGACGACGCCCGCGACCCTGGCCTTGCGACCATCGGGCACGGCATTGGCCGCCGCGCAGCACAGCACGCCTTCCCGCTCCAGCCGCGCGCGCAGAAACTGCATCGGGTGCCCCTTCAGCGACAGCCGGGTGGCCTGATAGTCGGCAACGATCGCTTCCGACGGCGACAGGGCGGGCAGGTCGCTTGCCGGTTCGGGGGCCATTTCGGGCACGTCGAGCGCCGCGAACAGCGGCAATTGGCCCGGCGGCATGCGGCGGACATTCCACCCGGCGGTGCGCCGGTCCTGCCCCAGCGAGCCAAAGGCGTCGGCATCGGCGAGCAGGTTCAGCGCGCGGGTGGGCAGCGCGGCGCGATGCGCCACCTCCTCGATACTGGCGAACGGGCGTTGCGCGCGCGCCTGCACCACCGCGTCCGCCCAGTCGCGGCGAAACCCGTCGATCCGCGACAGGCCCAGCCGCAACGCAAGCGCGCCGGCTTCCCCCGGCTCCAGCGAACTGTCCCATTGGCTCGCGCCCACATCGGCCGCGCGGACCTCGACGCCATGGTCGCGCGCGTCCTGCACCAGCTGGGCCGGCGCATAGAAACCCATCGGCTGGCTGTTGAGCAGCGCGCAGGTGAACACCGCCGGGTGACGGCATTTGAGCCATGCCGAGACATAGGCCAGCCAGCCAAAGGCCTGGGCATGGCTTTCGGGAAAGCCATATTCGCCGAAGCCCTTGATCTGTTCGAAACAGCGTTCGGCGAAATCGCGGTCATAGCCGCGCGCGACCATGCCCTCGATCATCTGCTGCCGATAACGGTGGATGGTGCCGTGGTTGCGAAAGGTCGCCATCGCGCGGCGCAGCCCGTCGGCCTCCGCTGCGGTGAAGCCGGCGGCAGTCATCGCCAGCTTCATCGCCTGCTCCTGGAACAGCGGCACGCCCAGCGTCTTTTCGAGCACATGGCGCAGCTCATCCGGGTCGTGCGGCGGCGCGGGCGAGGGATAGACCACCGCCTCCTCCTTGTTGCGGCGGCGCAGATAGGGATGGACCATGCCGCCCTGGATCGGCCCGGGGCGAACAATCGCCACCTGAATGACGAGATCGTACAGTTTCGCGGGCTTCATGCGCGGCAGCATCGCGATCTGGGCGCGGCTTTCGACCTGAAAGGTGCCGATGCTGTCGCCGCGCCGGAGCATTGCGTAGACGCCGGGATCCTCGAGCGGCACGTTGGCGAGCGTGTAGTCGCCCCGTTCGTGCCGGCGCAGCAGGTCGAAACTCTTGCGGATGCAGGTCAGCATGCCGAGCGCGAGCACATCGACCTTCATCAGCCCGAGCGCGTCGATATCGTCCTTGTCCCATTCGATGAAGGTGCGGTCGGGCATCGCGGCATTGTGGATCGGCACCAGCTCGTCGAGCCGCCCCTCGGTCAGCACGAAGCCGCCGACATGCTGCGACAGGTGGCGCGGAAAGGTCAGCAACTGGTCGACCAGCGCCTTCAGCCGCGCGATGACCGGATTGGCGGGATCGAACCCGGCTTCGATCATCCGGCTTTGGGGAACATCGTCCCCCCAATGGCCCCAGATGGTCGAGGCCAGCCGCGCCGTCACATCCTCGGTCAGCCCCAGCGCCTTGCCCACCTCGCGCAGCGTGCTGCGCGGGCGGTAATGGATGACGGTGGCGGCGATGCCCGCCCGTTCGCGGCCGTAACGGGCATAGATATACTGCATGATCTCCTCGCGGCGCTCATGCTCGAAATCGACGTCGATGTCGGGCGGCTCGTTGCGCTCTTCGGAGAGGAACCGCGAGAACAGCAGCTTTTCGCGAACCGGATCGACCGGCGTGATGCCCAGGAAATAGCAGACGAGCGAATTGGCCGCGCTCCCCCGCCCCTGGCACAGGATCGGCGGCGAAAGGCTGCGGGCATGGCGGACGATGTCGTGGACCGTCAGGAAATAACAGGCATAGCCGCACCGGCGAATCAGCGTGAATTCCTCTGCCAGCACGGTTTCATAGGCATCGGGCAGGGCTTGCGGGAAATGCGCACGCGCGCCCTCGCGGACCAGGTGCTCCAGCCAGTCCTGCGGCTCCCATCCCTCGGGCACCGGCTCGTGCGGATATTCGTATTTCAGGTCGTCGAGCGTGAAGGCGATGCGTGAAAGCAGGTCGGCCGTCGCCGCGATCGCCTCGGGGCACGCCGCGAACAGCCGTGCCATTTCGCCCGGCGACTTGAGATGGCGTTCGGCATTGGCGGCCAGGCGGCGGCCCGCGGCGTGGATGCTCACGCCCTCGCGGATGCACGTCATCACGTCGTGGAGCGGGCGACAGTCGGGCGTTGCATAGCACGCATCGTTGGTCGCGATCAGCGGCACGCCCGTTGCGGCGGAAAGCGCCTGTGCCTGCGCCAGTCGCCGCGCATCGGCGCCGGTGCGATGCATCGTGACGGCGCGCCAGACCGCGTGCGGGCGCACCGCGCACAGCCGTTCCAGCACCGTCGGGCCGCCGCCGGTCGCGATCAGCAGCAGATCGTCGGCATGATCGAGCAGGTCGGGCAGATAGAGGATGCAATCGCCCTTGTCGGCGCGCCGGTTGCCCAGCGTCAGCAACCGCGTCAGCCGCCCCCAGCCATGGCGCGTGGCGGGATAGGCCACGATGTCCGGTGTATCGTCGGCAAAGACCAGCCGGGCGCCGACCGCCAGCCGCATCCCGCTCGCCGCTCCGCCCAGTTCGCGCCAGGCGACATGCGCGCGCACCACGCCCGCCACGGTGTTGCGGTCGGCGATGCCGATGCCCCGCATTCCCAACGCCTGCGCGTGCGACACCATCGCTGCCGGGTGCGATGCCCCGCGCAGAAAGCTGTAATTGGTCGCGGCCGCCAGTTCGGCGAAGTCCGGGGGCGCGTTCATGCGAACAGCCCGTGCAGATACCAGCAGGGGTCGGGCTTTTCGTCGTAAAGGCCGTGGCGGAAGATCCAGAAGCGCCGCCCGTTCGCATCCTCGATCCGGTAATAGTCGCGCGTCAGCCCCTGATTGCCGGGTTGCTCCCCGCCCCGCCGCCGCCACCAGGGCGCGGCAATGCGTTCCGGCCCTTCATACAGGCGGACTTCGTGCAACTTCTGCTGCCAGCGAAAACGATGCGGCGGACCGTCGGGCACCTGTGCGATCACCTCGACCGGCTGCGGCGGGTCGAACAGGAAAAGCGGGCGCATCGGCGGCTCGCCCGGCGGCGGCGGGGGCCATGAGGGTGCGGCGGGGTGGCGAAGCGCCGGCAGCGCGTGCTGCGCCTGTTCGGGCAGATGGGTGTCCTGCGGCGCCAGGCGCACCAGGCATTGCGGCCCCAACCGGGTGCTCAGCCGGTCGACCAGATCGGCGATCGTCTGCGCGTCGCGTTCGGTGCCGTCGAGCGCCGGCTGGGCGGGTGCCAGCGGCTCGGCGGCGGCGACGGCAAGGCGGATGCTGTCATAGCCGAAGCCTGGGTCGAGCGGGTCGGCAAGCGCGGCGATCCGCTCGTCGAACAGCCGCAATACCGGCGCCGGATCGCGCGTCGGCGCGCCCGTCTCGATATCCAGCCGGTGACGCGCACCGTCGCTGCGGCACAGGGTGAGGCGAAAGCGTCGCCCGCCCAGCCCGCGCCGCTCGAGTTCGTCCGCCGCCGCCTGCAACAGGTCGCGAAAACAGGCGGCGACCGCATCCTGGTGCCCGATCGGCTCGGCAAAGCGCCGTTCGAAGCGCAACGGCGCCGCGGGCGGCAGCGGGTCGAGCGGCGCCTGCGCCTCCCCCATCAGCAGGTTCAGCGCGGTGACCGCCGCCATGCCGCATCGCGCGGCGATGGTCGCGGCCGGACGAGCTGCCACCTCGCCCACCGATTTCAGCCCGGCCCGCACCAGCGCCTGCGTCGCCTCCGCCTCCAGGCCCAGCGCGACGACGGGCAGCGCGCGGATCGCGGCCGCCGTATCGGTGACGGGCAGGCGCGCATGACGGGCGAGCGCCTGCGCCGCCGCGATCGTATCGGCGACGGCACAGCGCACCGTCATGCCGCGCGCCGCCATCGTCGCCTCCACCTCGGCAACCAGGCCGGGCTCGCCGCCGAACAGGTGTGCGCATCCGGCAATGTCGATCACGATCGCGTCGGGCGGCACCGGCATGACAAGCGGCGACCAGCGGACGCAATCGCGCGCGAGCTTTTCCAGCCAGTGCCGGTCCGCCGCCGCGTCCATACCCGTCGTGAAC
>JAFABD010000221.1 GCA_023426225.1 Pseudomonadota bacterium | reverse complement strand
GCTCGGCGTCGCCGCGATCGCCGCCGCGCCGCCCGCGCCGGCGCCCGAAACGGCGCCCACGCGCCGCGTCCGCATCGTCCAGCCCGATATCGGCCAGGACGGGGTGAACGACCCCGGCTATGCCGAGCGCGTCCTCGCCCGGCTGATCGCGCTCAGCGGCGCGCCCGGCCCCGCCCCGCGCCTGCTCGTCTGGCCCGAGGGGATGGTCAACCAGCTTCTCGAGGACGGCTATCCCGGCGCCTATTATTTCCGCGGCGATCCCCGCGTCACGCGCGCGCGCATCGCCGCGCTGCTCGGCCCGCGCGATCAGGCGCTGGTCAGCGGCAACGCGCTGCTGTTCGACGCGCGCGGCCAGCTCGTCGGCGCGGGCAATTCGGTCTGGCCGATCGATTCGTCGGGAATGCTCGGCCCGCGCTATGACAAGGCGCACCTCGTCCCCTATGGCGAATATCTGCCGATGCGCACGCTGCTCGCGCCGCTCGGGCTCGCGCGGCTGGTGATGGGCGACGTCGATTTCCTGCCCGGCCCCGGCCCGCGCAGCCTCGACGTGCCCGGCTTCGGCCGCGCCGGGATCCAGGTCTGCTACGAGATCATCTTCTCCGGTCACACCGTCGATCGCACCCATCGCCCCGATTTCATCTATAATCCTTCCAACGACGCCTGGTTCGGAAGCTGGGGCCCGCCCCAGCATCTGGCGCAGGCGCGGCTGCGCGCGATCGAGGAGGGGTTGCCCGTCCTGCGCGCGACGCCGACCGGGATCTCGGCGCTGGTCGATGCGCATGGCCGCCTGCTCGGCACCGTGCCGCACCTTGCCGAAGGGGCGATCGACCTGCCGCTCCCGCCGCCGGCGCCACCCACGCCGTTCGCGCGGTTCGGCAATGCGATCGCGCTCGGGGTCGCGCTCGCGCTGCTTGCCTTGGCGATTGCTTTCCGGCGCCGGGCTCGCTAGGGCAGCATATAAGGAAAGCTTTATATGGGCATGGCAACGGCCCGGCGATCCTCCCACATTTGAGGAAAATCATGCGTTCCAACTATCTCTTCACGTCCGAATCGGTCTCTGAAGGCCATCCGGACAAGGTCGCGGACCAGATCAGCGACGCCATCGTCGACCTGTTCCTTTCCAAGGATCCGGAAGCGCGCATCGCGTGCGAAACGCTCACCACGACCCAGCTCGTCGTGCTGGCGGGCGAAATCCGCTGCAAGGGCGTGTACGAGAACGGCGCCTGGGCGGCGGGCGCCGAGGAAGAGATCGAGCGCACCGTGCGCGAGACGGTCAAGCGCATCGGCTATGCGCAGGCGGGCTTCCACTGGGAAACCTTCCGCTTCGAAAACAACCTGCACGGCCAGTCGGCGCACATCGCGCAGGGCGTCGATGCCTCGGGCAACAAGGACGAGGGCGCGGGCGACCAGGGCATCATGTTCGGTTTCGCCTGCGACGAAACGCCCGACCTGATGCCGGCGACGCTCTATTACAGCCACCGCATCCTCGCGCGCATGGCGGCCGATCGCCACGCGGGCACCGCGCCGTTCCTCGAACCCGATGCCAAGAGCCAGGTCACGCTGCGCTTCGAAAACGACCGGCCGGTCGCGTGCACCGCGATCGTCGTGTCGACGCAGCACGCGCCGGGCTATGACCAGGGCGAGAAGGAAGCGCAGCTCCACGCCTATGTGAAGTCGGTCGTTGCCGACGTGATCCCGGCCGAGCTGCTGTCGGACGCCACCGTCTATCACATCAACCCGACGGGCAGCTTCGAAATCGGCGGCCCCGACGGCGATGCCGGCCTGACCGGCCGCAAGATCATCGTCGACACCTATGGCGGTGCCGCGCCGCACGGCGGCGGCGCCTTCTCGGGCAAGGATCCGACCAAGGTCGACCGCTCGGCGGCGTACATCACGCGCTATCTGGCGAAGAACATCGTCGCGGCCGGCCTTGCCAAGCGCTGCACGATCCAGCTCGCCTATGCGATCGGCGTGTCGAAGCCGCTGTCGCTCTATGTCAACACGCACGGCACCGGCACCGTCGCCGACGACAAGATCGAGGAAGCGATCGGCAAGATCGAAAAGCTCGGCGGACTCACGCCGCGCGGCATCCGCCTGCACCTCGGCCTCAACAAGCCGATCTATCAGAAGACGGCGGCCTATGGCCATTTCGGCCGCACGCCCGAGGGGGATTACTTCCCCTGGGAACGCACCGATCTGGTCGAAGACCTCAAGGCCGCGCTCGCCTGATCGCGACGGGCAAGAAAAAAAGGGCCGGAGCGCAGCCGCGTTCCGGCCCTTTTTCTTTGCGCCTTCTTCGGATGTGACCTAGCCTTCCCGAAAATCCGGGGGGAGAATCCGAAATGATCGCACGCCGTCTTGCCGTTGCCGCCCTGCTGTTCGCGCCGGTGGTGGGTACTGCCCCGGCCTCGGCCCAGCAAACGCCGATCACCGCGCCTGCCGGCCAGACGTGGCGTCACGACTCGACCGGCCTGGCGGTGCCCGCGACGCTCGCCGGGCTGCCGCGTGGCGACATGGTCGATCTCAGCGGCGGCAAGCAGCTCGACGTGATGGCGCAATATGGCACGCCCGAAACGACCGAGGTCACGCTCTACCTGTTCCGCCCCGGGCTGATGGACGTGTCGATCTGGTTCGACCGGATCGAGACTCTGGTGCGCAATCGTCCGGTCTATGGCACGCCGACGCCCGCCGGTGCGGTCGGCGCCTTCACCGCCCCCGGCGCGGCGGGCGAAAGCGCGTTGCGGCGCAGCTATGTGCCCGGCAAGCCGCCCTATGCGGGGACCGCTGCGGCGCTGATGCCCTTCGGCCGCTGGCTCGTCGGGCTGCGGATCAGCTCGAAGACGCTCGCGCCTGCCGCGCTCGACGAGCAGTTGACCGCCGCGATCGCCGGGCTCGGCTGGCCCGCCACGGCAGCGGCACCCGCTCCGCGCGCCGCAGCGATCGCCGAATGCGCCAGGCCGATCGCCCCCGACGCGAAGGCCAAGTTGATCGCCCCCAACCTGCAGGATGCGCTGCTCGGCGCCGGGGCGGTAAAGGCAGCCGAAAACCAGGCGGCCTCGGCGACCGCGAAGCCCGCGTCGCCACGCTGGTGCCGTTCGGGACCGGCAACCGCCCCGTTCGCGATCTATCGCAACGAAGACGCGCCGGGCTATGTCATCGCTTTCGGCGACGCCGGCACCGCGATCGAAGTCGGCCCGTCGGTCGCCGGGAAGTTGCAAAACGGCACCGACCGCTATTCGGTCAGCCTGCACGCCACGACCGCGACGCTGATCTTCCCCGACTTCGACCGCCTCCCGGCCCCCGCCGCCGTGATCGCGATGGTTCAAAAGACGCGTCCCATGGCCATGGTCGACGTCACCGGCAAGTCGATCCAGCTCGACGCCAAGACCTTGTCCAAATAACGCCGGGCACCGCCCGCTCCCGCAATCATCCGGAGCCGGGGCTTCATCCTCTGTTCGCGTGCCTGCGCGCAGGCTGATCCTGTGCCGCTCCCGAAAAAGAAGGCGGCCGAGGACGAGAGGATGGACATGGAGCGTTTGCCATCGACGGTGGCGGCGCCGGACGTGGGGCAGCCGCCCACCGCCGTCCTGACGTCAGGTCTTTGGGATACTCACCCCGCCGCCAATTCCCAACCTGATCCGCGCGCGACCGGCAGCCGGGTGCCGCTGGGCCGTGAACTCATAAACAACCGCTGTTGGCGATCCGCCCGACTGTCCGGAATTGGGTGGAAAGCGGACGCAGGTTAACATCCCGTGACGAGTGTGTGCTACCGATCGAGCAGTTTGACCACCACCCACGCGAAGCAGCCAAGACAGCCTGCGGCCCAGATCCCGGCGAGGATCCAGAACAAACCTTTGTCGTCATCTTTAGAGACCGGAGCAGATTTTCCTGCGGGCATTCGGCCGGTAGCGAAACCGTACGCAAGCAGCCCCGCAAAGGCGGCGGCAGGCATCAACATGATGAGGGGGGACCAATCCACTCCTGCAGCTCCATAACGGGATAACGCGCCTCAAGCGCGTCCGTGTGTTGATCCTGGTCGTGCAACGGAACGTTGTAGCGCGACGATTACGGAGTCCGGTCGGCGTCAATTATGATGGCCGATAGGTGGCCGCGCCGGTTGGTGAATTCTGGCTACCATTTGCTGTTGCGGGGAGCAACCGTCGAGCGACAATTACGACG
>JAFABD010000211.1 GCA_023426225.1 Pseudomonadota bacterium | reverse complement strand
GAAATGGACAAGCGCGCCGCGCAGCTGGCCGAGGATGCCGCCGCGCTGGCCGGGCGCCCGGCGCGGCTCGCGGCTGAAATCGCCGAAGCCGAGGGTGCCGCCGAGGCGGCGCGAGTCGCATCGCAACAGGCGCAGGCCGCCGAGCGCGAGGCCGAAGCGGCGCTGCACGCGACCGAAGGCGCGGTGCGCGCCGCGAACGAGGCGCTGGCCGAAGCCCGTGAGGCGCGAGCCGGCGCCAGCGCCCGGGCCGAAAGCCAGGATCTGCGCCGCGTCGAGATGGGACGGCTTTCGGGGGAGCGCTTCGAATGTCCGCCGCCGCTGCTGCCCGTGCGCGCCGGATTCGAGGCCGAGACGGTGGGCACACCCGCCGTCGAATCGGCCGCGCATGACCGGCTGGTGGCGGAGCGCGAGCGGATCGGGCCGGTCAACCTGGTCGCCGAAACCGAACTCGCCGAAATCGAGGCCGCGTTTGCGGACAATGCGCGCGAACGCGACGAGCTTGCCCAGGCGGTCAACCGGCTGCGCGGGTCGATCGGGACGCTCAACCGCGAGGGGCGCCAGCGGCTGCTCGCCGCGTTCGAGGCCGTCGACCAGCACTTCCGGCGGCTGTTCAGCACGCTGTTCAACGGCGGCCAGGCCCATCTGGAACTGGTCGATTCGGACGACCCGCTCGAGGCCGGGCTGGAGATCATGGCGCAGCCGCCGGGCAAGCGGCTGCAGTCGCTGACGCTGCTGTCGGGCGGCGAGCAGGCACTCACCGCGGTTGCGCTGATCTTTTCGCTTTTCCTGACCAAGCCGTCGCCGATCTGCGTGCTCGACGAGGTGGACGCGCCGCTCGACGACGCGAATGTCGACCGGTTCTGCGACCTGCTCGAACGCATGACGCGCGAAACGCAGACGCGCTACCTGATCGTCACCCACAACGCCGCGACGATGAGCCGGATGCACCGGCTGTTCGGCGTGACGATGGTCGAGCGCGGCGTCAGCCGGCTGGTATCGGTCGACCTGGGCGGTGCCGAGCGGCTGCTGGCGGCCGAATAGGCCAGCTTCAGGCGAGAACCGCGCGCACCGGCCGTCGCGGCGAATAGGGCAGCGCCGGACCATGACCGAACCGGATGAGCAGATCGGGCCGGCGGCCGGGCAGACCCGCCAGCCAGGCCAGCGCGGCGCGGAAGCGCGCCACCTCGACCGGTTGATTGACATAGGCGCATTTGAGCCCGGCGGCGGTCGCCGCGAGCGTGAACCGCTGACTGGCGCGACCCACCGCCATCCAGTGCGCCGGATCGGCAGATGCACCGACGAAGATCGCGACACCCGCCGACGAGGCAAGCTGGCGGGCATAGCGGTCGCGCTCGGCGGCGGGCGTGAAGAAACCGTCGAACAGCCGTCGGCCGAGCCATTCGGGGGCGACCGGGCTCCCCGAGCACGCGCTGAACAGCCCGTCGCCGAGGGCAAGCGCGCGGTCGGGGCTGAACCGCAGCCAGCGACGAAGCTCGCGGACAAAAGCGGGGTCGGCCATCTGCGCGTCGTTTCCGGCGACGACGAGATCGCGCACCTGCGCCAATGGCGCGCGGCCGGTCAGCAGCGCGAGCGAGACGCCGGGCTCGGCCGCCGCCGCCTCGAGCGCACGGAGCGTCGCGGGCGGCACGGGGCGGCCGTCATAGCAGGTGCGGCTCGACTGGCGCCGGGCGATCGCCGGGGCCAGCGCGGCGTACGCGAGTTCGCCATCCCCCAGCCGCAGCGACGCACCGCCGCCGCCGGCGTCGATCACGACCTGCCCAGCGATCCCCTGCCCCGCCGCCGCGATCGCCGCATTCTGGATCGCGCCGCCCAGGCTGACGAAGAGGTGATGATCGTCCGGATCAACGGCCGGCGTCCGGCGCGCGAAGTCGGGCAGGATGTCGATCCGGCCGGGGGCGAGGCGAAACCGCCAGGGCTGGGTATTGTGGCCGTTGGCGGCGAGCGTCGCGTGCCGCACCAGTTCGGGAAGTGTCGGATGCACGGCAAGTGCCGCCCGCATCCGCGCCGTCGCCGCGCGATAATCGGCCATCGCCGACGCGCGCTGCCATTCGAACAGCGCCCCGCCGCCCAGCCCCAGCGTCGCCAGCGCGCCCGCGCCGACGAGCAGATTCCTGCGCTGCATCGCGATTCTCCCCGATCGAGCAACGCCGCCATGCGACAGGAACGAGGCGGCGGCCATCGGGAAACTCCGCAGCCGCGTTCGTTCATCGGAAGTGCGATTTGGGAATCCGGGTAAGTCGGCAGGCCAGATCGGCCTCGCCGCCGGCGACCAGATAGGCGTCCCCCGCGTCGACCAGGCCGGTCGTGAACACCACCGGCGTCGGCAGGTAGCGCTGGTGCGCGATGTCGGCGGTGAGCGCCGGCGCGGCCTCGATCAGCGGCCGGTCATCTTCCTGGCGGAGCACGACGCTGGGATCGTCAGCGTCGAGCAGCGCCCAGAAGCTGCGATAGACGCCGATTGCGGCGCGGCGTTCGACGCCGTGATAGATCAGCAGCCAGCCTTCGGGCGTCCGCACGGGCGGGCTTCCCCCTCCGATCCGCTGGTTCGACGTCGAGCCCTTGCGCGCCCGGATGCCGGGCTTGTCGAGCGGCTTCCAATGGAGCCCGTCGGGCGAACGGGCGAGGTGAATCGCCGGGCCGCCCAGCCAGGGCGATTCGTCGGGATAGGCGAAATAAACCTCGCCCAGCGGGCGCGTGAGCGCGTGGTAGAAGCCGCCGATCCGCCCTTCGAACAGCACCATGTCCTTGTTCTGGTGATCGAGCACGATACCGCACGAATCCCAGTCGAGCCCGTTCGACGACCGATAGAGCGCGGTACAATGCCGCTCTGCCGAAACGCCGCACACCGTCATCCAGTAGCCGCCCTCGATCCGGCTGATCCGCGCGTCCTCGACACCATAGGCCATGAACGAGGCGCTGGGCGCGATCGCACGATCATAATGGACCGCGAGCACGCGCACGCCCTCGCCGTCGAGCTCGACCGGGAGCAGCCATGACAGCGAGGTAAGCCCGATCAGCCGGGGATTGTGCGCCTTGAAGGCGAACTGCCGCGGATCGGCGATGTCGAGATCGGCGATGCGATGGCGGTCGAGCACATAGCCGTCGGGCGTCCAGCGGATCGCCCGGGCATGATCGTCGACCACCGGGTCGCGCAACGCCTCCGCCACGCGGACCATGAGCAGCAGGTTGCCATTGGGCAAGCGAGTGAAGCCCGGGTTGAAGGCGCCGAGGACATAGGTCGGCTCGCCAATCCCCCGGCGCAGCGGGGAGCGCGCGAGATCGACATCGTCGGGACGGAAGATCAGGACATCATCACGCCATGTCATCGCCGCCTCCGTTGCACGCCCATCAGACCGCGGCGCGCCCGGCGGCGATCAGCAGCCGGGAACGCGCGAACTTCCGCCCTGAAGCCGATAGGTGCCGCCGTCGCGCACGTAGCGTTCGGCGAACGTCCGGGTTCCACGATAACGCACGGTGAAGCCCCGGCCGGGTTCGATCGGGCCGATCGTGCCGGTAAATCGCTGTGCGCCGCGTTCGACCGCACCGCCATTGTCGTAATAGAGCGGCACGTCGGCAAGCAATTGCGGCCCCTTGGGGGTGAGTTCGACGAGCGAGGCGACGCTCATCGTGCATCCCTGCCAGGTGCCGCCGCCCTCGACCCGGACCACCGGATTGGCGCCGAACGCGGAGCTGACCTCCCATTGCGCGAAATCGCCGAAACTGCCCGTGCTGACCATCTCCGGATAGGCCTGGGCGAGCGCGAACCCCGCCGCATCGCGTCGCAGATAATAGGCGGCGACCAGCCCACCGTCGGCATGCGCGCCGTCGGGCGCGCGCCCCCGCCGGAGCAGCACCGGACCAAAGGTGGTGGCAACCAGCCGGTCCTCGACAAAGCGATAGCCGGCGGGCGGCTTTTGCGCTGCCACGGCACGGACCGCCATGGCGAGATCAGCCGACGAAGCGGTCGGGCTCGACGCCGCAGCAGGCGCAGCGGCCGGACCGCGCCCGCCCGCCCGATCGGCGGCACAGCCCGCCAGCGCGGACGCCAGCGCAGGCAACACGAACACGGCGCGCGTCAGAAGCGATGAGGTCATCAACGATCAGCCCGCCTTCTGCATTCCGGCATGATGCCGGATGACCTCATCGATGATGAAGCGGAGAAACTTTTCGGAGAATTCAGGATCGAGCTGCGCTTCGCTCGCCAGCTTCCGCAGGCGCGCGATCTGCTGTTCTTCGCGCCCCGGATCGGCGGGCGGCAGCCCCGATTCGGCCTTGTAGCGGCCGACCGCCTGCGTAACCTTGAACCGTTCCGCCAGCATGAACACCAGCGCCGCATCGATATTGTCGATGCTCTGGCGATAGCGGGTGAGCGTGGCGTCGGGCATTCGGTTTCCCCTTTCGCGCCTCTATTCGCCTGCGCAGGCCGTAGAGGCAAGCCATGCTCTTGCGTTTGGCGATGACAGAGGCCAGAGCGAGCCCATGACTGCCACCATCCATCGCCTGGGCTCGCGCCCCGAGCCTTCGCTGGAACCGATGATCGCGCTGGTGGCGAGCGACATGGACCGCGTGAACGCCGTGATCCTGGACCGGATGCGGTCCGAGATCCCGCTGATCCCCGAACTCGCCGGACACCTGATTTCGGGTGGCGGCAAGCGGATGCGGCCGATGCTGACGCTCGCGAGCGCCCGGTTGCTCGGCTATTCGGGCACCCGGCACGTCAAGCTGGCCGCTGCGGTCGAGTTCATCCACACGGCGACGCTGCTGCATGACGATGTGGTCGACAATTCGGACCTGCGCCGCGGCCGCCGCACCGCGAACATCATCTGGGGCAATTCGGCGAGCGTGCTGGTCGGCGATTTCCTGTTCAGCCGATCGTTCGAACTGATGGTCGAGGCCGAGAGCCTGAAGGCGCTCAACATCCTGAGCCATGCGAGCGCGGTGATCGCCGAAGGCGAGGTCAACCAGCTGACGGCCGTGCGGCGGATCGAGATCGACGAGGAACGCTATCTCGACATCATCGGCGCCAAGACCGCGGCGCTGTTTGCCGCGGCGTGCCGGGTCGCGGCCGTGGTTGCCGATCGCACCGATGCCGAGGAAGCCGCGCTCGACGCCTATGGCCGCTATCTGGGCGTGGCGTTCCAGCTGGTCGACGACGCGATCGATTATGTCTCCGACGCGAGCACGATGGGCAAGGATGCCGGCGACGATTTCCGCGAAGGCAAGATGACGCTCCCCGTCATCCTGGCCTATGCACGCGCCGGCGACGCCGAGCGCAGCTTCTGGCAGGACGCCATCCTGGGGCGGCGGACGAGCGACGAGGATTTCGCCGAAGCGGTGCGGCTGGTCCGCGCCACCCGCGCGCTCGACGACACGCTGGCGCGGGCACGCCATTACGGTCAGCGCGCGATCGAATCGCTCGCGGTCTTCCCCAACGGCCCCGCCAAGGATGCAATGATCGAGGCGGTCGAGTTCGCGGTGGCGCGCGCCTATTGACGCGGCCGCCGCGATCGGCGCGGCAGACGGGCGTTATTCCTCGTCCGTTTCGGCGTCGGCTTCGTCGGCATCGACACCCAGCAATTCCTCCTCGTCATCGTCGAGCTGTTCCTCGATCGCCTCGACGATCAGGTCGAGCTGCTCGAAGCTGGCGGTGAATTCGGTGGTTTCGCCCTCCTCGTCCTCGAGGTGGAGCGTATAGTCGCCATCGCCGTCGGCGGTGATCGTGAACTGAGCCAGGGTCTTCGCCATGGTGCCATGCTCCTTCGCTTCGCTTGCGCCCAACCCCGGCGCGGGCAATTGGTTGCAGCAGGAAACGCCCGCTTGAGATGACCCAAACGCTTCCGATCCATGAAGTGCTGGACCAGCTGGTCGCCGGGCTCGACACGCAGCCGAACGCGGTGCTGGTCGCGCCGCCGGGCGCGGGCAAGACGACCAGCGTCGCCCCCGCGCTGCTCGACCGGCCCTGGTGCACGGGCGAGGTGCTGCTGCTCTCGCCGCGCCGGCTGGCGGCGCGCGCCGCCGCGGAACGGATGGCGGCTTTGGCGGACGAGCCGGTCGGCCGCCGCTTCGGCTATGCGACGCGGATGGACAGCCGGCGGTCAGCCGAGACGCGGGTGACGGTGGTGACCGAAGGCATCTTCGTCAGCAGGATCCAGGCCGACCCCGAACTGAACGGTGTGTCGGCAGTGTTGTTCGACGAGGTGCATGAACGCAGCCTCGACAGCGATTTCGGCCTGGCGCTCGCGCTTGATGCGCAGGCCGCGCTGCGTCCCGACCTGCGGCTGATCGCCATGTCGGCGACGCTCGACGGCACCCGCTTCTCCGCCCTGATGGGCGATGCGCCGGTGATCGAAAGCGCCGGGCGCAGCCACCCGCTGACGCTGCGTTATCTGGGCCGCACCGGCGAGGTTCGCATCGAGGACGCGGTCGCGCGGGCAGTGCGCACCGCGCTGGGCGAGACGGAAGGCGGCGTGCTCGCCTTCCTTCCCGGCGTGGCCGAGATCGAGCGGACCGCCGAACGGCTCGAAGCAATCGCGGGCACCGTGCTCCACCGTCTCCACGGAAGCCTGGACCCGGCCGCGCAGCGCGCCGCGATCGCGCCCGACGCCGAGGGCCGCCGCAAGATCGTGCTCGCGACCTCGATCGCCGAGACCTCGCTGACGCTCGACGGGATCCGTGTCGTGGTCGATTCGGGGCTGGCCCGGCGGCCACGCTATGACCGCGCCGCAGGGATGACGCGGCTGGTGACCGAGCGCGCGAGCCAGGCCGCGGTGACGCAGCGCGCCGGACGCGCCGCGCGCCAGGGGCCGGGCGTCGCCTATCGACTGTGGGAGGAAGCCGCGACCGCCGGATTGCCGCCGTTCGACCCGCCCGAAATCCTCGAAGCCGATCTTTCGGCGCTCGTTCTCGATTGCGCCCTGTGGGGCGTCGCCGACCCGCGCCAGCTCGCCTGGCTCGATCCGCCCCCCGACGCGGCGATCAGCGAGGCACGGACGCGACTCACCGCGCTCGAAGCGATCGATACCGACGGGCGGCCGACTGGCCATGGCCGCACGATCGCGCGGCTGCCGTTGCCGCCGCGGCTGGGACACATGCTGGTACGCGCCGGCGAGCAGGGCCTGGCGCAGGTCGCGGCGCAGGTCGCGGTGCTGCTGGGCGAGCGCGGACTGGGCGGCAACGACGCCGACCTCGAACTGCGCATGCGGCGCTGGCGCACCGAACGCGGACAGCGCGCCGAACACGCCCGGCGGATGGCCGCGCGCTGGGCCGGGCTGGTGCCGGCCGCGCCAGGCGCCGAAATCGATGACGCTGCGGTTGCCCGCTGCGTCGCGCTCGCCTTTCCGGACCGGCTGGCCAAGCGCCGCGATGCATCGGGCGAAAACTGGGCGTCGGTCGGCGGCCGCGGCTTCCGACTCGACCCGACCTCCCCCCTGGCGCGCGCGGAATGGCTCGCCGTGGCCGAGACCCAGGGCATGGCCGCGGGTGCCCGGATTCTCTCCGCCGCGCCGATCGAGGCTGCGACGGTCGAGTCGCTGTTTGCCGACCGGATCGAGACGCGGCGAACCGTGCGCTTCGATCCCGCCACCGGGCGCATCGAGGCGCTGCGCGAACGGCGGCTTGGCGCGGTGCGGCTGTCGAGCGGCCCCGATTCGGACGCAAGCCCGACCGAGATCGAGGCCGCGTTGCTCGAGGGCGTGCGCGCGCATGGCCTCGCGCTGCTGCCCTGGTCCGACCATGGCCGTGCGCTGCGCACACGGGCGGCCTATGCGGGGATTGCTGCGCTCACCGATGCCGAATTGCTCGCGGCGGTGGACGAATGGCTGCCGCCGGTTCTGGCAGGGAAGCGACGGCTCGACGCAATCGCACCCGAGGCACTGACGCAGGCGATCCAGAACCGCATCGGCTGGGACGAACAAAAGGCGCTCGACCGCCTGGCACCCGCTCGCTTCGAGACGCCGGCGGGTTCAAGCCATGCGATCGACTACGCCGCCGAAGGGGGACCGCGCGTCGAACTGCGGGTCCAGGCGCTGTTCGGGCTTTCGGTCCATCCGACGATCGGCGACAATGTGCCGCTGGTGCTCAGCCTCACGTCGCCGGCGGGTCGGCCGATCCAGACGACGCGCGATCTTCCGGGCTTCTGGGCGGGAAGCTGGGCGGCGGTCGCCAAGGAAATGCGCGGGCGCTATCCGCGGCATCCCTGGCCCGACGACCCGGCCGGCGCCAGTGCGACGCTGCGGACGAAAAAGGCTGATGCAAGAAACGCCGCATCGCGTTAGAGGCGATGCGACCGATTGGAGGCCAGAAGTGAAGACCGCCCGTATCTTTCAGCGTCCCAAGAACTCGATGCAGTCGGGCCGCGCGCGCACCGACCAGTGGATGCTCGAGTTCGAGCCGCACACGCCGCAGCGGCCCGACCCGCTGACCGGCTGGGCCGGCGGCGGCGAAACCGCGAACCAGGTGCGCATCCCCTTCCCGACGCTCGAAGCCGCCAAGGCCTATGCCGAGCGCGAAGGCTATGCCTATCACGTCGTCCCCGCGCCGACGCGGACGCTGAAGCTCCAGGCCTACGCCGACAATTTCCGCTGATCGCAGCCGCGGCGCGCTCCCGGTCCGGGGGACGCGCCGTTGCTTGCGGCATTAGCCGCGCGCAGCGAGAAGCGACGGCCCGAGCAGCAACAGCAGCTTGACGTCGATGGCCATTCCCTCGGCGCGTCGCGCTGCGACATAAGCAGGGACATCGGCCAACGGCACGCGGTGGACGACAATATCCTCGCCATCGACGCCGCCGCCCTCGCCGATCCGGCGGAGCCCCGTCGCGCGGACGAGCGTGAACCCTTCGCTCACCATGCCGGGCGAGGAATGGAACGCGCCGATCGGCTCGATCGCAGCGCAGGCATAGCCCGTTTCCTCGGCAAGCTCGCGCCGCGCCGCGGCCTCGACCGTATCCCCATCCAGTTCGTCACCGACCAGCCCGGCCGGAAGCTCCAGGCAGCGCCGGCCCAGCGGGACACGATACTGGTCGACAAGCAGCACATGGTCCGTCTCGTCGATCGCGAGCAGGACGACCGCCTGCATACCCCGCGCGCGCGAAACAAACTCCCACTTCCCCTTGCGGTTGGCGGTGATCCACTGGCCCTGCCAGGCGATTTCGGTCGGTTCGTCGGTCATGCGGCTGCTTACCGCCGTTGCGTTGCAGCACAAAGCACACATGCGCGGGTCGAACGCGTCAGCCGCTCGATCCGCCGCACCGGGGTCAGAGTTCGATCACCGCGTCGGGCAGTTCGTTGATGTCGTCGTGGCTGCGTGGGAAATGCCTCGAAAGCACGACGCCGATCTGCCGTACCGCTTCGGCCATGCCGGCGCCGACGCGATCGGCGCGCATTCCGCCGACCAGCGTCGCCATCGCCTCTCCCCACACGCCGGGATCGACGCGGCCGTGGAT
>JAFABD010000154.1 GCA_023426225.1 Pseudomonadota bacterium | reverse complement strand
GCGCGGGGCCGATCCCCACGCCCACCGGCTGCGTGCCGTCGGTCAGCACCGGGCGCACCGTCTGGCCGAATGCGCCCGCGACGGCACGCAGCACGGCTGCCAGCCGATGGGCATCGTCCTCGGTCCGAACCTTGGCCGTGGGACCGATCGGCAGGTCGAGCAGCACGTGCGTCGATCCTGCGGCAAGCTTTTTCGACAACACCGACGCGACCAGCTGCGCCTCGCTGTCGAGGTCGAGCACCCGCTCGACGCGGATGAAGATGTCGTCGGCCGGGCTCAGCCGCACGCTGCCGCCCCACGCGATGCACCCGCCCTCGCGCTCGACGACGCGACGCATCGTCGGCAGGTCGAGGTCGACCGGCGCCATCGTCTCCATCGTGTCGGCGGTGCCCGCCGGACTGGTGATCGCGCGCGATGAGGTCTTGGGGATCGTCAGCCCCGCCGCCGCCGCGATCGCGACGACCAGCGGCGTCGTCCGGTTGCCGGGCAGTCCGCCCACGCAATGCTTGTCCGCGACCAGCGGCGCCGGCCACGACAGCCGATCGCCCGCCTCCAGCATCGCGCGCGTCAGCGCGATCGTCTCGGCAAGCTGCGTCGGCTGCGCCGAAAAGGCGGTGATGAACGCCGCGAGCTGCACGTCCGAATAGCGTTCGGCGACGACGTCGGCGACGATCGCCTTCAGCCGCGCATCGTCGAGCCGATGGCCATAGACCTTGGCGCGCACCGCGCTCATCGATTCGATCGGGCGGGCGTGGCGCACCTGCACCGGGCTGCCCTCGGCTGCTCCCAGCCGCCGCCACGCGACTTCGGAAAGGCCCACCTCGCCCGGCGCCAGCATCCCGTCGGTGACGAGGTACAGCGTCGCGATCACGCTGCGCCCGCCCGCCTCCAGCTCGACCTGGCTGCGTGCGGCGACGCCCTCGGCACGGCCCACCGGGCAGTCGGCGCGCATCAGCACCACCGGCTCGCTCTGCGTCTCCAGCCCCAGCCGACGCAGGCACAGCGGCGCCCGCGCCGCGGCAGCGATCGCGTCGGGGGCGGCCGTCGTCTCGGCCGTCGCGCTCACGCCAGCACGACCTTCTCGCCCTGTTCGGGCACGCGCGCGGCCCAGCCGAGCGTCTCGGTGATGGTGCGACGGAAGCTGTCGGAAGCCTCGGCCTCGCCATGCGTGACAAAGGTCATGCGCGGCGCCGCCTCGAACCCGCCCAGCCAGCGCAGCAGCTCGTCGCGATCGGCATGCGCCGACACCATGTCCAGGCTCGCCACCTCGGCGCGCACGGGCACGTAATCGCCGTGGATCTTCAGTTCCTGCGCCCCGGCCTTCAGCGACGCGCCGCGCGTGCCGCCGGCCTGGAATCCCGCCAGCAGGATCGTGTTGCGGCGCATCGGCGCATAGTGGCGCAGGTGATACAGGACGCGCCCGCCGGTCGCCATCCCGCTCGCCGAAATGATGACCTTGGGCGTCGGGTCTTCGTCCAGCGCCTTCGAATCCTCGGTCTCGCGCGTGTAATGCACCATGCCGAACGCTTCCTGGCACTGCGCCGCGCTCAGCCGGTGCTCGCCCGCGAACTGGCAGAAGATCTCGCTCGCGTTCACCGCCATCGGGCTGTCGAGATAGACGGGCACGTCAACCAGCTTGCCCTGCCGGCGCAGCACGCTCAGATGATAGATCAGCGACTGGGCACGCCCCACGGCAAAGGCCGGGATCACCACCGTGCCGCCGCGCTGCACCGTGCGGCCGATAATGTCCTCCAGCACCGCCTCGACCGAGCCATGGTCGTGCAGCCGGTTGCCATAGGTCGATTCGACGATGACGTAATCGGCATGGTGCACCGGCGTCGGCGGCACCATCGTCGCCGAGTCATACCGGCCGACATCGCCCGAAAAGACGATGCGCAGCCCCTCGCACTGCAATTCGATGTTGGCCGCGCCCAGAATATGCCCCGCGGGGCGGAAGATCGCGCGGCAATCCTCGGTCACGTCGACGGGCTTGTCGAAATCGTGCGTGCGGAACGGGCGCAGCGCCGCCTCGGCGTCGCGCTGGGTATACAGCGGCAGCGCCGGGTTGTGCCGCGTAAAGGCGCGCTCGTTGGCAAAGCGCGCATCGGCTTCCATCAGGTGTCCGCTGTCGGGCAGCAGCAGTTCGCACAGCCGCTTGGTCGCGTGCGTGCTGTGGATCGGCCCGCGATACCCGTCACGCACCAGCGCCGGCAGATAGCCCGAATGGTCGAGGTGCGCGTGCGTGATCAGCACCGCGTCGATCGACGAAGGCGCGACGGGCAACGGCGCCCAGTTGCGCTCGCGAAGCTGTTTGAACCCCTGGAAAAGCCCGCAATCGATCATGATGCGGCTGCGATCGGTCTCGATCAGATATTTGGACCCGGTCACCGTGCCGGTGCCCCCCAGAAACTGCAGCGAGACGCCCATGCGCTTCCTCTTCCCCATCGTGACTCTTGACGATGCGGGGCTAGCGCGCGGCGGGGTGCCGACGCTCTACGTGGAGTTCCTGAACACGCACCGCGCGAACCGCGCGCGCGGCGTGGGCGGGCAAAGCACCCGGGCTGCCTAAGGTGCTGTCATGCCATCGATTTTTTGGGAAAGAAGTGGGCGGCTGGTGGAGCTGAGGGGAATCGAACCCCTGACCTCTGCAGTGCGATTGCAGCGCTCTCCCATCTGAGCTACAGCCCCGCCGCCGGACCCGGCATCGCCGGGAGGCGCACCCCTTAGCGGCGTCTTTCGGGCGATGCAACAGGGTTGATGCACTTTTCTCGACGCTTTTTGCGCGATGCTCCATTGCCTTGCGTCGCGGGACACCTCCGATTGCGGCGGGCGCCCCCACCCGGCACGACGAACAGTGCGCCCCTGCGCCGAAATCCGGAACGAAATGCGCCTCCGCTCGCTCAGACGATCGAGGCTGTCGCCGCCCGCAACGGCGGACAAGACGGCCCCGACGTAAAGTCAAGCAGGAGATGATCGACATGGACGACCGCACCAATCGTTACGGTCAGCGCGATGAAACGCGCGGCGGATTCGATCAGGATTATGGTCAGGATTTCGGCTCCGGCCGCAACTACAGCTATTCGAGCGCGCGTGACTATGCCGCCGCCGGCGCATTCGATCGCGACGATGGCTGGCGTGGCCGCGGCGGCCGCGGGCGCGACGAGTGGAGCGGCGAGGGCCGCGAGCGCGGCAGCTATCGCCAGGGCGGCCAGGGCTATGGCCGGGGCGGCTATGGCGGCGGCTATGGCGGTTTTGGCGGCCGCGATCAGGACGAGTTCGGCGGCTATGGGCCGGGCAGCTACGGCGCCGGGGGCTATGGTCAGGGCGGCTATGGCCAGGGCGCCTACGGACAAGGTTACGGCTCGGGCGGCGCCGCGGGCTATGGCGGCTATGGCGCCCAGTATCGCGGCGGCTGGCGCGACGACGTCCCCAACCGCGAGCGCAGCCGCGACTGGGGCCATGACGCCGCGCACCGGCGCAACGATCCGCGCGACCGCGGCTTTTTCGAACGCGCCGGCGACGAGGTCCGCTCGTGGTTCGGCGACGAGGATGCCGAACGTCGTCGCCTGATGGACCAGCGCTATGACGAATCCCGTTCGCGCAGCGAAGGCCATGGCGACAATCATTACCATTCGTGGCGGCGCCAGCGCATCGCCGAGCTCGACCGCGACTATGACGAATATCGTCAGGAAAACAGCCAGCGGTTCGAAAACGAGTTCAACAACTGGCGCACCGACCGTCAGGGCCAGCGCGAAAGCCTGCGCAAGGTCGAGGAGCATATGGACGTCGTCGGGTCCGACGGCAGCCATGTCGGCACGGTCGACAAGGTGCGCGGCGACCGGATCATCCTGACCAAGAGCGATACCGACTCGGGCGGGCACCACCACTCGATCCCGTCGCGCTGGATCCAGTCGGTCGACGACAAGGTGACGCTGCGCAAGACCGCCGAAGAGGCCAAGGCGCACTGGCGTGACGAGGAACGCGCGGGCGCGCTGTTCGGCGAGGACGGCGAGCGCGCCACCGGTGACCGTGACCGCATCGGCGGCGAGCGGACCGGCGACCGCGACCGCCAGCAGGGCGAATGGTCGACCGGCGGCAATTTGAACCGCAGCTTCTCGGGCACCTACTGAGCCCCGGCCGCCGATCGCGGCGGCCACCCCTTTCCTCCCAACGCCGCCTCGAGCCCCGCTCGGGGCGGCCGCGGGCGGATCACGATATGCCGCGCAGCCGGGGAACCGCCGCGACGCGCTCGGCGCGCCGTCAGAACGCCTCCCGGCACGTTGCGCCCGCGTCCGGGTCGGCGGCCGCTTTTCGCCCCCGCCCGCATCGATCCGTGGGCAAGGCGCCGCCCGGCATCGTCACCGCGCAGGATGCCCCGCCCGCAACGCTGCGCCCGCTACCCCGCAAAGGCGGCGTCCGCCCCTTTCGGCCCGGCGACCGGGCGCGGGCCGGGCTCAGGCGGCCTCGACGCTGCCGATCCCCTCGGCATCCGCCGGTGCGGAAAGGTTGCGCGCCTCGGGGCTGCGATCGACATGCCACGCATCGAAATCGCGAAACATCGGCGCGCCGCATCCCGTGCACCAGGAACGGAACTGCTTGCCGTCGAACCAGGCCCGCCGCCGATCACGATGATGTTTTCCACAAGCACAGGCAACGAGCTGGAGAATCGACATACACGAACCCCATGACCGGATGGCGTTGCGCGCCAGCGACCAACAGGGCCGCCCATCGATTTTTACATCAACACCTGCGAATCATCAACAAGATGATCGTGATGATTCGCGAAGTCGTTCGACGATTGCAGCGGCTGCAATACTCAGCGTATCGTCACGTGCGCCCATGATGACGATGCGGTCGCCGGGCTCCGCGACTTGCAACAGCGAAAGTAATGCCGCATCACGATCGGCGATATGGCGTGCCGCATGGCCGGCCGCGACAATATCGCCGGCGATATCGGCACTCGTGACTTCCCGCCGCACCGTTCCGCCATGATAGACCGGATCGGGCAGCACCAGCTGGTCCTCGGGCGCCAGTCGCTTCGCGAACATCGCCACCAGTTCTTCGCGCATCACCTTCAACGGGCCATAGCCGTGCGGCTGGAACAGCACGAGCAACCGCCCGGGAAAGGCGTGGAGCGTGTCGAGCGTCGCGGCGATCTTTTCGGGATTGTGCCCGAAATCGTCGATCACGGTCACGCCGCCGGCCTCGCCCACCACGTCGAAACGGCGCTTGAGCCCGGCAAAGCCCGCGATCGCCGCCACCGCCTCGTCCAGCGGCACCCCAGCCGCGTCGGCCGCGGCGAGCGCGGCGAGCGCATTCTGGACATTGTGGCGCCCCGGCACCTGCAACGCCACCGGCCGCCGCACCCCGTCGGGGGTCACCAGCACGAAGCGCACGGCGAAGGGCGCCGGCTCGATCGCCTCGGCGCGATAATCGGCCGCGGCGTCGATCGCGAAGCGCCGCACGCGCCCGGGCGGGAGTTGCGCCGCCAGCGCCGCGCTCTCGGCGTCGTCGGCATTGACGATCGCCACGGCGGCGCGCGCGATGAACCCGCCGAACAGCGCGCGCAGCTCCTCGAGCGACTTGTGGTCGAGGCTGACATTGTTGAGCACCGCGATGCGCGGGTGATAGAGCGCGATCGACCCGTCGCTTTCGTCGACCTCGCTGACGAACGGCGCCCCCGTCCCCACCAGCGCGCTGGCAAAGGGTGCGTCGGGCGCGGCGAAGTTCTTCATCACCGCGCCGTTCATCACCGTCGGCGCGCGACCGCAGGCGTGGAGCAGCCAGCCGATCATGCCGGTCACCGTCGACTTGCCGCTGGTGCCCGCCACGCCGATCGGCAGTTCGGCCGCGTCGAACAGCCGCGCGAGCAGTTCCGCGCGCGTCATCCGCGCCGCGCCGATCTGCGCCGCGGCGACCATGTCGGGCACACTCGCCTCGACCGCCGCCGATGCGACGACGATCTGGTCGGCGCTGGTGATGCCGCTGCCGTCCTGCGGGAACAGCGCGATCCCCAGCCGGCGGAGATGGTCGAACTTGGCGGTCAGCCGCGCCTGGTCCAGGCTGCGGTCCGATCCCGCGACCGTCGCGCCGCGTGCCGCAAGGATCATCGCCAGCGGCATCATGCCCGAACCACCGATGCCGACGAAGAAGTAGGATTTGCCGTGCTCCATGGCCTCGGGCTATCGGCGCTTTGGCGGCAGGGGGCAAGGCTCTGCCGGGATCATGCGGGGAATGGCGAATGCGTATCGGCGTGGTGGCACCGGCTCGGCCCGTCAGCAGGGAGGGCTCGCTGCGTCTCTCGGCGCTGATGGCGCTCACCTATCCCCAGCACGAGATCGTCTTTCACCCGCAATGCTATCTGTCCGAGGGGCATTTCGCCGGGCCGGACGCGGTGCGCGCCCAGGCGTTCCTCGATTTCGCCAACGATCCCGCGTTCGACGCGATCTGGTTCGCGCGCGGCGGCTATGGCTCGAACCGCATCCTGCACCAGGTGATGCCGCAACTCGGCCCGGCGGCGCGCGACAAGACCTATGTCGGCTTTTCGGACATGGGCTTCCTGCTCGCCGCGCTCTATGCCCGGCGGATCGGGCGCCAGGCGCATGGCGCGATGGCGAGCAGCCTCGGCATCAACGATGCGGGCGAATCGACCGGCTGGGTGCTCGGCTGGCTGATCGACGGCGACCGCCAGGGGCTCGAGCCCAGCCTTGCCGACGGCCGCCCGGCGGTCGCGTTCAACCTCGCGATCCTCAACGCGCTAATCGGCACGCCCTGGCTGCCCGACCTCACCGACCATGTGCTGATGATCGAGGAGGTCTCCGAACCGCTCTACCGGATCGACCGGATGCTGTTCCAGATGGCGCATGCGACGCAACTGCGCGGCATCGCCGGCGTGCGGCTGGGCGAGGTCACCGACATTCAGGAAAACGACCCCCCGTTCGGCGAGTCGATCGAAACGATGATCGTGCGCTGGTGCGGCGAAATGGGCGTGCCCTATCTCGGCCGTGCCCAGATCGGCCATGTCGAACGCAACCGCATCGTCCCCTTCGGGGTCGCCTGAGCCCCGCCGGGGCGCTTTTCGCCCTTGCCGGCGCTTGCCTATCGAGCCCGGGCAGGGGCATAAGCCCGGCTCCATTTCTCCAATGAAAGCGAGTGATCCCGTGTCCGAGATGTTCCGCATAACGCTGCCCGACGGTTCCGTCCGCGAGGTAGCCCCGGGGACTACCCCGGCGGACATCGCCGCGGCGATCGGCCCCGGCCTTGCCAAGGCGGCGCTCGCCGCGCGCGTCGACGGCGAATTGCGCGACATCGGCCGTCCGTTCGAGGGCGACGCAAGCCTCGCGCTCGTCACCGCCAAGGACGAGGCCGACGCGCTCGAACTCGTGCGCCACGACTATGCGCACATCCTCGCCGAGGCGGTGCAGAAGCTGTTCCCCGGCACGCAGATCACCTTCGGCCCGTCGACCGACGACGGCTTCTATTACGACTTCGCCCCCAAGGACCGCCCCTTCACCGAAGAGGACCTGCCGGCGATCGAGGCAGAGATGCGTCGCATCATCGCCGCCGACCAGCCGCTGATCCGCGAAGTCTGGTCGCGCGCCGACCTGATCGCGCGCTGGAAGGCTCAGGGTGAGACGTTCAAGGCCGAATGGGCCGCCGAACTGCCCGAGGGCGAGGAACTCACCGTCTACCGCGCCGGCAAGGGCGACGACGCTTGGCTCGACATGTGCCGCGGTCCCCACCTCGCCTCCACCGGCAAGGTCGCGGCGGATGCGTTCAAGCTGACGCGCGTGTCGGGCGCCTATTGGCGCGGCGACCAGAAGAACGCGATGCTCAGCCGCATCTACGGCACCGGCTGGCTGAACAAGAAGCAGCTCCAGGAGCATCTGACGCGCCTGGAAGAGGCCGCCAAGCGCGACCATCGCAAGCTCGGCGCCGAGATGGACCTGTTCCACCTCCAGCAGGAGGCGCACGGCTCGGTGTTCTGGCACCCCAAGGGTTTCCGCATCTATCGCGAGCTCGAGGCCTATATGCGCCGCGCGATCGACGCCGCCGGCTATCGCGAGGTCAAGACGCCGCAGGTGATGGACGCGCGCCAGTGGGAACAGTCGGGCCACTGGGGCAAGTATCGCGAGAACATGTTCGTCATCCCCGACGAGGTGCCCAACACCGAGGATGAGGGCCCGATCGTCTCGAACGACGCCGAGTGGATGGCATTGAAGCCGATGAACTGCCCGGCGCACGTGCTGATCTTCCGCCAGGGCATCAAGTCGTATCGCGACCTGCCGCTGCGCCTGTACGAAAACGGCTGCTGCCACCGCAACGAGCCGCACGGCGCGCTCCACGGGCTGATGCGCGTCCGCCAGTTCACCCAGGACGACGCGCACATCTTCTGCCGCGAGGACCAGATCGTCGACGAGGTGCGGGCCTTCTGCGCGCTCGCCGACCGGATCTACAAGGATTTCGGCTTCACCTACGCGATCAAGCTCGCGCTTCGTCCCGAAAAGCGCTTCGGCACCGACGAGATGTGGGACAAGGCGGAGAACGAGCTGCGCAACGCGGTGGTCGCCGCCGGTCTCGCCACGCCCGAATATG
>JAFABD010000110.1 GCA_023426225.1 Pseudomonadota bacterium | reverse complement strand
GAGACGCTGCACGTCCAGCGCATCGTCAACTGCACCGGCCCGCTCGGCGACCTCTCGCGCACCACCGAGCCGCTGTTGCGCCAGCTCGTCGCCGACGGCGCGCTGCGTGCCGACGCCGCGCGGATCGGGATCGAGGTCAACAACCAGGCACAGACGATCGCCGCCGACGGCAGCGTCAATCCCGATCTCTACGCGCTCGGCCCGATGACGCGCGGCGCCTTCTGGGAAATCGTCGCGGTGCCCGACATTCGAACCCAGACCTGGGCGCTCGCCCGCCGCCTGTCGAACGCGCACTGGGTCGGCGGCGAAGGCCTGTAGCCTCTCCCCCTGCCAACACCCCCATCACCCCCCGTCATCCCGGCCTTGAGCCGGGATCCCGCTGCCTCCCGCACCCCAAAACCCCAACACCCCAACACCCACCAAACCGTGCGGACTAGTATCAATTGACACTATCCGTCGCCGCGCGTTATCCTTCCGGCAAGGAGAAGGATGCCACCATGATCACGCCGGAAAACCCGCTCGGCCTCAATGGCTTCGAGTTTGTCGAGTTCACCTCGCCCGACGCCGACGCGCTCGCGCGCCAGTTCGAGCAGATGGGCTTCGTCGCCTCGCATCGGCACCCGCGCAAGAACATCACCCGCTACAAGCAGGGTCGCATCAACCTGATGCTCAACCGCGACGAAACCGGCCGCGTCGCCGCCTTCCGCGCCGCGCACGGTCCCTCGGCCAGCGCGATGGCGTTCCGCGTCGCCGATCCGGCCAAGGCGCTCGAATGGGCGCTCGCGCACGGCGGCCAGGCGACCGACGAGGACGACACCGTCATCCAGGGGATCGGCGGCTCGTACCTCTATTTCATCCAGGACGGCCGCGATCTCTACGCCGACTGGGAAGAGGTTCCCGGCTGGCAGGAGGCCGAGCAGCAGAACAGCGTCGGGCTCGACCTGCTCGACCACCTCACGCACAATGTCCGCCGCGGCCAGATGCGCGTGTGGAGCGAATTCTACCGCACGCTCTTCGGCTTCGAGGAGCAGAAGTATTTCGACATCAAGGGCCAGGCCACCGGGCTGTTCAGCCAGGCGATGATCGCGCCCGACAAGGCGATCCGCATCCCGCTCAACGAGAGCCAGGACGACAAGAGCCAGATCGAGGAGTTCATCCGCGAATATCAGGGTGAGGGCATCCAGCACCTCGCGCTCACCACCGACGACATCTACGGCACCGTCGAAAAGCTCCGCGCGCGCGGCGTCCGGCTTCAGGACACGATCGAGACCTATTACGAACTCGTCGACCAGCGCGTCCCCGGCCATGGCGAGGATCTCGAACGCCTGCGCCGCAACCGCATCCTGATCGACGGCTCGGTCGAACGCGGCGAAGGCATCCTGCTCCAGATCTTCACCGAGAACATGGTCGGCCCGATCTTCTTCGAGATCATCCAGCGCAAGGGCAACGAAGGCTTCGGCAACGGCAATTTCCAGGCGCTGTTCGAATCGATCGAGCTCGACCAGATCCGCCGCGGCGTCATCAAGGTCGACGCCTGACAAGTTCGGAGAGGGAGAGAGCCGGGGGTGCCGTCCGCAGGAACGTGCGGCATACCCCGGCCCCACTCCCCCGCTTCCGATCCACCCGGCCGCGGCGTTGCGCCCCCGGACGGCGACGTGCGATGATCCCCGCGTCCGGGCGCACCGCGCCGTCCCCCTCGCCCCGGCGGGAACCGGGAAAAAGGATGCCCTGCCCATGACCGACTATTTCCCCGGCTTCGGCAACCATGTCTCGACCGAGGCTGTGCCCGGTGCGCTGCCGATCGGGCGCAACAGCCCGCAACGCCCCGCCTTCGGCCTCTATGCCGAACAGCTTTCGGGAACCGCGTTCACCGCGCCGCGCGCCGAGAACCGGCGGAGCTGGCTTTATCGCCTGCGCCCCAGTGCCGAACATCCGCCCTATCGCCGCTATGACGGCGCGCCGCGCTTCACGATCGCGCCCGATCCCGCGCCGCTCGCGCCCAACCGGCTGCGCTGGGGGGCGCCCGCGATGCCCGATGCGCCGGTCGACCTGATCGATTCGATGGTGACGATGCTCGTCAACCGCGATCCCGCCGATCTCGATGGCGTGGTGATCCATCGCTATGCCGCCAATCGCGACATGGAAACGCGCGCCTTTGTCGACGCCGACGGCGAGCTGCTGTTCATTCCGCAGGCGGGGCGGCTGGCGCTGCTCACCGAAATGGGGCGGATCGACATCGCGCCGGGGCAGATCGCGCTCGTGCCGCGCGGCGTCCGCTTCCGCGCGCTGCTCCCCGACGGCACCGCGACGGGCTATGTCGCCGAAAACCACGGCGCGCTGTTCCGCCTGCCCGATCTGGGGCCGATCGGCGCCAACGGGCTTGCCAATCCGCGCGATTTCGAAACGCCCGCCGCCTGGTTCGAGGATCGCGACGCGCCGTTCGAGCTTGTGCAAAAGGCGTTGGGAAGTCTGTGGATAACCTCGCTGTCGCACAGCCCGCTCGACGTCGTGGCGTGGCACGGCAACCTTGCGCCCTGCCGCTACGATCTTGCCCGGTTCAACACGATGAACACGGTCAGCTTCGATCATCCCGATCCGTCGATCTTCACCGTGCTCACCTCGCCCAGCACCGTGGCGGGCCGCGCCAATGCCGATTTCGTGATCTTCCCCCCACGCTGGATGGTGGCCGAGGACACGTTCCGCCCGCCCTGGTTCCACCGCAACGTGATGAGCGAGGCGATGGGGCTGATCCACGGCGCCTATGACGCCAAGGCCGACGGCTTCGTCCCCGGCGGGCTCTCGCTCCACAATCTGATGGCGGGCCACGGCCCCGACGTGGCGAGCTGGCGCGGCGCGACCGAGGCCGATCTGCGCCCGCACAGGATCGAGGCGACGATGGCGTTCATGGTCGAAACCTGCTGGCCCTATCGCCCCACCGCGCACGCGCTGGCGAGCGCCCAGCCCGATTACGACGCGGTGTGGGACGGCTTCCCCAAGGCGCGGCTGCCGTGACGCGCCGCCGGCGGCGGGACGGGCGCTGACATGGATCGCCTCACCGCCACGCCCGCCGGGGTCACGCTCGGCCCGGTCGACCTGATCCCCGACGGGCGCGCGCGCAACTTCGTGATCGAACTGCGCGCGGGCCGCTTTCACGGCTTCGTCGTGCGCCGGGGCGAAACCGTGGTCGGCTATGTCGATCGCTGCCCGCACATGGGGCTGCCGCTCGCGCGCCAGCTCGACGATTATCTGACGCCCGACGCCGCGATGCTCACCTGTTCGTGGCACGGCGCGTTGTTCCGCATTGACGATGGGCACTGCGTGGCTGGCCCTTGCGGCGGCGCCTCGCTAATGCCCTGGCCGGTAACGGTACGCGACGGGATGGTCGTGACCGCTTGAGAGGATGACGATGACGCCTGATTTCGATTTCGCCCTCGGCGAAACCGCCGAGATGATTCGCGACACCACGCGCCGCTTCGCGCAGGAACGGATCGCCCCGCTCGCCGCCCGCATCGACGCCGAGGACTGGTTCCCCCGCTACGAGCTGTGGCCGGCGATGGGCGAGCTGGGGCTGCACGGCATCACCGTGGCCGAAGCCGATGGCGGGCTCGGGCTCGGCTATCTCGAACATGTCGTCGCGTGCGAGGAAGTCGCGCGCGCCTCGGCCTCGATCGGGCTCAGCTACGGCGCGCATTCGAACCTGTGCGTCAACCAGATCGCGCGCTGGGGCAATCCCGAACAAAAGGCGCGCTTCCTGCCCAGGCTGATCTCGGGCGAGCATGTCGGCAGCCTCGCCATGTCCGAAGCCGGCGCGGGCTCGGACGTCGTGTCGATGCGGCTGCGCGCCGAACGCACCGATCGCGGCTATGTGCTCAACGGCACCAAGTTCTGGATCACCAACGCGCCCTATGCCGACACGCTCGTCGTCTATGCCAAGACGGGCGACGGCTCGCGCGGGATCACCACCTTCCTCATCGAAAAGGACATGCCCGGCTTCGCGATCGGGCAAAAGATCGACAAGATGGGGATGCGCGGCTCGCCCACGGCCGAGCTGGTCTTCACCGACTGCGAGGTGCCCGAGGAAAATGTGATGGGGCCGCTCCACGGCGGCGTCGGCGTGCTGATGAGCGGGCTCGACTATGAACGCGCCGTGCTCGCGGGGATCCAGCTCGGGATCATGCAGGCGTGCCTCGACGTCGTCCTGCCCTATGTCCGCGAACGCAAGCAGTTCGGCCAGCCGATCGGCAGCTTCCAGCTCGTCCAGGCCAAGGTCGCCGATATGTATGTCGCGCTCAATTCGGCGCGCGCCTATGTCTATGCGGTCGCGCGCAACTGCGATGCGGGGCGCACGACGCGCTTCGACGCGGCGGGGGCGATCCTGCTCGCCAGCGAAAACGCCTTCCGCGTCGCGGGCGAGGCGGTGCAGGCGCTCGGCGGCGCGGGCTATACGCGCGACTGGCCGGTCGAACGCTTCCTGCGCGATGCCAAGCTGCTCGATATCGGCGCGGGCACCAACGAAATCCGCCGGATGCTCATCGGCCGCGAGCTGATCGGCGGCTGACCTGCGGTCCGGCGCGTGCCCGGCCGGCGGCGACCGGCCGGGCA
>JAFABD010000080.1 GCA_023426225.1 Pseudomonadota bacterium | reverse complement strand
CGCCCAGGCAGACGACCAGGTCGCCCGGCGCCACCACCGGGGCCAGCGCCGCCGCCAGCGCCGCCGGATCGGCTACCGCCGCCGCCGCGCGGTGTCCGCGCCGCTTGATGCTCGCCACCAGCGTCTCGGCGTCGACGCCCTCGCGCGGCGTCTCGCCCGCGGCATAGACCGGCGCCACATAGACCATGTCGGCATCGTTGAACGCCTGCGCGAACTCTTCCATCAGGTTGGCGAGCCGCGAATAACGGTGCGGCTGCACCACCGCGATCACCCGGCCGCGCGCGCTCTCGCGCGCCGCCGCCAGCACCGCGCGGATCTCCACCGGGTGATGGCCGTAATCGTCGATCACGGTCGCGCCGCCGACTTCGCCGACCTTGGTAAAGCGGCGCTTGACCCCGCCGAACTGCGCAAAGCCCTTCTGGATCGTCGCGTCGGCAATCCCCAGCTCCAGCGCGACGCCGATCGCGGCAAGCGCGTTCTGGACATTGTGACGGCCGGGCATCGGCAGCTCGATATTCTCGATCGACCGCGTCGTCCCGTCGCGCTGGCGGATGATCGCCTCGAACCGGTTGCCGCCGGGATAGGGGGTGACGTTCACCCCGCGCACATCGGCGCTCGCGGCAAAGCCATAGGTCACGATGCGGCGGTCATGCACGCGCGGGATGATCGCCTGGACCTCGGGATGGTCGAGGCACAGCAGCGCCGCGCCGTAAAAGGGCACATTCTCGATGAACTCGACGAACGCGTCCTTCACCCGGTCGAACGAGCCGTAATGGTCCAGATGCTCGGGGTCGATATTGGTCACGACCGCGATCGTGCCGTCGAGCCGCAGGAAGCTGCCGTCGCTCTCGTCGGCCTCGATCACCATCCATTCGCTGTCGCCCAGCCGGGCGTTCGAGCCGTACTGGTTGATGATGCCGCCGTTGATGACGGTGGGGTCGATCCCGCCCGCGTCGAGCAGCGCGGCGACCATCGACGTGGTCGTCGTCTTGCCGTGCGTCCCCGCCACCGCGACGGTCGACTTCAGCCGCATCAGCTCGGCGAGCATCTCGGCGCGGCGCACCACCGGGATACGGCGCTCATACGCGGCCTCGACCTCGGGATTGTCGCGATGGATCGCGGTCGACGTCACCACCACCGCGGCATCGCCGACATTCTCCGCCTTGTGGCCGATCGTCACCGGGATGCCCCGGTCGCGCAGCCCCTGGACGACATAGCTGTCGGCCATGTCCGAACCCTGCACGCGATAGCCCAGATTGTGCATCACCTCGGCGATACCGGACATCCCGATCCCGCCGATGCCGACGAAATGGATCGTGCCGATGTCGGTTGCGACACCTTTCATGCGTAAGCGGGCCTCCCGCCCGAAACTGGCGCCGGCCGCATCCCGATCGGGGCGGCGGGCGCGTTGATGGATTCGACGAGATCGGCAAGGTCGCGCACCGCGTGCGGCCGCCCGCAACTGCGCGCGCGCGACGCCGCCAGCGCCAGCCCCTCGGTGTCGAGGCCCAGCTTCTGGATCTGCTTGGCAAGTTCGGTCGCGGTGAACAGTCGCTGCGGGATGGTCCGCGCGCCGCCCGCCTTGGTGATCTCGCGCGCATTGGCGGCCTGGTGGTCGTCGGTCGCGCTGGGCAGCGGGACCAGGATCGCCGGGCGCCCCGCCGCGGTCAGCTCGGCGATCGTCGATGCGCCCGCGCGCGCGATCACCACATGCGCCCAGGCAAGATGCTCGGGCAGGTCGGGAAGATAGGTGGCGATCTCGGCCGCGATGCCGTGTTCCTGATATTTGGCGCGGACCATGTCGATATCCTCGATCCGCGCCTGGTGCGTCACCTGCAACCGGCGGCGGAAATGGATCGGCAGCAGCGCCAGCCCGTCGGGCACCACCTGGCTCAGGATCGACGCACCCTGGCTGCCGCCGGTGACGAGCACGCGAAAGATGCCGTCCTCGTCCAGCGCGGGATAGGGCCGGTCGCGCAGGTCGAGCACCGTCTCGCGCACGGGGTTGCCGACCAGGTGCGTCTTGGCCGCCCAGCCCGGCTTCATCCGCTCGACCGCGTCGTAGGAGGTCGCGATCGCGTCGACGCGCGGCGCGACGAAGCGGTTGACGCGCCCCAGCACCGCATTCTGTTCGTGGATGATCGTCGGCACGCCCGCCGAAAACGCCGCGAGCAGCGCGGGCAGCGCCGGATAGCCGCCGAAACCGATCACCGCCGCCGGCTCGATCTCGCGATACAGGCTGCGTGCCATCGCGCGTCCCGCCAGCACCTTGCGCGCCGCACGCAGATAGCCGAGCGGCCCGCCGCCTAGCCGCCCCGCGGGCAGCACATGCGTCTCGACGCCGTCGAACAGTCCGGGAAAGCGCACGCCGCGGTCGTCGCTCACCAGCGCGACCTGGTGCCCCCGGTTCGCCAGTTCCACCGCCAGCGCCGCGGCGGGCACCATGTGCCCCCCGGTTCCGCCGGCTGCCAGAACATAGGTTCGCGAATTCGTCATGCCTTGCTCCACCGCCCTGCATAGGGAGAGCGCTTCAGATACGGGTTTCGACGCGTGAAAGCGAGCAGCAGTCCAAAGCCGATCGACAACGCGATCATCGACGACCCGCCATAGCTGATAAAGGGCAGCGTCATGCCCTTCGACGGCGCGATGCCGACGTTGACCGCCATGTTGATCATCGCCTGCACGCCGAACTGCGCCGCCAGTCCCGATGCCGCGAGCAGCCGGAACGCGTCCTCCTCGTCGAGCATCTTCATGAACACGCGGATCACGATCGCGGCATAGAGCAGCACGATCACCGCGCACGCCATCAGCCCGAATTCCTCGCCGATCACCGAAAAGATGTAATCGGTATGCGCCTCGGGCAGCCGGAACTTCACCTGCCCCAGCCCCGGCCCGGTGCCGAACAGCCCGCCCTCGGTCAGCGTCTGGTGCGCCATCTCGATCTGGTAGCGGTCGGCGAGCGCGGCGTCCTTGGTCGGGAACAGGAAGTTGTCGATCCGCGTCCGCGCGGTCGAATAGAACAGATAGGCCGCGACCACGCCCGCCACCGCGCTGCCCATCAGCGCGCCGATCGCCGCGGGCGAGATGCCGGAGATCATCAGCAGGATCACCCACACCGTGCCGAACACGATCGTCTGGCCGAAATCGGGCTGGAGCATCAGCAGCACGCCGATCAGCGCGGTGAGCGCACCCGTCAGGAACAGCACGGGCAGCTCGGGATCCTTGGCGCGGAACGAAAGCATCCACGCCGTCGCGACGATGAACAGCGGTTTCAGGAACTCCGAAGGCTGGAATTCGGAAACGCCCAGGTTGATCCAGCGCCGCGCGCCGTTGGTCTCGTGCCCGATCACCGGCACCAGCATCAGCAGCACGACGAACACCGCCGCGCCTGCCAGCGCCAGCCGCCGCGCCGCCGTCACCGGCAGCATCGACACGCCGACGAGCACGGGCAGCGAGACGCACACCCACATCACCTGCCGCCAGAAATAATACATGGTCGGCATGATGTGCGTGGCGTCCGAATAACGCCGCGCGGTCGCGGGCGACGCCGCCGCCACCGCGACCAGTCCGATGCCGATCAGCAGCAGCACGAGCAGCAGCAGCACGCGGTCGACTTCCCAGAACCACATGCCCGCGCGCGACGTGTTCGCGCGGCCGAGCTGTTTCTGGACGCGACGCTTCACTTCGGTGCCGATGGTCTCTCCCTCGGCGGCGTCGCTCATCCCAGCGCCTCCACCGCCTCGACAAAGGCGCGGCCGCGCGCCTCATAGTCGCGGAACTGGTCGAACGAGGCGCACGCGGGCGACAGCAGCACGACCTCGCCCGGCTGCGCCAGCGCCGCCGCGCGCGCCACCGCCGCGGCCAGCGTCCCCGCCGCCTCGACGGGCACCGTGCCGGTCAGCAGCCGCTCGAACATCGGCCCGGCATCGCCGATCGTATAGGCGCGCACGACATGGCCGAACCCCGGCCGGCATGCCTCCAGATTGTCGGTCTTGGCGACGCCGCCCAGGATCCAGTGGATGCGGGGATATGCCGCAAGCGCGGGCGCGGTCGATTCGGGATTGGTCGCCTTGCTGTCGTTGACGAACAGCACGCCGTTCCGCGTCGCGATCCGCTCCATCCGGTGCGGCAGCCCGGGAAAGGTCTCCAGCCCGCGGTCGATCGCCGCGCGGTCGATGCCCAGCGCCTCGCACGCGGCGATCGCGGCCAGCGCGTTCTGCGCATTGTGCGGCCCCTGCAGCGCCGGCCAGCGCGACTGGTCCATGCACACGCCCGGCGCGATCTTGGTCACGTCCTCGCTGCGGCCAGACAACGCCACCTGCCGGGCGATGTTCGCCGAAGCGGCATCGCCGATGCCGATAATGGCGGCATGGCCCTTGCTCTGCATCGCGAACAGCCGCGCCTTGGAGGCAGCATAGCCCTCGAAGCCGTCATAGCGGTCGAGATGGTCAGGGGTGATGTTGAGCAGCACCGCGACGTCGCAGTCGAGGCTGTGGGTCAGGTCGATCTGGTAGCTCGACAGCTCCAGCACATAGACGCCGCCCTCGGGCAGCGGCTCCTGCCCCAGGATCGGCAGGCCGATATTGCCGCCCAGCCGTGCGGGAATGCCCGCGGTCGAGAGGATGTGATGGATCAGCGCGGTGGTCGTCGACTTGCCGTTCGTCCCGGTGATGCCGACGACGCGGTGCGGCGGCAGGTCGCCGCGCACCTGCGCGAACAGCTCGATGTCGCCGATCACCGGCACGCCCGCCGCGCGCGCATGCGCCGCGATCGGGTGGCGGTTGATCGGCACGCCCGGCGAAACGATCATCCCGGCATAACCGGTCAGGTCGGCGGCCAGCGGATCGCCGATCGTCAGCGCAGCCCCCGCATCGGCAACGGCGGCCCGCGCCGCCGCATTCGAATCCCACGCCAGCACGTCCGCCCCGCTCGCCGCCAGCGCGCGCACGGTCGCCGCGCCCGTGCGGGCGAGCCCGAGCACCGCATAGCGTTTGCCGCGCCAGGCCGCGCTGGTAATCACCGCAGCTTCAGCGTCGCAAGACCGGCGAGCGCCAGCACGAACGCGATAATCCAGAAACGGATCACCACGGTCGGCTCGGCCCAGCCGAGCTGCTCGAAATGATGGTGGATCGGCGCCATCTTGAACACGCGCTTGCCGGTGCGCTTATAGAAGAACACCTGGATGATGACGCTCAGCGCCTCGATCACGAACAGCCCGCCGATGATCCCCAGCACCAGCTCGTGATGCGCGGTGACGGCGATCGTCCCCAGCGCGCCGCCCAGCGCCAGGCTGCCCGTATCGCCCATGAACACCGCCGCCGGCGGCGCATTGAACCACAGAAAGGCGAGCCCCGCCCCGACGATCGCGCCGCAGAAAATCGAAAGCTCGCCCGATCCCGGCACGTGGGGGATGCCCAGATAGGTGGCGAACTTGGCGTTGCCCGTCAGGTAGACGATCACCATGAAGGCGAGGCTCGCGATGATGACCGGCATCGACGCCAGGCCATCAAGCCCGTCGGTCAGGTTCACCGCGTTGCCGAAGGCGACGATCGTGAACGCGGCGAACAGGATATAGAAATAGCCGAGGTCCGGATGGACCCAGCTCAGGAACGGCACGTAAAGCTGCGTCCCCGACTGCGACACGATGATCCAGCTCGCGACGCCCGCGATCGCGAATTCGCCCAGCAGCCGCACGCGCCCGGAAACGCCCGCGGTGCTTGCCTTGCGCACCTTGTCATAGTCGTCGAGGAACCCGATCATGCCGAAGCCCAGCGTGACGAACAGGCACGCCCACACATAGGCGTTCGACAGGTCCATCCACAGCAGCAGCGACACCGAAAGCGCGGTCAGGATCATCAGCCCGCCCATCGTCGGCGTGCCGCGCTTGGCCAGGTGGCTCTGCGGCCCGTCGGTGCGGATCGGCTGCCCCTTGCCCTGCCGCACGCGCAGCCAGCCGATGAAGCGCGGCCCGATGATGAGCCCCAGCAACAGCGCCGTCGCGATCGACGCGCCGGTCCGGAACGTGATGTAGCGGAAAAGATTCAGGACTCCGGGAAACCCCAGATGCTCCGCGATCAGATAGAACATGCTTGCCTTTCCGCCAGCGCGGCGACGACGGTCGCGAGCCGCACGCCGTTGGACCCTTTGACGAGAACCGCGTCGCCGGGGTGGAGCATGGCTTCAAGCCGGCTCAGCGCCGCGGCGGCGTCGGGCACATGGACGAAATCGGTGCGTCCCTCAAGCGCCTTTGCAAGCGGCGCCATCGCCGGCCCGACCAGAATCGCCTTGGCGACGCCCGCCTCGGCGATCGGTTCGGCGAGTTCGGCGTGGAATGCCTCGGCATGGTCGCCCAGCTCGCGCATCTCGCCCAGCACCGCCAGCCGGCGCCCCGGCTCCTGCCCCAGCACCGCCAGCGTCGCGCGCATCGACGCGGGATTGGCGTTATAGCTCTCGTCGATCACCAGCGCCTCGCCGTCGCGTACCGGCGCCAGAAAGCGCCGCCCGCGCCCCGCCAGCCCGTCCATCTCGGCCAGCGCCAGCCCGGCCAGCTCCAGGTCGCCGCCCACCGCGTCGACGGCGGCCAGGATCGCCATCGCGTTCGCCACCCAGTGTGCGCCGGGCTGGCCGATCGTGAAGCTCAGCTCGCGCGCATCGAACCGCGCGGTGACAAAGGTGCCGCCGGTGCGCGTGCGCATCGTGTCGGCCGCACGGTAATCGGCGCCCTCGCCCAGCCCGAAGGTGACGATGCGCCCCGCATGGTGCCGCGCCGCCGCCGCCAGCCGGTCGCGATACGGGCTGTCGAACGGGACGATCGCGGTGCCGCCGGGCTCCAGCCCCTCGAAAATCTCGGCCTTGGCGTCGGCGATCGCGCCGACATCGGCGAAAAAGCCCAGATGCGCCGGGGCGATCGTGGTGACGATCGCGACGTGCGGGCGCACCAGCCGGGTGAGCTGCGCCAGCTCGCCGGCATGGTTCATCCCCATCTCGAACACGCCGAACCGCGCCTCGCGCGGCATCCGGGCAAGGCTCAGCGGCACGCCGGTATGGTTGTTGTAGCTCTTGACCGAACGATGCGCCGCGCCCGGCTCGATCCGGTCGAGCGCGGCGAACAGCGCCTCCTTGGTGCCGGTCTTGCCCACCGATCCGGTGACGCCGATCACCTGGCCCCGCATCCGCGCACGCGCCGCGCGCCCCAGTGCGTCGAGCGCCGCGCCGGTATCGGCCACGCGCACCTGCGGCCCGT
>JAFABD010000187.1 GCA_023426225.1 Pseudomonadota bacterium | reverse complement strand
CCGCGGCGCTGGTCCCGGCGTCCCCCGCGCTGGCCGGGCCGAAGCGCGGCGCGGTGAACGGCGGGTTCGACGTCGTCGTGCTCGGCGCGACGGGCGGCATCGCCGACGGCGACCTGAGCGCCTATCTGGTGCGGCCGACGGGCGCGACCGCCGGCGTGATGTGCGACGCGGGCGCTCTGGTGAACGGCATCCGCGCCGCCGAGCGCGCGCATGCGCTGGACGATATCCGCGTTCCTGCCGATGCCGGGCTGAGCCGCGTCGGCTGGGTGCTGCGCGACACGATCAAGGGCTATCTGATCAGCCACGCGCATCTCGACCATGTCGCAGGGCTGGTGATCGCGTCGCCCGAGGACGCGCCCAAGCCGATCTATGCGCTGCCGTCGGTCGAGAGCGAATTGCTGCGCAGCTATTTCCGCGCGGGGCCGTGGAGCAACTTCACCGACGCAGGCGAGCCGCCGCGGCTGGGCAAATATCACATGGCGACGCTGCGCCCCGGCGAGGCGACGCCGATCGCCGGGACGGCGATGCAGGTGACGCCCTTTCCGCTGGCGCATGGCGGCACCGAATCGACCGCGTTCCTGATCGAGCATGGCCGCGACGCGATGCTGTGCTTCGGCGACACCGGCCCCGACCCGGTCGAACATGCCGATGCGATGCACCGCATCTGGGCGGCGGTGGCCGACCGCGTGCGCGAGCGGCGGCTGAAGGCGGTGATCGTCGAGGTGTCGTTCCCGTCCGACCGGCCCGACGACAAGCTGTTCGGCCACCTGACGCCGCGCTGGCTGCTCGCCTCGCTGCACGAGCTGGAGGCGCTGGCGGGCGGTCGCGGATCGCTCGAGGGGCTGACGGTGGTGGTGTCGCACGTCAAATATGCCCTGACGCGCGAACAGCCCGGCGCGCGGATCATGGCCGAACTGGCGGCCGGAAACGACCTGGGCGTGCGGTTCGTGCTGCCGCATCAGGGGCAGCGCCTGACGCTACGGTAAGCGCGGCACGGGCCGCAGCTATCCTGCGGAAGCATAAGTAAAATTCACCAGAATCGGGCGGTTTTCCCCGCCCGGGTGCCTGCGCATCCTATAAGTCCGGGGAAGGCATACCGGAGTTTTGGGAAGATGCGTTTGAAGATCGCGGGGCGGCTGAACCTGCTAACCGTCGCGGCGCTGTGTGCGATGACGATCGGGTTGGGCATGGCCCTTTTCCGCCTGAGCGCGGTGCTCTTCGACCAGATCGAGAGCCAGACTCACGGCACGACCGATTCAGCCTATAGCGTTGTCGAATATTATCATTCGCAGGAAGAAAAGGGCGCGATGACGCGCGACCAGGCGCAGGCCGCGGCGATGAACGCCGTGCGCGCGATGCGTTATGGCGAGAGCGGCTATTTCTGGATCAACGACAAGTCGCGCCGGATGCTGATGCACCCGGTCAAGCCCGAGCTGGTCGGCAAGGACATGTCGAGCCAGGTCGACGCCGACGGCGTCCATCCGTTCGTCGAGTTCGTCAAGACCGCGACCGCCGACCCCAAGGGCGGCGTGGTGCGGTATCGCTGGCCCAAGCCGGGCAAGGAAGATCCGCAGCCCAAGGTTTCCTATGTCCGCCTGTTCGCCCCCTGGGGGTGGATCGTCGGCACCGGCCTGTATGAAGACGACGTGTGGAGCGGCGTCTGGCAGCAGTCGATGATCCTGATCGGGCTGGCGCTGATGGGCATGGTCGGCATGGCCGGGCTCGGCTGGCTGCTCGCGCGGTCGGTGACGATGCCGCTCAACGCGCTGACGCGTCGCATGCGTTCGCTTGCCGACGGCGACGCGACGAGCAACGTGCCGGGCCTGGATCGGATCGACGAACTGGGCGACATGGCCAAGGCGCTGGGCGTGTTCTGTGACTCGGCGCTGGCCAAGGAAAAGGCGGAAGCCGCCAAGGCCGAGGCCGACCGGGCGCAGAAGATCGTCGTCGAGGCGCTGACCGGCGGGCTCGAGGCGATGTCGCAGGGCGACCTGACGCTGGAAATCCGCGAGGCGTTCCCGGCCGGGTATGAAGCGCTGCGCGCCAATTACAACGAGGCGCTGCAGCACCTGCGCGAGCTGATCGGCGCGATGACCGAGGCGAGCGACGGCATCCGCACCGGATCGGACGAGATCGCGCGTGCCGCCGACGATCTGGCGCGTCGCACCGAGACCAATGCCGCGAGCCTGGAGGAAGCCTCTGCCTCGCTGTCGCAGATGGAAGAGCGGCTGAAGAGCACCGCCGCCGCCGCCGAGCGGACCGTCGGCCAGACGGTCGAGGCGGTCGCCAATGTCGAGGGCGGTCGCGCCACCGCCGACAAGGTGGTCGCGGCGATGAACCGCGTCGCCGAAAGCGCGCAGGGCATCGACGGCGTCATCGAGGGCCTGGACAAGATCGCGTTCCAGACGCGCGTGCTGGCGATGAACGCCGCGGTCGAGGCCGGCCGGGCGGGCGAGGCGGGACGCGGCTTTGCCGTCGTCGCCGACCTGGTGTCGCAGCTGGCGATGCGTTCGGAAGAGGAAGCCAAGCGCGCCCGCGAACAGCTGACCGCGACGCAGGACGATATCGGCGAGGCGGTGAGCGCGGTCCACAATGTCGACGGCGCGCTGGCGAGCATCTCGTCGAGCGTCGAGCAGGTCCACACGCTGATCGCCAGCATGGCCGAGGACAATCGCGTCCAGTCGACGACGATCAGCGGCATTGCGAGCGTCGTCAACGAGATGGACCGTTCGACCCAGCAGAATGCGGCGATGGTCGAGCAGACTTCGGCCGCGGCGCGCACGCTGGCGCACGAGGTCGAGACGCTGGCGAGCCGCGCGCACCGGTTCAAGGTGAGCAGCGACAACCGGCCGGGGCCGCGCAGCTTCGTGCCGCAGCGTCCTGCCGCATCGCCGCTGCCCGCGCCGGGCGGCGAGGGATCGGCGGCGTCGGTGAAGCCGGTGCCGGTGTCGGCGGTAGCCGACGGCGACTGGGCCGAATTCTGACCCGCCGCGCCGGGGCCCCGCGGCCCCCGCCCGG
>JAFABD010000064.1 GCA_023426225.1 Pseudomonadota bacterium | reverse complement strand
CTCCGGCGTGACAGGCCGGCGCTCTAACCAACTGAGCTACACCCGCTCGTTCCAAGCGAGGAGGCGCCCACTAACCGTGCCTCGAACGCCTGTCAACCGGATTGATCACGACTTTGTCGACGATGCCCCTTCAGATCAGCGGGATCACGCACCAGCGCGCCATGTTCGAACAGGAAACCGGCGATATCGGGCTTGCCGGCGGCATCCACGATCGTCTGGACGATGATGAGCAGCGGCACTGCGAGCAACGCGCCCGTCGTGCCCCACACCCATCCCCAGAACGACAGCGAGACGAGAATCAGGATCGGGCTGATCGTTAGCCGGTGCCCGACGATCAACGGCGTCACGACGTTCGCCTCGATCAGGTGGGCGCCGATCATCATCGCCGCGGGAACCATCGCCGTGCCGATGTCGGCAAAGCTCATCAGCCCGCCCACGCCCAGCAGGATCGCCGCCATCACCGGGCCGATATAGGGGATGTAGTTGAGCAGCGCGACGATGCCGCCCCACATCAGCGGCGACGGCATGCCCAGCATCCACAGCGCGCCCGCGACGATCAGACCCAGCGACAGGTTGATGAGCGTGATCGTGCCGAGATAGGCCGAGGTGTCGTCGACGACGTCCTGGATGACGCGTGCGGTCGCCATCGCGCCGCCAAAGCTCGCCCGGCTGGTGATCGCGCGCTGGCGAAGCCGCGTCCAGCCGGAGAGAAAGAAATAGATCACAAGGATCGCGAAGAACATTTCGATCAGTGCCGAGGGGGCCGAGGTCGTCAGCAGGTCGATCAGCGATCGCGGCGGCGGCGCGGTGATCGCCTCGGGCTGACGGATCGGCGCCGTCGCGAAATTGCGCAGCGTCTTGTCCACGAACTGTTCGAGATTGGCATAGAAGCGGATCAGCGGTTCGATATTGTGCTGGATCTGCGGCACGCTTTCGGGAAGCCGCTGGATCCACTGCCACGCCGGGACGACGATCGAAACGAGCGCCGCATTGGCGCCCGTCAGGAACAGCAGCACGCAAATGAACGCCGCCAGCGGCGCGGGCACGCGATGACGTTCCAGCCATTCGAGCAGCGGCACCAGCGCGATCGCGATCACCAGCGCCGCCGTGAGCGGCAGGAAAAACGGTGCGCCTGCCTGCAACGCAAAGGGCAAGGCAAGCAACAGCCCTGCCCCCAGGATCAGCGTCATCGCCGCCATCAACCGGTCGCGCCGGCCCGCCTCATGCGCGTCCTCGGCTTCGGCCAATGCGGCGGCCGACGCTGCGTCTTCCTCAAATCGTCCGGTGCGTTCGTCCACGATACTCCCCTTGCCGCCATAGTAGGCAGCCCCCCGGCGGACGGCAATGTCGCCGGGCCCGAATCAGCGGCGATTCGGGGCGCGAATCACTTTTGGACAGGAGGGGCGAAAACGATCGCGAATCGGGGCGGAAAATGCGCCGGGCACCCGATTCGCAGGCGCCCGGCACCGATCGCGGATTTCAGGCCGCGACCTCCTCGGCGAACAGCGCGTGCAGTTCCTTCTTCAGGATTTTGCCGTTGGCGTTGCGCGGAAGCACTTCCTTCACGAACCGGATCGCCACCGGAACCTTGAACGCCGCCAGCCGGGCGCGCACCCACGCCTGCAGCTCTTCCTCGCTCGCATGCATTCCCGGCGCGAGGTGCACCACCGCCGCCGGCTCCTCGCCCAGCGTCTTGTGCGGAATGCCGATCAACGCGCAGTCGGTGACGGCGGGATGGGCGTAAAGCACGTCCTCGACCTCGGACGAATAGATGTTTTCGCCACCCCGGATCACGATATCCTTTGCCCGGTCGACGATGTAGAGGAACCCTTCCTCGTCGAGCCGCGCAAGGTCGCCCGTGCGCACCCAGCCCTCGATGAAGGTCTCGGCGGTCGCCTCGGGCTTGTTCCAATAGCCGCGCATCACCATCGGCCCCCGCGCCCACAGTTCGCCGACCTCACCCAGCGGCAGTTCGGTGGTGCCGTCGACGCTCATGATCTTCAGGTCGGCCGTCGGCACGGGCGGCCCGGCGCTCGTCGGGCGCGTCAGATATTCCTCGCCCTGGTGGTTGGTGACGGTTGCGGTCGTCTCGGTCATCCCCCAGCCGTTGCCGGGCAGCGCGCCGAACTCTTCGTGGATCCGCCGCACCAGTTCGGGCGCCGACGGGGCGCCGCCATAGGCGATCGTGTCGAGGCTCGACAGGTCATAGCGGCTGCGCGCCGGATGCTCGATCAGCTGCCAGGCGATCGTCGGAACGCCGCCGGTCAACTGCACCTTCTCGCGCTCGATCAGCGCCATCGCGCCCTCGACGTCCCACTTGCGCATCATCACCAGCGACGAGCCCGTCGCGATCGACCCCATCATCACCGCGCTGCACGCCGTGACGTGGAACAGCGGGATGACGAGCAGCATCACCTTCGGCTCGGGCATTTCGGGCGGCATCTCGCCGCGACGAAGCACCGTGCGCGCCGAGACATAGGCGCTGGTGAAGATGTTGGTGATGAAGTTGCGGTGCGAGCCGATCGCCCCCTTCGGATGTCCGGTCGTGCCGCTGGTGTAGAAGATCGCCGCATCGTCGTCGGGGGCGATGTCGCAATCGGGGAAAAGCTGGTCGGGCAGCGTCGCCCATGCGCCGCTATCCCCAACCCAGCTGTCGAGCGTCACCGCGCCCGCATCCACCGAACCCAGCGCACGGGCCACCACGACCTGTTCCAGCGCGGGCATGCGATCATAGCAATGGCGAAGCCGCTCGTGCCGCTCGCCGTCGACGACCAGCAATTTGGCGCCCGAGTCGCGCAGCCCATATTCCAGCTCGGCGCCGGTCCACCATGCGTTCAGCGGCACGATGATCGCACCGATGCTCACCGCGGCAAAGAAGACGACCGGCCATTCGGGCAGATTGCGCATCGCGAGCGCTACCCGGTCGCCCTTGCCGATCCCCGCCGCCAGCAGCCGGTGCGCCAGCGCCACGGTCGCGCGATAGGTCGCTTCATAGCTGACCCGCTCGCCTTCATAGACGGTGAAGGTCCGCTCGCCCCACCCCCGCGCCAGCTGGGCGAGCACACGCAGGCTCGGCGGCGCATTCTTCCAGACCCGTGTGGGGACGCCGCGGATCTCGACCGTCTCCATTTCGAAACGCGCGCCGGGCGCGGTGAGGATCGACCTTACCTGGTCGAGCGACATCCTCGGCCAATCGGGATCGATCGGCACGATCGGTTCAAGCTGCACCTGTCTCTCCTAAGCTGCATGGCTTTTCGTTTCCGAAAGTCGGGTTTGGCGTTTTCGCTCTCTCCGGACTCGAACGTTACTGTTGATTAAAAGCGCGCTCAAGGCAATAGAATGGGGCCAAGCCGGCCAAGCCCGGCGGAGAAGGATTCGAAAGAGAGGTATGCCCGCCGCATGACGATCGCACCGCCCGAACGCTACGGATTCGATGCCGCGCGGCTTGCCCGCATCGACGCGTTCGTCAAGCAACGCTACCTCGACTCGGGGCGCCTTCCCCACGCCCAGCTGCTGATCGCACGCGACGGCGCGGTCGTGCATTTCTCGCATCAGGGCGCCGCACGCGAGGGCGGGGCTCCGGTCGACGAGACGACGTTGTTCCGCATCGCGTCGATGACCAAGCCGATCACCAGCATCGCCTTCATGATGCTGGTCGAGGAAGGGCTGGTCGCGCTCGACACGCCGGTTCATCACGTCCTGCCCGAGTTCAAGGGCCTCGGCGTCTATGCCGGCGGGGGCGCCGGCGTTCCGTTCGCCACGCGGCCGACGGCGCAGCCGATGCGGATGATCGACCTGCTGCGGCACACCTCGGGGCTGACCTATGGCTTCCAGAACCGCACCAATGTCGACGCCGCCTATCGCGAAGGCCGGATCGAAAGCTGGCACGGCAACCTGACGCTCGACGAGTTCGTCGCGGCCCTCGGCAAGCTGCCGCTCGAATTCTCGCCTGGCGAGGAATGGAACTATTCGGTGTCGACCGACGTGCTCGGCGCGGTGGTCGAACGGCTTTCGGGGCAGCGGCTCGACCGCTTCTTCGCCAAGCGCATCTTCGCCCCGCTGGCGATGGACGACACCTTCTTCCAGGTACCCGAGGACAAGGTGCACCGCCTGGCCGACTGCTGGACGATGAAGCCGGGCGAGGGTCGGGTGATGTACGATCGCGGGGAGGCTTCGGCCTGGTCGCGCTTCCCGCGGCTGCTCTCGGGCGGCGGCGGGCTCGTTTCGACGGCGCTCGACTATCACCGCTTCAACACCATGCTGCTCAATCGCGGCGCGCTCGACGGCACGCGGCTCGTGTCGCCCAAGACGATCGAGCTGATGACGATCAACCACCTGCCGGGCGGCCGCGACCTGACCAGCCTGTCGCGCGCGCTGTTCAGCGAGGCGACCAATGCCGGCACCGGGTTCGGCCTCGGCTTCGCGATCAACATGGACGTGGCCAAGACGATGATCCCCGGCTCGCCCGGCGAGTTCTACTGGGGCGGCATGTTCTCGACCGCCTTCTTCGTCGACCCGGTCGAACGCATCAGCATGGTGTTCATGACGCAGTTCTCGCCGTCGATGCTCTATCCGATCCGGCGCGAGCTCAAGACGCTGATCTACGCGGCGCTGACGCAATGAGCACGGCGCCCACCCCGCTGCTGCGGGTCACACCATCTCAAACCATATCTCACACCATCCCGGCGCATGCCGGAAAGACGAACGAGGGAGTTCGATAATGTCCGTGATTACCACCAGTCGTCAGGGCGATGTCCTGATCCTCACCTCCGACAACCCGCCGGTGAATGCGCTCGGCGCGGCGGTGCGTCAGGGGCTTCAGGCTGGCATCGAACAGGCGAAGAACGACGACAGCATCAAGGCCGTCGTCATCACCTGTGCCGGCAAGACCTTTTTCGCCGGCGCCGACATCACCGAGTTCGGCAAGCCGATGCAGGAACCCTCGCTGCCGGTGCTCGTCGATCAGATCGAGGCGCTCGACAAGCCGGTGATCGCGGCCGTCCACGGCACCGCGCTCGGCGGCGGCTGTGAGGTGGCGCTCGCGGCGCACTATCGCATCGCCGTTCCGTCGGCGAAGTTCGGCCTGCCCGAAGTCAAGCTGGGCATCCTTCCCGGCGCGGGCGGCACGCAGCGGCTGCCGCGGGTGATCGGTGTCGAAGCCGCGCTCGACATGATGACCAAGGGCGACCCGATCCCCGCCGCCAAGGCAAAGGACGCGGGGCTGATCGATCGTCTGGCGGGCGAGGACAGCCTGCTTGCCGACGCCGTCGCCTTCGCCAACGAAGTCGCCGCTGCCCGTCCGCTGCCGCGCACCTCGGAAAAGACCGTCGTCGCCGATGCGGGCGTGTTCGACGGCTTCCGCGCCGCCAACGCCAAGCGTTTCCGCGGGCTCGACGCGCCGGCCGAAATCATCAGCGTCGTCGAACAGACGATCGCCAAGCCCTATGCCGAGGGCGTCCAGGCCGAACGCATGGGCTTCATGAAGCTCATCATGGGCAAGCAGTCGGCAGCGCTGCGCCATATCTTCTTCGCCGAACGCAAGGCTTCGAAGATCGACGGCATCGCCGACGACATCGCGCTGCGTGACATCCGTCGCGTCGGCGTGATCGGTGCCGGCACGATGGGCGGCGGCATCAGCATGAATTTCCTGTCGGCCGGCATCCCGGTAACGATCGTGGAAATGGCGCAGGAGGCGCTCGACCGCGGCACCGCGACGATGCGCAAGAATTACGAAGCCACCGCGGCCAAGGGGCGACTGACGACCGAACAGGTCGAAAAGGCAATGGGGCTGCTCAAGCCCACGCTCAACTTCGACGACCTTGCCGAATGCGACCTCATCATCGAAGCCGTCTATGAGAGCATGGACGTGAAGAAGGACGTGTTCGGCCGGCTCGACAAGATCGCCAAGCCGGGTGCGATCCTCGCCTCGAACACCAGCTATCTCAACATCGACGAGATCGCGGCCGTCACCAGCCGTCCGCAGGACGTGCTGGGGCTGCACTTCTTCTCGCCGGCGAACGTGATGAAGCTGCTCGAGATCGTTCGCGGTGCCAAGACCGCCGACGACGTGCTGGCGACCGCGATGGCGCTGTCGAAGAAGATCAAGAAGGTCGCCGTGATCGCGGGCGTCTGCTACGGCTTCATCGGCAACCGCATGCTGATGCCGCGTCAGGTCGAGGCAAACCAGCTCCTGCTCGAAGGTGCGACGCCGGAACAGATCGACAAGGTTCATGTCGCTTTCGGCATGCCGATGGGGCCGTTCCAGATGGCCGACCTCGCCGGCGTCGACATCGGCTGGCACCGCGATCCCACGCGCATCGAGAATATCCGCGACGCGCTCGCCGCCGAAGGTCGCTGGGGGCAGAAGAAGGGGGCAGGCTTCTACGACTATGACGAGAAGCGAACGCCGTCGAACAGCGCGCGCGTGGCCGAGATCATCGAGGAATGGCGCGGCAAGCTCGGCGTGCCGCAGCACGAGGTGACCGAGGAGGAGATCGTCGTCCGCACGCTCTACACGATGGTCAACGAGGGCGCGCTCATCCTTGCCGAGGGCATGGCACAGCGCGCGAGCGACATCGATGTCGTCTGGGTCTATGGCTATGGTTGGCCTCCCTACCGCGGCGGCCCCATGTTCTGGGCCGATGGCGAAGGGCTCAAGAAGATCGTCGAAGGTCTTGAAAAATATGGCTTCGACGTCGCGCCGCTGCTCCGTGAAAAGGCGGAAAAGGGCGAACGCTTCAACAAGTGACCGGGCATGCCCCCTTCCGTCGTGGGAAGGGGGCAGCCCATCATCGCGTCGTCCGACAAGAGGCAAAAGCCCAGCCGGCGCGAACCATGCAAAATCCTCCAGGCACTGGGAGGGGGCCGCACAGGCGGTGATCGGCGGACGACGCGGAACGCGCGCCCCGATCGCGCCCCTCCGTTCGCCCGGAGCGATCGGGAGAGGATGATGACCGAACAACTCGACCAGTTCCGCGCGGAAACCCGTGCCTGGCTGGAGGAAAACTGCCCGCCCGCGATGCGCGAGCCGGTGCGCTCGGAAAAGGATATCACCTGGGGCGGGCGCAACCCCGATTATGCCCACCCCGACCAGAAGCTGTGGCTCGACCGCATGGCGGCGCGCGGCTGGACGGTGCCCGACTGGCCGACGCAATATGGCGGCGGCGGCCTCTCGCCCGCGGAGACCAAGATCCTTCGCGAGGAAATGGCCCGCCTTCATTGCCGAAACCCGCTCAACAGCTTCGGCATCTCGATGCTCGGGCCGGCGCTGCTCAAATACGGCACCGAGGAACAGAAGCTCGAACATCTGCCGAAGATCGCCCGCGGCGAGATCCGCTGGTGCCAGGGCTATTCCGAACCCAATGCCGGCTCGGACCTGGCCGGGCTTCAGGCCTGGGCCGAGGACGCAGGCGATCACTATGTCGTCAACGGCCAGAAGGTGTGGACCAGCTACGCCGACAAGGCGGACTGGATCTTCTGCCTCGTGCGCACCAGCAAGGAATCGAAGCAGGGCGGGATCAGCTTCGTCCTTTTCGACATGGCGTCGCCCGGTGTCTCGACCCGACCGATCCTGCTCATCTCGGGCTATTCGCCCTTCTGCGAGACCTTCTTCGACAATGTGAAGGTGCCCAAGTCGCAGCGCGTGCACGACGAGAACAAGGGTTGGGACGTCGCCAAATATCTGCTCGGCCATGAGCGCGAGATGATCTCGGGCATGGGCCTGGGCGGTACCGGCGGCAATCCGCTGATCGAGGGCGCGATCGCCACGATCGGCCTTGATGCGCAGGGTCGCCTCGCCGATCCGCTGCTGCGTGCGCAGATCGCCACCTTCGACGTCCGCATGCGCGCCTTTGCCGCGATGTCCGAACGCTTCCTCGACGAGCTCAAGGCGGGCCGCGCGCATCCGGCGCAGCCGTCGATGATGAAATATTACGGGACCGAGCTCAACAAGGCGCGCCACGAACTCGTCATGGCCGCCGGCGGTGCCGACGCACTCGAATGGGACAGCGAACGCTCGCACCACGGCCGCGCCGCGCGTGCCTGGCTGCGTACCAAGGCCAACTCGATCGAGGGGGGGACGAGCGAGATCCAGCTCAACATCATCGCCAAGCGGATCCTCGAGCTTCCGGGCGCCTGACGGGGCCGTCGTGCCCCGGCCGGCACCGGCTTGCGGCCGCGCCGGCCCGCCCTTCCCCTTGTTTCCGCCCGCCGCGCGCGCTGCCGCGACGCGGGTGACCGAAAGGAATTGCCATGCCGCTCTTTCTCTCCGACGACCAGTCGCTGCTGCTCGAAACCGCGCGCGACTTCGTTGCCGCCAACGCGCCCGTTTCGCACCTGCGCGCGCTCCGCGACGCCGATGACCGTACCGGCTTTTCGCGCGATCTCTGGAAATCCTTCGCCGAGCTCGGCTTCACCGGCATCCTGATTCCCGAGGCCCAGGGCGGCCTGGGCCTCGGCCATGTCGAGGCGGGGATCGTGCTTGAGGAGATCGGGCGCAATCTCTCCCCCTCGCCTTTCCTCACCACCGCAGTCGCAGCGGTCTCGGCGCTCGGCGGCACCGCGCATGCCGACCGCTGGTTCCCCGGCATCCTCGCGGGCGAAACCGTCGCCGCGCTTGCGATCGACGAGGGAGCGAAGTTCACCGGTCAGATCGCGATGCGCGCCGAGCGTGCGGGCAACGGCTTCCGCCTCACCGGTACCAAGCGCTTCGTCCATCACGCGCATGTCGCCGATCTGCTGCTCGTCGCTGCGCGGACGGGCGAGGGCAGCGGCGACGCCGGGCTCACGCTGTTCGCGGTCGATCCCAAGGCGGCGGGCCTCGCCATCGACCCGCAGCGCCTCGCCGATTCGAGCCTTGCATCGGACATCACTTTCGACGGCGTGGCGGTCGATGCCGACAGCGTCGTCGGCGAAGTCGACGCCGGCGGCGTACTGCTGCGGCGGATGCTCGCGGCGGGTCGCGCCGGGGCTGCGGCCGAAATGCTCGGCGTCGGCGGCGGCGCGATGGCGATGACCATCGACTATCTCAAGCAGCGCAAACAGTTCGGCCTGCCGATCGGCAGCTTCCAGGCACTCCAGCACCGCGCCGCGCATCTCTACAGCGAGATGGAGGTCGCGCGCGCGGCGGTGCTCAAGGCGCAGCAACTGCTCGATTCCGGCGACGGTGCCGACGAGGCCGTGGCGGTCGCGAAGGCGATGACCGGCTGGGCAACCACGCTCTCGGTCCAGGAATCGATCCAGATGCACGGCGGCATCGGCATGACCGACGCCTATGACGTCGGCTTCTACATGAAGCGCGCCCGCGTGCTCGCCGAACTGTTCGGCGACGCCAATTTCCACGCCAACGCGCTCGCCGAAGCGTCGGGTTATTGAGGGGAGCGCGCACGCCACGATGACCGACGAACGCACGCCCGAGGCGCTGGTCGCCGGGCTCGTCCAGCTGCTCGATGTCGAGATGCTCGACATCGACCTGTTCCGCGGCCCGCGCCAGCCCGGCGGCGAAGGGCGGGTGTTCGGCGGTCAGGTAATCGCCCAGGCGCTTCAGGCGGCGCAGCGATCGGTGGCGGCCGAACAGGTCGCCCATTCGCTGCACGCCTATTTCATGCGCCCCGGCGACGAGAACCTGCCGATCCTCTATCGCGTCGAGCGCGACTTTGACGGGCGCAGCTTCGCCAATCGTCGCGTCGTCGCGATGCAGCGCGGCCAGCCGATCCTCAACCTCACCGCCTCGTTCCAACGCCCCGAACCCGGCTATGCGCACCAGATCCCGATGCCCGAAGGCGTCCCCGAGCCCGAGGCGCTGCCGAGCGAGCGCGAACTGATCGCGATGATGCCCGACAGCGCATTGCCGGCGCTGCGGCGCCTGATCGCCCGCGGTCGCCCGATCGAGATCCGCCCCGCCAGCCGCCACAGCTGGCTGGCCACTGAGCCGGGCGAGCCGGTCCAGCACAGCTGGTTCCGCGTGGTTGCGCCGCCGGGCGACGATCTCGCGCTCCATCGCGCGATGCTCGCCTATGCCAGCGACATGACGCTGCTCGGCACCAGCCTTTTGCCGCACGGTGCCAGTTGGGCACGCGGGCAGGTCCAGACCGCCAGCCTTGATCACGCGATCTGGTTCCATGAGCCGTTCCGCGCCGACCAATGGCTCCTCTACACCACCGACAGCCCGTGGAGCGGCCATTCGCGCGGCTTCAACCGCGGCCGGATCTACACGCGAGAGGGACAGTTGGTCGCCAGCGTCGCGCAGGAGGGGCTGATCCGTCCCCGCACGCCGCGTCAGGACTGACCCGCCGCACGGCAACGGCGCCTCCGCCCCTTTCACCGGCACGGCGGAAAACGCTGTCATGGAAATATGCCTGTAATATCCCGGCTGCACAGCGCGCGGGCCGATGCGTTGCCCCTCTTCGCGTCGGCCCTCCCCGAACTACGGGGCAGCTTCGGCTGCCCCGACCTTTTCCGCCCCGCCCCACCGACGATCGGCGAGGCTCTTTTGCCGCGGCGGCCAAATCGCTATTCGCGCTCGGGTGAAGTACGATATCCATATCATCGGCGGCGGCCTCGCCGGATCCGAAGCGGCTTGGCAGCTCGCGCAGGCGGGCTGGAAAGTGCGCCTGTCCGAAATGCGCGGTTCGGGCGAAATGACCCCGGCGCACCAGACCGACCATCTTGCCGAGCTGGTCTGCTCGAACAGCTTCCGCTCGGATGATGCCGAACGCAACGCGGTCGGGCTGCTCCATCAGGAGATGCGCCGCCTCGGCTCGCTCATCTTCGCCCAGGGCGATGCGCACCGCCTGCCCGCCGGGTCGGCGCTCGCCGTCGATCGCGACGGCTTTTCGGCCGGAGTGACGCAGGCGCTCGCCGCGCATCCGAACATCACGATCGTGCGCGAACGGATCGACGCGCTTCCGGCAGAGGGCCCGACGATCGTCGCCACCGGCCCGCTCACCGCGCCCGCGCTGGCGGAGGCGATCGGTGCGGCGACCGGCGCGGACCATCTCGCCTTTTTCGATGCGATCGCCCCGATCGTCCATTTCGACTCGATCGACCTGGACAAGGCATGGTTCCAGTCGCGCTGGAACAAGGGGGCAGAGGTCCGCGCGGCTGACGGCGCAGAGGCCGACGGCGTCCCGCCGACCGCGATCGACACCACCGCCCCCGGGCCGGGCCGCGACTATATCAACTGCCCGATGACGAAGGACGAATATCTCGCCTTCCACGCTGCCCTGCTCGCCGCGGAAAAGACCGAGTTCCGCGAATGGGAGAATGTCCCCTATTTCGACGGCTGCATGCCGATCGAGGTGATGGCCGAACGCGGCGTCGATACGCTCCGCTACGGCCCGATGAAGGGCGTCGGGCTTGACGATCCGCGCACCGGCCGCTGGCCCTATGCGGTGGTCCAGCTGCGCCAGGACAATGCGTCGGGCACGCTCTGGAACATGGTCGGCTTCCAGACCAAGCTCAAATATGCCGAACAGGTCCGCATCTTCCGCACGATCCCCGGCCTCGAAAATGCCGAGTTCGCGCGGCTCGGCGGCCTCCATCGCAACACCTTCATCAAGTCGCCCGAACTGCTCGATCGCAGCCTGCGCCTGCGCCAGCGCCCGAATATCCGCTTTGCCGGCCAGGTGACGGGGTGCGAGGGTTATGTCGAAAGCGCGGCGATCGGAATGCTCGCCGGCCGCTTCGCCGCCGCCGAACTTGCCGGACGCACGCTGCCCCCGCCGCCACGCGAAACCGCGCTCGGCGCGCTGCTCGCGCACATCACCGGCGATGCCGAAGCAGAGACCTATCAGCCGATGAACGTCAATTTCGGGCTGTTCCCGCCGATCCCGGGGCGGACCAGGAAGGCCGATCGCAAGCTGCTCTACACCGAACGCGCGCGCACTGCCTTTGCGGACTGGCTGGGACAGGTCGCACCGCTCCCCGTCGCCTGACCGGCGGCGGCGCGGGGCAGCGCGCAGCAGGGATCAGTCGTCGCTGTCGCTGCCGCCGCCCTCGGCCTCGGCCGGCGCGGGTTTCGGGCAGGCACAGCGCGGATGCGCGGGCTTGCGCTTGGGCGCGGTGGTGGCGAACTCTTCGCGGGTAAGCGTCCCCGATCGGTCCTTGTCGGCCTGGTCGAAACGCGTGGTGGTCTTCACCGCCCACTCCTCGAAGCTCAGCTTGCCGTCGCCGTCGCGGTCGAGCTTGGCGAAGGCCTTGCGACGCGGCTCCAGATATTCGGCGCGTGCGATCGCGCCGTTACGGTCCTTGTCATATCGGTCGAACCGCTTCTGTTCGCGGCTACGCTCGGGCGCGCTCGGGGCGACGTCCGGAAGCGGCGGTGTCGGTGTCGCCTGCCCCGCGCCGGGTTTCGGCGCCGCGGGCAGCACGGCCCGCTCGCGCGCCTGTCCGCCGAACAGCAAGACCGCGGCCGTCCCCAGGAGCAGCGCAACCACTGCCCCCACTGCATAGCGCCACATCGCCAATCCCCCCGGATTGCCCCTGATGCGCGCAAATTATCAGAATTTCCGGCCGGTTAGAAGCGGCTCAACGCCCCGTCAGCCGGTGCCACAGCATACGGCCGACGCGGCCCGGCGCCCCCGTCGGAATGGGCGCATCGGCGGCGATCGCCAGGTCCATGCGCGCCAGATGCGCCATCGCCCCCAGCGCGCGCGTGCGGCCGCTCCACCGCCTGCGCGTCGCGCGCGTCAGCCGCTCGGCCGCAAGATCGCGTGCGATTGCCGCCTCGCCCGGCTCGCCGAGGTGGCGGGCAAGATCCCCGAGCGCCCATCCCGCACCGGCATCGGCCAGCGGATCGGCGGCGCGTGCGCCCAGCATCACGCCGCCCAGTTCGAACAGCGTCCCGCGCCCTGCGCCGAACCGCGCCAGCGCCGCCGCCTCAAGCGTGCTTTCCTCGACCAGAACTTCCCAGCCATGGACGATCGGGACGATCTGGGCGCCGCGAATGCCGCACGGCAGCACCTCGGCCTCGATCGCGCGCAGCACCGGCTCGGCCGGCGCGGGCGCATGGTCGAGCTTCTCAAGCGACTCGCGCCACCACGCCAGCCGCAACTGCCCCACCGCGGGCTCGCGCGTCGTCCGCAGCAACTGCGCCAGTGCATCGTCGAGCGCGAACAGCGCCGCCAGGCCGGCACGCGCCGACGGGGCGGCATAGGTGAGCGCCAGCGCGCGCTCGGGATGGGGCTCGGAATGGGGCGGTAGGGAAGAATTCACCTCTCCCCTGTAGGCCGACGGACCGGCCCTTCAAAGAGGGCTGTTCGGTGAGAGTGGCTCCTGTTGGGTTTTGCATCGACGATCCCCCTGCCGGCACGGGTGACGGACGACTTGACGCTCGCCCGCCGCGACGGCCCCGGTTCCGGTTTCCTGGCACGGCTTCGCCGCGACCGGCGCGGCAACGCGCTCACGATCATTGCCGTCGCGATGATCCCGCTGATGCTGTTCGTCGGCTCGGCGGTCGATACCTCGCGCCTCTACATGGTGAAGTCGCGCCTTCAGCAGGCGTGCGACGCGGGCGTGCTGGCGGGCCGCAAGTTCATGACGACGACCGCCGGCACGACGCTCGACACGAATGCGAGCACGCAGGCGAGCGCCTTCTTCAACAACAATTTCAAGGCCGGGCTGTTCGGCGCAAAGAACATCAGCTTCACACCGGTCAAGACGAGCGACAATCAGGTCGGCGGCACCGCCACCGCGGTCGTGCCGATGACGCTCACCCAGATGATGGGCTTCGGCGACACCACGCTCACCGTGACGTGCGAGGCGCGGTTCGACGTGTCCGACGTCGACGTGATGTTCGTTCTCGATACCACCGGCTCGATGGCCTATGCCGCCACCGACACCAGCTATAGCGGCCAGCCGACCCAGTCCTACACCCGGACCGACGGCACTACCGGCTATTATGTTCAGGAAAAGTCGAACGCACGGATCAAGGCGCTGCGCACCGCCGTGCTCAACTTCTACGACACGCTCGCCGCCGCCGCCGACCCGACGACCAAGATCCGCTACGGGCTGGTTCCGTACACGTCGACGGTGAATGTCGGCTATCAGCTTCCGGCCGGCTATCTGCTGACCGGCCAGCAATATTACCAGACGCGCCAGGTCATCGGGGATTCGGTCAGGAATTACCTCAGTACCTCGACCTATTATTACACCTCCCAGCCCGCCTGCAACGCCAAGGCGAGCCGCGATCCGGCGACCGGGTATCGCAGCGACGGCACCGCGACGAGCTCTACCGTCAGCTGGAGCAGCGGCTGGGGCGGCGGCACCTGCACCGTCACCACGGCCACGGTCGGTCCGCTGTGGCGCTATGCCCGCCTTCCGGTCGACGTCACCCAATATGTCACCGGCGCAACGGTTCCCGATCCCAGCAAGGTCACCGGCGCGACGAGCAAGTGGCAGGGCTGCATCGAGGAGCGCGATACGCAAGCGCTGACGAGCTTCAGCCAGGCCGCGCTCCCGCCCGATCTCGATCCCGACCTGCTCGTCACCAGCGACGCGACGCGGTGGCGGCCGATGTGGCCGGACATCATCTACGATCGCAACGGCTACAACCCGTCGGTCGATACCGGCACCGACTACAACAATATCGGCGGCGGCAGCTATCTGCAGGGCGGCTGGGTGAGCTGCGGCAAGTCGGCCCAGCGCCTGACCGCGATGTCGCGCACGGACCTCAGCAACTATCTGAACGCCCCGGAATTCCGGCCCCAGGGCGGCACCTATCATGACACCGGCATGATCTGGGGCACGCGCCTGATCAACCCCACCGGCCCGTTTGCCAGCGACACCGCGCCCTGGCCCGGCCGCAACCAGCCGCTGCGCCACATCGTGTTCATGACCGACGGCGAGATGGCGCCCAGTATCGATATCTACGGCATGTACGCCTTCGAACGGTACGACAAGCGCGTCACCGGCGGCGACTTCAACTCCCAGACCGATCGCCACAATGCGCGCTTCCTCGCCGAATGCGAGGCGGCGAAGCGTCGCGGCATCACCGTCTGGGTCGTCGCCTTCGGCCAGTCGCTCACCACGCCGCTTCAGCAATGCGCGTCGAGCAGCGGCAATGCCTTCCAGGCGTCGAGCGACACCGCGCTCAACGCCGCGTTCCAGACGATCGCGAAGCGCGTCGCGATGCTGCGGCTGTCGAAATGACCGGCGCGCGCCCCCTCGGCCGGCGGTTGCGCCGGCTCGCGCCCGACCGCCGCGGCGTCACCGCGGTCGAGTTCGCGCTCATCACCCCTGCGTTGCTCATGGCGGTCATGGGGCTGATGGACATGGCCTATCAGGCCTATGCCCAGGCCGTGCTGGAAGGCGCGGTACAGAAGGCTGGCCGCGACTCCGGGATCGAAAGCGCCAGCCCCTCCACGATCGACGGCAAGGTCGCCGCCCAGATCCGCGCCGTCATCGCCAACGCCCAGGTCACGACCACCCGCAAAAGCTATACCAGCTTCGGCACCGTCGCCCCGGAACGCTTCACCGACGCCAACAACAACGGCGTGCGCGACCCCGGCGAATGCTATGACGACGTCAACGGCAACAAGATGTGGGACGCCGATCCCGGCCTCACCGGTCAGGGCGGCGCCAGCGACATCACGCTCTATTCGGTCAGCGTCAGCTACAAGCGGCTCTTCCCGCTGGCCGCACTGATCGGCTGGTCGCCGACGATCAGCCTGTCGGCGCAGACGCTGCTCAAGAACCAGCCCTATGCCACCCAGGCGATCCCGACGGTGCAGAATCTATGCAACTGAAGCGCGCACGCCTGTTGCGCGACCGGCGCGGCGCGGCGTTCATCGAGTTCGCGCTCGGCCTGCCCGTGCTGCTGATGGCCGGGCTCTACGGCCTTGAGCTCACGCGCTATTCGCTGGTGAACCAGAAGCTCAGCCAGATCGCGCTCAACCTCGCCGACAATGCCTCGCGCGTCGGGCTGATGAGCGGCCAGGGCACCGTCCAGCTGCGCGAGGCGGACCTCAACGACGTGCTCCAGGCGGCGCGCTTCCAGGGCAATTCGATCGGGCTCACCACCAACGGCCGGATCACGCTCTCCAGCCTCGAAAACAGCGGGGGCACGCAGAAGATCCACTGGCAGCGCTGCCTGGGGCTTCAGCGCGGCGCCGGCTGGGATTCGAGCTACGGGACCACCGACCCCAGCGACGGCACCACCACCAACGCAGCCGACGCGGGAACGCCCGCGCCCAGCGGCATGGGCGACAGCGGCGCCATGGTGAACGCCCCCACCAACTCCGGCGTGATGTTCGTCGAGATCAACTATCAATACACGCCGCTCGTCGGCAACGGCTGGATCGCGAACACGCGCAAGCTGCACTTCATCGCGTCGTTCGTGGTCCGCGACAATCGCGACTTCGCCCAGATCTACAACCCCTCGCCCGCGGCCACCCGCTCGACCTGCGACCGCTACACGAGCTGATTGCCTCCAACAGCGAACCGGCCCGCCGCCTGCCCCCCGGCAAGGGGGCGGACGACGGACCGGCATGGCTCGGCGACGGTGGCGACCGCGTTTAGCGGTACGTCACCTTCTTGACTGCCGCGACCACCTTGTCGGCGGTGATCAGCGCCAGCTTTTCAAGGTTGGCGGCATAGGGAAGCGGCACGTCCTCGTCGGTGACGCGCAGCACCGGCGCGTCGAGGTCGTCAAAGCCGTCCTCCATCGCGATCGCGCAGATCTCCGACGCGATCGAACAGGTCGGCCAGCCTTCCTCGACAACCACCATCCGGTTGGTCTTCTTCAGGCTCTGGAGCACCGTCTCGCGGTCGAGCGGACGCAGCGTGCGCAGGTCGATCACCTCGGCCTCGATCCCCTCGGCGGCCAGCGTCTCCGCCGCTTCCAGCGCGACGCCGACACCAATCGAATAGGACACCAGCGTCACGTCGCGGCCCTCGCGGATCACGCGCGCCTTGCCGATCGGCAGGACATAGTCGTCGAGCTGCGGGATCTCGAACGTCCGGCCGTACATCAGCTCGTTTTCGAGGAACACGACCGGATCTTCCGAACGGATCGCCGCCTTCAACAGCCCCTTGGCATCGGCCGCGTCATAGGGCGCGATCACGATCAGCCCCGGCACGCTCGCATACCACGGGCCGTAATTCTGGCTGTGCTGCGCTCCCACGCGGCTCGCCGCGCCGTTCGGGCCGCGGAACACGATCGGGCACCGCATCTGGCCGCCCGACATATAGTTGGTCTTGGCCGCCGAATTGATGATGTGGTCGATCGCCTGCATGGCGAAGTTGAACGTCATGAACTCGACGATCGGCTTCAGCCCGCCCATCGCCGCGCCCGTGCCGACGCCGGCAAAGCCATATTCGGTGATCGGCGTGTCGATCACGCGCTGCGGCCCGAATTCCTCGAGCAGCCCCTGCGTCACCTTGTACGCGCCCTGATATTCGGCGACTTCCTCGCCCATCACGAACACGCGCGCGTCGGCCCGCATTTCCTCGGCCATCGCGTCGCGCAGCGCCTCGCGCACCGTCACCTTGACCATCGGCGTTCCCGCCGGGATGGCGGGATCGGAAACGGTCGCGGCCTTGTTGCTGGCAAGCTGCGTCGTGCCGCTGTCGGCCTTGCGCGGCGCGGGCGCATCCGACTCGGCCGCCTTGGCCGCAGCGGCGGGCGCCTCGGCGGCGGCGGCGGTCGCGGGCTTGGCGGCGTCCTCGCCCTCGCCCGCGATCATCGCGATCACGGTGCCGACCTTCACATTGTCGGTGCCCGCGGGCACCAGGATCTGCGCGACCGTGCCTTCGTCAACCGCTTCGAATTCCATCGTCGCCTTGTCGGTCTCGATCTCGGCGAGAATGTCGCCCGACTTCACCACGTCGCCTTCCTTGACGAGCCACTTGGCGAGCGTGCCTTCTTCCATCGTCGGCGACAGCGCCGGCATCTTCAGTTCGATCGCCATCTCAATAGGACTCCACCAGCACGTCGGTATACAGTTCGGCCGGATCGGGCTCCGGCGTCTGTTCGGCGAAATCGGCGGCCTCGTTGACGATCTTGCGAATCTCCTGGTCGATCGGCTTCAGCGCGTCCTCGTCGACGCCCATCGCCGCCAGCTCGCGCTTGGCGGCCTCGATCGGGTCCGACTTCTCGCGCACCGCCTGCACTTCCTCGCGCGAGCGATACTTGGCCGGGTCCGACATCGAGTGGCCGCGATAGCGATAGGTCTTCATCTCGAGGATGATCGGTCCCTTGCCCGCGCGCACCCAGGCGAGTGCCTCCTCGGCCGCGCCGCGGCACGCAAGCACGTCCATGCCGTCGACCTGGATGCCGGGGATGCGGAAGCTCTCGCCGCGGCGATAGAGCTGGTCCTCCGCCGACGAACGGTTGACGCTGGTGCCCATGGCGTACTGGTTGTTCTCGATCACATAGATGATCGGGAGCTTCCACAGCTCGGCCATGTTGAACGATTCGTACACCTGGCCCTGGTTCGCGGCGCCGTCGCCGAAATAGGCCATGGCGACGCCGCCGTCCCCGTTATACTTGTGCGCAAAGGCAAGCCCGGTGCCGAGCGAGACCTGCGCGCCGACGATCCCGTGGCCGCCGTAAAACTTCTTCTCGGTCGAAAACATGTGCATCGACCCGCCCTTGCCCTTCGAGATGCCGGCCTGGCGTCCCGTCAGCTCGGCCATGATGACCTTGGGATCGATGCCATAGGCGAGCATGTGGCCATGGTCGCGATAGCCGGTGATCACCGAGTCCTTCTCGCCGTCCAGCGCCGACTGCAGCCCGACGGCAACCGCCTCCTGGCCGATGTAAAGGTGACAGAAGCCGCCGATGAAGCCCAGGCCATAGAGCTGGCCGGCCTTTTCCTCGAAACGGCGGATCAGCAGCATCTGGCGATAAAAGGCGAGCAGCTCGTCCTTCGAGGCCGTGTACCGCTGCGGCTCGCTCGGCCGCTCGCGATTGGGTACCGGGGGTTCGACGGGGGTTTTGCGTGCCGGTGTTTTGGCCACGATATATCCTCTTGCCTGGGGGAGGTCAGGTCATTCGCCTATATGCGCGATCCCGCGGGGGACGCAACGTCAACGCATCGGGAACCGGGCTGTTCGCCCCTCGCCCTTCTGCCTGACCGCGCCTTTCCTCCCATGCCTGTCCTTTTGATTATGTCAACGTTGACCGTCCGCATGCGTCCCGAAAGCGGCGCACTGCCATCATGGACGAACCGTCACTTGCGGTCGAGCGGGACGATCACCTCGTCGGGGCGCGCCACGTTGAGCTGGCGGCGCACCAGTTCGTCGACCAGGTCGGGGTCGGCGCCGTGCCGGCGGTCGAGCAGGTTGACGCGGTTGCGCAATTCGGCGCGCCGCTTGTCGAGCGCGGCATATTCGGCCTGCTTCTGCTGCAGCTCGATCTTCAGCGCCTTGGTCGCGAAGATGCCCGTCGGCCCCATCACGGCATTATAGCCGAAAAAGGCGATCGCGATGAGCGCCGCAGCGGGAAGCCCCGCGCGGCGCAACAACGTCTGGATGGGGGACCGTCGCACCATGATCCCCTGTGTCGCGTATGACCAGTCGTTAATCAAGGTGCGATTTTCCCGGATTTTCAGTTCCGCAGGATCGACGTGCCGGCATAGACGGCGGCGTCGCCCAGCTCTTCCTCGATGCGGATCAGCTGGTTGTACTTGGCGAGCCGGTCCGAACGCGCCAGGCTGCCCGTCTTGATCTGCCCGCAATTGGTCGCCACCGCCAGGTCGGCGATCGTGGCGTCCTCGGTCTCGCCCGAACGATGCGACATCACCGCGGTGTACGACGAACGCTGCGCCAGGCTTACCGCCTCCAGCGTCTCGGTCAGCGTGCCGATCTGGTTGACCTTGACGAGCAGCGAGTTCGCCAGCCCCTGTTCGATCCCCATCGCCAGCCGCTTCGGGTTGGTGACGAACAGGTCGTCGCCGACCAGTTGGACCTTGTCGCCGATCGCGTCGGTCAGCGCCTTCCAGCCCTCGAAATCGTCCTCGGCCATGCCGTCCTCGATCGACAGGATCGGGTAACGCGCCGCCAGGTCGGCCAGATATTCGGCCATGCCCGTCGGCGACAGCACCTTGCCCTCGCCCGAGATGTGATAGGCGCCGTCACGGAAGAACTCGGTCGCGGCGCAGTCGAGCGCCAGCATCACGTCCTCGCCGGGGGTATAGCCCGCCGCCTCGATCGACTGCATCAGGAAGTCGAGCGCATCGGTGGTCGAGGCGATGTTGGGGGCAAAGCCGCCCTCGTCGCCCACGCCCGTCGCCAGCCCCTTGTCGTGCAGCTTCTTCTTCAGCGTGTGGAAGATCTCGGCGCCGCACCGCACCGCCTCGACGATGTTCGGCGCGCCGACCGGCATGATCATGAATTCCTGGAAATCGATCGGATTGTCGGCATGTTCGCCGCCGTTGATGATGTTCATCATCGGCACCGGCAGGACATGCGCGCTCACCCCGCCGACATAGCGATAGAGCGGCAGGCCGCGCGCCTCCGCCGCCGCCTTCGCCACCGCCAGGCTGACGCCCAGGATCGCGTTGGCGCCCAGCCGGCCCTTGTTGGCGGTGCCGTCGAGTTCGATCATCACCCGGTCGAGGTCGGCCTGATCCTCGGCGTCGAGGCCCAGCACCGCCTCGGCGATCTCGTCATTGACCGCGTCGATCGCGTCGTCGACGCCCTTGCCGAGCCAGCGGCTCTTGTCGCCGTCGCGCTTCTCGACGGCCTCGTGCGCGCCGGTCGACGCGCCCGAGGGCACCGCGGCGCGGCCGAAGCTGCCGTCTTCGAGCAGCACGTCGACTTCCACAGTCGGATTGCCGCGGCTGTCGAGGATCTGGCGGCCATGAATGTCGATGATTGCGGTCACGGAACGGTCTCCCTACGTAGGGTGTCGGATTGTCGGTGTTTCGCCGCGAGCCTCTAACGGCTTGTGCGCGGCACGGCAACGCGAAGGATGGAACCGCCACAAGTGCCTGTGGTTGTCTGGATCGAGCAACAGAAAGGGCTTCGGCATGGCTGACGAAACGATTTCCGGCGCGGCAACGCCCGCTATCCCGCTCAACGGCGACGAAGAGCCGCAGGCGCAGGCCCAGTCCAAGCGCAGCGCGACCGACACGCTGCGCGAGGAGGCGAGCAAGCTCGGCCAGCAGGCCGCCGATCAGGCGCGCAGCTTCGCCGACGAGGGCAAGGCCAAGGCAACGAGCGCGCTCGACGAATTCGCGCGGCTGATGGCCGGCGCGGCCGACGATGTCGATGCCAAGCTGGGGGCCGAATATGGCCGCTATGCGCGCAGCGCGGCCGAGGGCATTTCGGGCTTCGCCGATTCGCTCCGCAGCAAGGAGGTCGACGACCTGCTCGCCGACGCCAACGCGCTGATCCGCAAGAGCCCGGCGGTTGCCGTCGGCACCGCCGCCGCGCTCGGCTTCGTGCTCGCGCGGCTGGTGAAGTCGGGCGTCGATTCGGCGCGCGGCACTGCGGGCACGACAGACGGCGACGCCCCTGCGGCGGAACCGGCCACCCCGGCGGCCCCGGCCGCCGGCACCTCCGATGCGGCCGGCGGGGCGGCTTCGAACACGGCGTCGAACGATGCCACCGGAACGGGTGGCACCGCGGGACCGAACCCGACGATCTGATCGGGGGCTGTGGGGGTGGAACAACCCGAACCTGACGACGCCGCGATCGGCGTGGTGATCGCGCGGCTGGTCGACGATGCGCGGGCCTATGTTCGTGCCGAACTCGACTATGCCGGCGCGGTCGTCGCCGATCGGCTGGCGCTGGCGCGACGCGCGCTTCTCTTCGTCTCGATCGCGGCGGTGCTCGTGATCGCGGCGGCGATCGCGCTCGTCGTGGGGCTGGTGCTTGCGCGCGCCGCGCTGATCGGCGCGGGCTGGGCGACGCTGATCGTCGTGGTGGCGACGCTGGGCGTCGCGGCGCTGTTCGGCTGGGCCGGCGTTCGGCGCTTCGGCCGGGCGACGCGGCGGCCATG
>JAFABD010000140.1 GCA_023426225.1 Pseudomonadota bacterium | reverse complement strand
GCGGCGGGCGGCGGCAACGCGGCGGCGGCGACGGGGCCGAAACCCCAGAGGTCGACCAGCGCGCCGATCGCCGGATCGAACGCGCCGTCGCCGATCGCCGCCAGCGCCAGCGCGGCGTCGATCACCGCGGCGAAGCCGGGCGGCAGCGCGTGCCAACTGTCCGCCGGTGCGGCGTTGAAGCGCGAGAGCAGCGAGTCGGGCTCCCAATGGCTCATTTCGGCGACGACCGCGTCGAGTTCGGCCTGGATGCGATCGGCGAGCCCCGCCGGGCACGCGGGCGCGGCGAGGCGGAGCGACCAGCGCGTCCCCATCGTCGCGCCGCCGAGATCGTGGCACACGGCACCCGCCGGGCAGACGAGCCGCGCCGGATCGGCCGTCAGCGGCAGGAGGAGCAGCGGTTCGAGCATCGCGATGCGGATCGGCAGGACGGGCGGGCGGGCGCCGTCAGGGCGCCATCACCTCGACCGAGCTGGTATAGCCGAAACGGCGCCCGGTGATGCCGGGGCGCGGCGCGGCATCGTCGCTGTAGCTCGCATGGATCCAGTAGAGCCCCGCGCCCGGCCAGCGCACGGCGATCTCGCCCCTGGCGTCGGTCTTGAGCGTCAGCGTGCCCTGGTCGTTGCGGAAGCGCCGCCCCTCGGGCGTCAGCTCGACTTCGAGCCCGGCGACGGGCTTGCCGTCGACGAGGAAGCGGAAACGCGCGGGCGTGTCGGCGACGAGGTCCGACGGGTGCGTGAGCGGCTGCATCTCGAGCCCCTTGCCGCTGAGCGCGATCGTGCTGGGCTTGCCGAGCGTGACGAACACCTCGTTGCGGTTGGCGGTGAGCAGCAGCTTGACGTCGGTGGCACCGGCGGGCGCGACGAAATCGGGCGTCGCGGGGACGAAGATCGGCGCACCCGCAGGGGCGGCCGGGGCGCCCGGTGCGCCGGGACGCATGCCGGGGCGGCCGCCAACGCGATAGGCCTGGCCGTTGAGCGTGTAGCTGCCCATGATCCCGCCATTTTCCAGCGCGACGCGCCAGGTGCCGACCTGGGTGAGATGCAGGTCGAACGTGCTGCGGAAGCGGCCGCGCATCGCGTTTTCGAGCTTCACCTCGGACCCGTCGGGGGCATAGGCGCGAAACGCCTCGGGCGGGAGCGGCTGATGGTCGGGGACGAACACGTCGGTCGAGGCGGCGGCGTCGAACGTGACCCAGCCTTCGTCGCCCGAGACCGTGGTGGCCGAGGGCTTGATCCACATATTGTGCGCGACCGCAGGCGTGGCGAGCAGCGCGGTGGCGGCAAGGAGGAGGATGCGCTTCATCGGGAGGTTCCTTGTCTGCGAACGGGGGGGCTGCGAACGGGGACGGGGGATCAGGGGCGCAGCGTGGCGGTGATCGCGCCGAGCTCGCTCGACCCGGTGCCGCGGCCGGTCGCCGCGCGGCCGTTCCACGCGATCGGCACGCTGACGAGCTCGCGGCCGCCCTCTTCGCGCGCGGCCTCGACCATCAGCACGTAATTGCCGGGCTTGAGCGCGCCGACGTTGAAGCGCGCGCGCTGCGGGCCGGGCGCGCGGGTGGCGCCGGTGAGCCCGTCGGCGGGCATCGTCAGCTCGCGCCCGCCCTTGCGCCACCAGCTGCGCAGGTCGCGCAGCCATTTGAGCCCGCGATTTTCGCGATTGTCGAAATCATACCAGACCGCGAGCGTGCGGATCGTCGGCTGGCCCGGCTGTTCGAGCCAGATCGCGACATAGGGGCGATGATATTCGGCGGTGCGAAGCTGGGGGATGGTGACGGTGACGTCGAGCGTCCCCGCCATGGCCGGGCCGGTCGCGGCGACTCCGGCAAGGCCGGTGAGGATCAGGCGGTGGGCGAGTTGCGGCATGGGTTCACCTGTGGACGAGAAGGAGGACGAGAAGCACGGGGACGAGCAGCCCGAAGCCGACCACCGGCCAGGTCGCAGGGCGGTTGCGCCCGTGGAGCTGAAGCAGCAGCAGCCCGGTGATCGTGAAGACGAGGCAGCACAGCGCGAACAGGTCGATGAACCAGTTCCATGCCGTGCCGGTGTTGCGGCCCTTGTGGAGATCGTTGAGATAGGCGACCCAGCCGCGATCGGTGGTTTCGAGCGTCGCGGTCCCCGCCTCGCGGTCGATCGTCAGCGTCGCATCGCCGCCGGGGCGCGGGAGCTGGACGAACGCCTCGAACTCGGACCATTCGGCGGGGGCGGTGCCGGGCCGGACCTGAAGCGCCTGTTCGACCGCCTGCGCGACCGGCGCGGGGAGCGGCGCATGCGCCCCGTCGGCGAGCCTGACCCCGGCCAGCGCGGCGCGCGCCGGCGCGGCGAGCGGCACGCTGCGCTTCACCGTCACCGGATCGGCGGAAATGTCGGCGGCATGGTTGAGCGTGATCCCGGTCGCGGCGAACAGCAGCATCGTGACCAGGCAGAAGGCCGAGCTGATCCAGTGCCAGCGATGGATCTGGCGCAGCCAGAAGCCGCGCCGAAGCTGGCGGTCGATCGGACGAGTCGGGTCGGAAGCGGAAGTCTCTGCCACGCGGCGCGACTATCGCTCTTAATAGTCAATCGCAAGAACTTTTGCGCCCGGTATGGGGCGCGGC
>JAFABD010000129.1 GCA_023426225.1 Pseudomonadota bacterium | reverse complement strand
AGATAGGAGGTGGCGATCCACGTCCCCTCGGTGCCGCTGGCGCCGATCTCGCCCTGAATCGTCGGCAGCGACGAATTGACGATCGAGATGTCGAGCGTCGCCATCAGCGCGCCGAGGCTGCCCGCCGCCACCGCCAGCCAGGCGGTGAGATCGGCGCGTTCGGGGTTTCGCGCAGGCGCGGCGGCGGCGGCCGGCGCGGCGCTGCTCACTGCCGCCCCCGGGCGCGCGCCTTTTCCTCGCGTTCGATCTGTTCGCGCGCGCCGCGCGCCGACAGGGTGTCGACGGTGACTTCGACCGACATGCCCGGGAGCAGCAGCTGGCGCGTCTGCGGCCCGGCGTCGATCGCGATGCGCACGGGAATGCGCTGGACGATCTTGGTGAAGTTGCCGGTCGCGTTCTGCGGCGGAAGCAGCGAGAATTGCGCGCCGGTGCCCGGCGAGAAGCTTTCGACGCGGCCGTGAAGCTTGACGCCGTCGAGCGCGTCGACCTTGATCGTCACGGGCTGGCCGACGCGCATCAGCGCGACCTGCGTTTCCTTGAAATTGGCCTCGATATAGAGGTTGTGCGTCGGCACGACCGACATCAGCCGCAGACCGGGCTGGACATACTGGCCGACCTCGACGCTCTTGTTGCCGATCCGCCCGTCGCTCGCGGCGACGATGCGCGTCGAGCCGAGATTGACGTTGGCGGCGGCGAGCTGGGCCTGCGCCGCCTGGGCCTGGGCCTGCGACTGGCCGATCTGGGCGTTGAGCGTGCCGACGCGACGCTGCGCCGCCGCGAGTGCGGCGCGCGCGCTGGCAAGCTGAGCCGCCGCCTGGCGTTCCTGATCGCGCAGCTGGGCAAGGCGCTCGCCCGATTCGGCACCGCTCGCGGCGAGCGGCGCGTAACGCGTCACTTCGCTGTGCGCGAAGGCGACGCGGCTCTCGGCAGCGGCGACATCGGCGCGGGCGCGGTCGATCGCGGCCATCTGTTCCTGGATCTGCGCGCGGATGCCCTCGGCCCCCGCCTGCGCGACGCCGATCTGCGCCGTCGCCTGCGCCGCCTGGGCGCGATAGTCGCGCGGGTCGATCTCCACGAGCGGCTGGCCCGCGCGCACCGTCTGGTTCTCGCCGACCAGCACGCGGGTGACATAGCCCGCGACCTTGGACGAGACGACGATCGCGTCGCTCTGGATATAGGCGTCGTTGGTCGTCTGCTGATATTTGCCGTGGCGCTCGTAATCGAGAAACCACAGTCCGCCCCCGACCAGCAGGATCACAGCCACGACCAGCAGGATGATGCGCATCCGCGCCTTTTTGCGCGGCGGCATCGCGGGGGCGGCATCTTCTTCGGGGGTCGGAGCGTTATCGGGGTTGTTATCCGGGTCGACGCGGTCGGACATCGTATCGGCTATCCCAGCAGCAGGCGAAGGAACGAGCGCTATGCTCGCACTTGCAGCATAACGCAATACCATGTAATGAGGTTCCTCATAATCTCATGAACAAAATCGACCAGCTCGCCACCGACTTCGCCAAGCTTTATCTGCGCACGCATCGGTTGCTCGACCGGCGCATGGCGGCGCAGGGAGCCTCGCTCGCGCGCACCAAATTGCTGATCCGGTTGTCGGACCACGACACGCTGCGCGCGACCGATCTGGCCGAATGGTTCCAGCTGGCGCCGCGGACGGTGACCGAAGCGCTCGACGGACTGGAACGCGACGGGCTGGTCGTCCGCACCCCCGACCCGCGCGACCGCCGGGTGAAGCGCGTCTCGATCACCGAGGAAGGAAGACGCGCCGTCGCCGCATCCGAACCGATGCGATCGGGGCTGGTGACGCGAATCTTCGGGACGCTGGCCCCCGACGAGATCGCGGAGCTGGAAAAGCTGGTCGTCAAGCTGACCGACGCAGTCACGCGCGCCGAGGCCGAGGACTGACGCTGCGGCCAGCGGGAAAATACGGATAGCGCCGCGCGTTCAAGACGCTTGCGGCGGCGCGAATCTGTGTTAGCCTCCCCATCGACCCAGCCGGCGCAAAAGACCGGCGGGCATTTAGGAGAGGTGCCATGCAACGCTTCGAGCCAGCATTGTGCCAGTGCAGCGCCGGATTGCTATGCTGCGCAAGCGGCACCGGCCTTTCGATCGCGCTGATCGCGTTCCTCGTATTGCGTTGAGATCACCCATCCGGCTGGCGAAGGGCAAGCCCCCCGCCCTTCGCCAGCCCTGATTCCCGCCGCCCGTCCGCTTTGCCGTCTTGCATCGGCCGCGCGCTTCCCCGATCAGGCCAGCGAACCACGCATTCGCGCCCCGTTTCAGGAGGAAGCATGAAGACCCGCGCCGCCGTCGCCTTCGAGGCGAAGAAGCCGCTGGAGGTCGTCGAACTCGATCTGGAAGGCCCCAAGCCCGGCGAAGTCCTCGTCGAGATCATGGCCACCGGCATCTGCCACACCGATGCCTACACGCTCGACGGTTTCGATTCGGAAGGCATTTTCCCTAGCGTGCTCGGCCATGAAGGCGCGGGCATCGTGCGCGAGGTGGGCACGGGCGTGACCAGCGTGAAGCCCGGCGACCACGTGATCCCGCTCTACACGCCAGAATGCCGCCAGTGTAAGTCGTGCCTCAGCGGCAAGACCAACCTGTGCACCGCGATCCGCGCAACGCAGGGCAAGGGGCTGATGCCCGACGGCACCACGCGCTTCAGCTACAAGGGGCAGCCGATCTATCATTACATGGGCTGTTCGACCTTCTCGAACTTCACCGTGCTGCCCCAGATCGCGGTGGCGAAGATCCGCGAGGACGCGCCGTTCCAGACCAGCTGCTATATCGGCTGCGGCGTCACCACCGGCGTCGGCGCGGTGGTCAACACCGCCAAGGTGCAGGTGGGCGAGACGGTCGTAGTATTCGGCCTGGGCGGCATCGGCCTCAACGTGATCCAGGGTGCACGCCTCGCCGGGGCTTCGAAGATCATCGGCATCGACGTCAACCCGGACCGCGAGGCATGGGGCCGCCAGTTCGGCATGACCCACTTCCTCAACACCAAGGGCATGTCGCGCGAGGCGATCGTCGCCAAGGTTATCGAGCTGACCGACGGCGGCGCTGACTACAGCTTCGATGCGACCGGCAATACCGAGGTGATGCGCACCGCGCTCGAATGCTGCCATCGCGGCTGGGGCGAATCGATCATCATCGGCGTGGCCGAGGCGGGCAAGGAAATCAGCACCCGCCCGTTCCAGCTGGTCACCGGCCGCGTCTGGAAGGGGACCGCGTTCGGCGGCGCCAAGGGCCGGACCGACGTGCCGAAGATCGTCGACTGGTACATGAACGGCAAGATCGCGATCGACCCGATGATCACCCACGTGCTGACGCTGGAAGAGATCAACAAGGGGTTCGACCTGATGCATGCGGGCGAGAGCATCCGCAGCGTCGTGCTTTACTGAGGGGAGGAAAGACCATGTTCAGCCATGTGATGCTGGGCGCCAACGATATCGCGGCGTCGAAGACCTTCTATGACGCGGCGCTGGGCGCGCTGGGGATCGCGCCGGGCCGCATCGATCCCAAGGGGCGTGCTATCTATGTGCACGATGGCGGCGTGTTCATGCTGACCAAGCCGATCAACGGCGAGCCTGCCTGCCACGCCAATGGCGGGACGCTGGGCTTCGCGGCGGCGAACACCGATGCGGTCGACGCCTGGCATGCCGCAGGCGCGGCGCATGGCGGCACGCCCTGCGAGAACCCGCCGGGCTGGCGCGAAGGGACGTTCGGCAAGCTCTATCTCGCCTATCTGCGCGATCCCGCCGGCAACAAGCTCTGCGCGATGTACCGCGCGGCGGCCTGAACCGGCCGCCACACGATGTCGAACTGGATCCTGACGCTGACCTGCGCCGATCGGGTCGGCATCGTGGCGGGCGTGAGCGGCTTTCTGGCCGAACGCGACGGATTCATCCTCGACAGCCAGCAATATGCCGATCTGGAGACGGGGCGCTTCTTCTTGCGCATCGTCTTCCAGCGGGGCGGGGCGCGCTTTCCCGAGGGCGAGGCGCTGCGTGCGGCCTTCGCGCCGGTCGCGCAGGCACTGGCGCTCGACTGGTCGCTGACCCCGCAGGCCGCGCGGCCGCGGATGGTGGTGGCGGTGTCGAAGGGATCACACTGCCTTGCCGACCTGCTCCACCGGCGCGCGAGCGACGCGCTGGCGGCCGAGATCGTCGCAGTCGTGTCCAACCATGACGCATTGCGCGCGCTGGCCGAATGGCACGGCGTGCCGTTCCATCACCTGCCGGTCGACGACGCCAACCGGCCCGAGCAGGAGGCGGCGATCCTGGCGCTGATGGCCGAAAGCCGCGCCGACTATCTGGTGCTCGCCCGCTATATGCAGGTGCTGTCGCCCACGCTCACCGAGGCGTTGGCGGGGCGCTGCATCAACATCCATCACAGCTTCCTGCCCGGCTTCAAGGGCGCCCGCCCCTATCACCGCGCGCATGCCCGGGGCGTGAAGCTGATCGGCGCGACCGCCCATTTCGTCACCGGCGATCTCGACGAAGGACCGATCATCGAGCAGGCGGTCGAACGCGTCGATCATCGCGCCAGCGTCGACGACCTGATCCGTATCGGCCGCGATATCGAGGCGCAGGTGCTCGCCCGCGCGGTGCATGCCGTGGGCGAGCATCGCGTATTCCTGAACCAGAGCAAGACGGTGGTTTTCCAATGACGATCGAAACGCTTTCGACCAACCGCGCCTTTGGCGGCGTTCAGGGTGTCTACCGCCACGCCTCGACGGCAACGGGCACGCCGATGACCTTTTCGGTCTATGTCCCGCCGCATGACGAGGGCGCGCGACTGCCCGTGCTGTGGTATCTTTCGGGGCTGACCTGCACGCATGCCAACGTCACCGAAAAGGGCGAGTATCGCCGTGCGTGTGCCGAACATGGCGTGATCCTGATCGCCCCCGACACGTCACCGCGCGGCGACGGCGTCCCCGACGACGATGCCTATGATTTCGGACAGGGCGCGGGCTTCTATGTCGACGCGACCGAGGCGCCGTGGCGCACCCATTTCCAGATGGCGCGCTATATCGAGCAGGAGCTGCCCGCGCTGATCGCTGCACACTTCCCGATGGCCGACCTGTCGCGGCAGGGAATCACCGGCCATTCGATGGGGGGACACGGCGCGCTGACGATCGCGCTGCGTAACCCCGGGCGGTTCCGCAGCGTCTCGGCCTTTGCCCCGATTGTCGCGCCCGCGCTGGTGCCGTGGGGCGAGAAGGCGCTGACCGGCTATCTGGGCGACGACCGTGCCGCCTGGCGCCGATACGATGCCTGCGCGCTGATCGCCGACGGCGCGCGGCTGGACGAAATCCTGGTCGATGTCGGCGATGCCGACGGATTCCTCGCCGAGCAGCTTCGCCCCGAATTGCTCGAAGCCGCCTGCGCCGCCGCGCGGATCAAGCTGACGCTGCGGCGGCAGCCGGGTTATGACCACAGCTATTATTTCGTCTCCACCTTCCTCGCCGAGCATGTCGGCTGGCACGCAGCGCGGATGCAGGCATGACCGAAACGGACGTCCTCATCGTCGGCGCTGGCCACGCCGGTGCGCAGGCCGCCATCGCACTGCGCCAGAACGGCTTTGCGGGCAGCATCCTGGTGGCCGGCGACGAGCCCGAGCTGCCCTATGAGCGGCCGCCGCTGTCGAAGGAGTATCTGGCGGGGGACAAGCCGTTCGAACGGTTGCTGATCCGCCAGCCGGCATTCTGGGACGAGCGGGAGATCGGCTTCCGTCCCGGCTGCACGATCGTCGCGGTCGACGCCGCGGCACGCACGGTGACGACCGCGAGCGGCGAGCAGATCGGCTATGGCAACCTGATCTGGGCGACCGGAGGCAAGCCCCGGATGCTCGGCTGCGACGGCGCGACGCTGACAGGGGTCCATTCGGTCCGTACGCGCGCCGACGTCGACCGGATGATCGCCGAGCTGCCCAAGGTCGAGCGCGTCGTCGTCATCGGCGGCGGCTATATCGGGCTGGAGGCCGCGGCGGTGCTGCGCAAGCTGGGACGCACCGTCACGGTGGTCGAGGCGCAGGATCGCGTGCTGGCGCGCGTCGCGGGTACGCCGCTGTCGCGTTTTTTCGAGGACGAGCATCGCGCGCATGGCGTCGACCTGCGGCTCAACGCGGCGGTCGCGTGCATCGAAGGCACGACGCACGCGACCGGCGTGCGGCTGACCGACGGCAGCGTGTTGCCCGCCGAGATGGTGATCGTGGGCATCGGGATCATCCCGGCAGTCGCGCCGCTGCTCGCCGCCGGGGCCGAGGGCAGCAACGGCGTGCGCGTCGATGCGCAGTGCCGCACCAGCCTGCCGCACGTCTTTGCCATCGGCGACTGCGCGCTTCACGCGAACGCCTATGCCGACGGGGCCGAGATCCGGCTCGAATCGGTGCAGAACGCCAACGATCAGGCGACCGTCGCCGCGCGCACGATCGCCGGGGCGGCCGCGCATTATGACGCGGTACCGTGGTTCTGGTCGAACCAATACGACCTGAAGCTGCAGACGGTGGGACTGTCCGCCGGGCACGATGCGGTCGTCGTGCGCGGTGATCCCGCGACGCGCAGCTTTTCGGTGATCTATCTGCGCGAAGGGCGGGTAATCGCGCTCGACTGCGTCAACGCGACGCGCGACTATGTGCAAGGACGCAAGCTGGTGGTCGAGCGGCTGGCGATCGACCCCGCCCGGCTGGCGGACACAGGCACCCCGCTGAAGGAACTCGCCGGCCAGTGACCCGCGGCCGCCGGCGCCGCATTGGAGAGGAACAGGCGTTGATCGACAGGATTTTCGGCACGGCGGCAGCGCTGGCACTCGCGTTCCAGCCGGCGGCCGGCTGGGCACAGGCTGCTCGTGCCGCCCCCCAGCCGCAGGCGGCTGCCGCGCGCGTTGCCGCACATCCCGCGCTGTGGGTGGTGAAGGACGATGACACCACCATCTATCTGTTCGGCACGGTGCATGTGCTGAAGCCGAGCCTGAGCTGGTTCGACGGCGCGGTGAAGAAGGCGTTCGAGCGCAGCGACACGCTGGTGCTCGAGATGGTCGAACCCGATGCGGCGACGATGCAGCAGAGCGTCGCGAGCCGCGGCCTCGACCTCGGCGGCACGCCCTTGTCGCAGAAGCTCCCCGAGGCCAAGCGCAGCGCCTATGCCGCGACGCTGGGCGCGCTGGGCATCCCGCCCGCAGGGCTGGACGTGTTCCGCCCCTGGATGGCGGCGGTGACGCTGAGCGTCGCGGGCCTGCCCAAGCTCGGCTATGACCCGAACAGCGGCGCCGAGAAGGTGCTCGCCGCCGCCGCCAAGGCAAGCGGCAAGCCCGTCGAGGGGCTGGAAACGTTCGACCAGCAGCTCGGCTACCTCGCCGACATGGCCGAGCCGTTGCAGATCAAATATCTGGTATCGGTGATCGACGATTACCCGAAGATGGGCAGCGAGCTCGACAAGATGGTCGCGCGCTGGGCGGCGGGCGACCCCGAGGGGCTGGCGAAAGTGATGAACGAATCGCTCGACGAGACGCCCGAACTCGCCAAGGTGCTGTTGACCGACCGCAATGCGCGCTGGACCGACTGGATCGTCCATCGGCTCGACCAGCCGGGCACGGTGTTCGTCGCGGTGGGCGCAGCGCATCTGGCGGGGCAGGACAGCGTGGTGTCGATGCTGGCCAAGCGCCGCTATCCGGCGGTACGCGTCGCCAACTGAACGAACCGCCGGATGCCCGGCGCGTTGGGGGGGCGCCGTCGAACGGCAGGCTGCCGACGGCCAAACGGAAGGGAGCGCACAGATGGCGGAAACGAAATCGGTTGGAGCCAAACCGGCGAAGGCGCCCCGGCCGCTCGTCGGCCTGGCGGCAGGAATTGCCGCCGGTCTCGTCGCCTCGGCGGCGATGGCGGCGTTCCAGCACCAGGCGGAGAAGCTGGTCCCCGATGCGGGCAAGGACGACGCCGAGCCGGCGACCGTGAAGGCCGCCGATCTCGTGCATACCGCCGCAACCGGGCTCCCCGTCCCCGCCGGACACCGCGCCGCGGCGGGCCAGGGCGTGCATTACCTGGTCGGGGGCGTGCTGGGCGGAATCTATGGCGTGTTGACCGAATACCGCCCGGAAGCGCGATCGGGGTTCGGCACCGCCTATGGGATCGCCACCGCCGCGCTGCTCGACGAAGGCGCCGTCCCCGCAGCGGGCCTTGCCCCCGCGCCCGACGCCGCGCCGGTGGCGAGCCACGCCTATGGCGCGGCATCGCACCTTGTCTATGGACTGGTGCTGGAGGGCGTGCGGATGCTGCTGGCGGGCCGCCGCTGAACCGCGGCACGCCACGGCTTCACCCCATCCTCGTCAGAACAGCAGATCCTGCGTCGCGCCGCCGCGACCGACCAGCCCGCCCCCCGAACGACGGGCATATTCCTGCTCGGCGGTGTAGCGGATGTCGGGATCGCGATCGGACAGGAAGCCGATCAGCGAATCCTCGCCGATCTCGCTCCATTCCTTGCCCCGGTCGGGGCCGTAGCGGACGCGCGGCAGCAAGCCGGGCAGGCGCGACCATTCGACCAGCTGTGCCAGGCTGACCTCGTTGAGCATGTCGCGCAGGTGAAAGGCGGTGACATAGGCGTCGGGAAAGGCGCGATGCGCGGGCAGGCCGCGTTCGTGCTCGAGCCCGTCGGGCTGGCGCCAATAGCGCAGCATCTGGTTCGAAAAGCCGGGCGAGCCGGGCCAGAGCCGCATCGCGCACTTCCAGGTGCAGATCCAGTCGGCGCCGCGCGTCAGCGCAGGGGTGCAGAATTGCTGTTCGAAATCGGCGCGATGCGCGGCCAGCGCGACGCGGCGCGGCCAGGGATCGAGGATCGCGCGCGCCACGTCGTGCCAATAGGGCGCGTCGGCCACATCCTCGTCGCGGATATGGTGGACCGCCATGGTAAGCGGCGGAATCGGCCGGCCCGGATTGACGAGACGGCTGCCGCCCTCGCCCTCGATCTCCCAGCGCCCGTCGGGGCCGAGGACGATGTCCTGCCAGCCGATCTCGCACACCGCATGGGTGGGCGGTTTATCGCCCGTGGTTTCGAGATCAATGACGCGGATCAGAGTGGGAGGTGGCGATGCCATGGCCCCGAAATGGGAGCTTCGCGCCCGGATTGCCAGTCAAAAGCGCGGCGGCGCCGTGCCCCGGGCGGGACAC
>JAFABD010000085.1 GCA_023426225.1 Pseudomonadota bacterium | reverse complement strand
GTCTCGAGCCCGATCGCGATCGACAGCGCGCCCGCCAGTCCCGCCGCGATCCCCTCGCCCAGCGCGGCGCGCCGTCCGGGCGGCGGCGCGATCGCCGGCGTCGCCGCGACGAGCAGCAACAGCATCTGCAACCCGTGATGGTCGATCCGGCCGGGCAGGAAAATCGTGGTCGCGGGATAGGCGAGGCTCGCGACGAGCATCGTCGTTGTAGGCGACGAACCGGTGCGCCATCCGAGTCTCGCGATCAGCAGCAAAACGCACGCGAACAGCAGGATCGGCACCGCGATCACCGCGATTCGTTCGGCGATCGGGGTGCCGAATGCGGGTTTCAGCATGGCATTGAGCGCCGCGGGCGCCAGGTCGGCGACGCGGCTCCAGTGCATCGCCAGCCCCGGCGGCGCGCCCAGCCGGTGCTGGCTCAGGTCGGCGAATGCCTGCCCGCCCAGCCAGTCGCGCACCTGCTGCAGCCGCGCGGCATCGTCGGTGTCGGGCAGCCGCAACGCCATCAGCGCCGCCCGGTCCTGCCATGCCCAGACGCTCCCCAGCCCTGCCGCGAGCACCGCCGCAAGGCCGCCATAAGGCCGGAATCGAAAGGGCGCGCGCGCAGCCATCGCCCTGCGCTAGCCGAGCATGGTTAACGTCGCTTTACCGCGCTTTTCCGCGGGTTTGCGCATGGACGGGGTCGCGACGCCGCCGCCCCGCCCATGCGTGCGGATTCAGCGGTCGCGGCGACCGAGCAGGCGCAGGCGCAGCGCGTTGAGCTTGATGAAGCCCGCCGCGTCACGCTGGTCATAGGCGCCCTGATCGTCCTCGAAGGTGACGACCTTCTCGCTGTACAGGCTGTCGGGCGACTGGCGGCCGATCACATGCACGCCGCCCTTGTACAGCTTCAGCCGGACCGTGCCGTTGACCTTGGCCTGGCTGTGATCGATCGCCGCCTGCAGCATCTCGCGCTCGGGGCTGTACCAGAAGCCGTTATAGATCAGCTCGGCATAGCGCGGCATCAGCTCGTCCTTCAGGTGCGCAGCGCCACGGTCGAGCGTCAACTGCTCGATCGCGCGGTGCGCGGCGTGCAGGATCGTGCCGCCCGGCGTCTCGTACATGCCGCGGCTCTTCATGCCGACGAAGCGGTTCTCGACCAGGTCGAGCCGGCCGATGCCGTGCTCGCGGCCCAGTTCGTTGAGGTGCGCGAGCAGCGTCGCGGGCGACAGCGGATTGCCGTCGATCGCGACCGCGTCGCCCTTTTCGAAATGGATCGTGACGATGTGCGGCGTGTCGGGCGCATCCTCGGGATTGACGGTGCGCGAGAAGACGTAATCGGGCACTTCCTCCCACGGATCCTCGAGCACCTTGCCCTCGGACGAGGTGTGGAGAAGGTTCGCGTCGGTCGAGAACGGCGCCTCGCCGCGCTTGTCCTTGCTGACCGGAATCTGGTGCTTTTCGGCGAATTCGATCAGCTTGGTACGGCTGGTCAGATCCCATTCGCGCCACGGCGCGATCACCTTGATGTCGGGGTTGAGCGCGTAATAGCCCAGTTCGAAGCGCACCTGGTCGTTACCCTTGCCGGTCGCGCCATGGCTGACGGCGTCGGCATTGACGAGCTTGGCGATCTCGATCTGGCGCTTGGCGATCAGCGGCCGCGCGATCGACGTGCCGAGCAGGTACAGCCCTTCATACTGCGCATTCGCGCGCATCATCGGGAACACGAAATCGCGGACGAATTCCTCGCGCAGGTCGTCGATGAAGATGTGCTCGGGCTTCACGCCCATCATCTCGGCCTTCTTGCGCGCGGGCTCGAGCTCCTCGCCCTGGCCGAGATCGGCGGTGAAGGTCACCACCTCGCATCGATATTCCTGCTGCAGCCACTTCAGGATCACGCTGGTGTCGAGCCCGCCCGAATAGGCGAGGACAACGCGATTGATCGAATCGGACATGGGCAGGCGACTCCAAAGATGGTGCAGCAGCAGGATGGAAACGCTGCGCCGTCTAGGACCGCGGGAACGCGCGCGCAACCATCGCGTTGTCCCGAAGCGCGGGACAGGCGCCTTGCGGTCCGGCCGCGGCGCCCGTCCCCTTCGCTATTCGGCCGCGCGGGCGAGCCTGCCCTCGCGAAGCTGCGCCTCGGCGGCCAGCATATAGTCGCGCGTAATCGGCAGCGCCGTGCGCGAACGCGACATCTGAAGCTGGTAGTTGACCAGCCCGCCGTTGAGGAAGCTGACGTAACAGCCCGCCAGATAGAAGGTCCACATCCGGAAGAAGCGTTCGTCGTACAACGCCGCGATCGCCTCGTGCGCGGCAACGGTGCGATCGTACCACGCCTTGAGCGTATGCGCGTAATGGAGCCGCAGCACCTCGATATCGGTCGGGAACATGCGCAGCCCCTCATAGCCGCGCGCGATCTCCGACAGCGCCGGGATATAGCCGCCGGGAAAGATATATTTGGCGGTGAAGGCGTCGGTGACGCCCGGCCCGCCCGCCCGCCCGATCGTGTGCAGCAACATCACGCCCTCGGGCGTCAGCAACTCGCGCACCTTGCGGAAAAAGGTGCGGTAATGCGGCGTTCCGACATGCTCGAACATGCCCACCGACACGATGCGGTCGAAGCTGCCCTCGACATGGCGATAGTCGATCAGTTCGAACCGCACCCGGTCGGCAACGCCCGCACGCGCCGCGCGTTCGCGCGCGATCTTGAGCTGTTCCTCGGACAGCGTGATGCCCAGCACGTCGGCGCCGGTCCGCTCGTGGATGTACAGCGCCATCCCGCCCCAGCCGCAGCCGATGTCGAGCACCTTCATCCCCGGCTCGATCGCCAGCTTGGCGACGATATGCGCCTTCTTGTCGGCCTGCGCCTGCTCCAGGCTGTTCGCCGGATCGGTGTAATAGGCACAGCTATACTGGCGGTCGGCATCGAGGAAGAGGTCGTAGAGCCGCGCCGACAGGTCATAGTGGTGCGCGACGTTGCGGCGCGATCGACGCACCATGTTGTAGCGGCCGATGCGATGCGCGATGCCGAGCGCCAGTCGCGCAAGCGGCGACGGATCGAGGCCGCCGGTCGCGTCCTCCCAGCGGTTGTTGCCGGTGACGAGCATCAGCAGGTCGAGAATATCGCCCTGCTCGATCGTCAGCCGCCCGTCCATGAAACTCTCGGCCGCGCCCAGCGACGGGTCGCGCAGGATCGCGCGCGCCACGCCGCGGCCCAGTCGGATCGTCACCGGCTTGAGCGCCGGGTCGGGATTGCCGAACCGGCTGGTGGTGCCGTCCTTGTAGATTACGGTCAACTGCCCGCGACGGATCGCGCGCGCGAAAAAACGGTCGAGCAAAGCCATTCGGTTTCCGTAGCTTGTCTGTCCCGCCCCCGGGCCTGCATGATGCGGCGCCATGCTGCGCTGCGCAACCAAAATCGCGCCGGGGTTGCGAACCGGGCGGCGGCGCCCGACATCCGCGGCCGATATGCACGACGAACATTTCTATGAACCCGCGCAGGGCCACGGCCTTGCGCATGACCCGCTCAACGCCATCGTGGCGCCGCGACCGATCGGCTGGATCAGCACGGTCAGCGCGGCGGGGGTGCGCAATCTCGCCCCCTACAGCTTCTTCAACCTGTTCAACTATCGTCCGCCGATCCTGGGCTTCGCCTCGATCGGCTGGAAGGACAGCATCGCCAACATCGCGGAGACGCGCGAGTTCGTGTGGAACCTGGCGACCCGGCCGCTGGCAGAGGCGATGAATGCCTCCGCCGCCACCGTCGCCCCCGAGGTCGACGAGTTCAGGCTCGCCGGTATCGCAACCGCGCCCGCTCGCCTCGTCCGGCCCGACCGGGTTGCCGAAAGCCCGGCGCAGTTCGAATGCCGGCTGACCCAGCTCATCCGGCTGGAGGGACAATCGGGAGCGCCGCTCGACACCTGGCTCGTGCTGGGCGAGGTGGTGGGCGTCCACATCGACGGGTCGATGCTGGCCGACGGCGTCTATCAGACCGCGCGGGCACACCCGATCCTGCGCGGCGGCGGCCCCGCCGACTATTTCGAGATCGACGAAGAAGCCCGCTTCGCGATGGCGCGCCCCGGGTGAACCGGGGCCGGGCGGCTCAGCCGAGCGCGGCCTGCTTTTCGGCCGCCAGCCGGTCGAGTTCGGCACGACTCTTCTTTTCCGCGGCGGTCTTGAGCTGGCCGCACGCGGCGTCGATGTCGCGCCCGCGCGGGGTGCGCACCGGCGCCGAGATCCCCGCCTCGAACACGATGTTCGAAAACGCCTTGATCCGCTCGGGCGTCGAACACGCATAGGGTGCGCCCGGCCACGGGTTGAACGGGATCAGGTTGACCTTCGCGGGCAGCCGGTACTTGCGCAGCAGGCGGACCAGTTCGCGCGCATCCTCGTCGCGGTCGTTCTTGTCCTTCAGCATCACATATTCGAACGTGATGCGCCGCGCATTGTTCGCGCCGGGATAGTCGGCGCACGCCTGCAACAGCTGCTCGATCCCGTATTTCTTGTTGAGCGGCACGATCTCGTCACGCACGTCCTTGGTGACGGCGTGGAGCGAGACGGCCAGGTTGACGCCGATCTCCTCGCCGGCGCGCGCCATCATCGGCACCACGCCCGAGGTCGACAGCGTGATGCGCCGCTTCGAAAGGGCCAGCCCGTCGCCGTCCATCACGACCTTCAGCGCGTCGCGGACATTGTCGAAATTATAGAGCGGCTCGCCCATCCCCATCATCACGATGTTGGTGAGCAGTCGCCCTTCGGGCTGGCTGGGCCATTCGCCGAGCGCGTCGCGCGCCAGCATCACCTGCCCGACGATCTCGCCGGCGGTCAGGTTGCGGACCAGCCGCATCGTTCCGGTGTGGCAGAAGCGGCAGTTGAGCGTGCAGCCCACCTGGCTGGAGACGCACAGCGTTCCCCGATCGGCATCGGGGATGAACACCATCTCGTAATCCTGCCCGTCGGGCGAGCGCAGCAGCCACTTGCGCGTGCCGTCGTTCGAGACCTGCGCCTCGACGACATCGGGGCGGGCAATCACGAACCGTTCGGCAAGCCAGGGATGCTGCGCCTTGGCGATATCGGTCATCGCGCTGAATTCGGTGGCGCCGCGATTGTAGATCCAGTGCCACAGCTGCTTGGCGCGGAGCTTGGCCTGTTTGGGCTCCATCCCGGCGTCGGCGAGCGCGGCGCGAATCTCGTCGCGCGAAAGCCCGACCAGGTCGAGTCGGCCGTCCTCGCGCGCCGCGAGGACACGGGGGACGGGCACAGGGTCGATGTGCCCGGGAATGGGCATGGGCGCGGCCGAAGCTGTCTGCATCCGCCGCATATAGGGCAAGTCGCCGCCGATTGCCACTAGCGGTCGTCACCGGCATCGGATGCCGTCGTCGCCATGCCGTCCGCCCGCTGATCCCGGACCCGGCACGTCGCACCGCACCCGACGGACCCGTATCGACCGCACCGACGTTCCCGGCAATGTGTAACCGGAGTAGCGTATGACCATTGCACGTTCCTTTCTGATGATCGGCGCCGCGCTGGCGTTTGTGCCCGCGGCGACCGCCCAGACCGCACCCGCCCCCGGCGGCCAGACGATGTCCGCGCCGCCTTCCCAGTCGGCACCTGCCGGCTCGGCAGCGCAGGCGACGCCTTCGGCCGCGCCAAGCGCCGCCGCGACCGACGCACCCGTCAGTTCGGCGACCGTGACCGACGCCGAGGTGTCGCAGTTCGTCAACGCCGCGCTGGCGGTCGAGAAGATCAACACCGACACCACGATCCCGGCCGCCGACAAGAACAACCGGATGGTTCAGGCAATCGAGGCAAGCGGCCTTCCCGCCACGCGGTTCAACGCGATCGCGCAGGGAATGCAGGCCGACCCGACGCTCAACAAGCGCATCCAGGATGCCGGCGTCGCCAAGCGCCAGGCGCAGGCATCGACGACCCCCACCCGCTGATACGGCCCGCCTCGGGTCGCCTGCGCGGCGGGCCGGAACGCCGGCTCGCCGCGTTTTTTATGGGTGGCGCACTCAGCGCGGCAGGCAGCCGAGCACCGCCGCGTCGACCGCCGTTGCGGCGCCTTGCAGCCGATAGCTGTCGGCAAAGGGCGCGCCGTCGCGACCCAGCGTCTCGACGCTCATGCTGCGTGCGCCGCGCAGTGCGGCGACGATCGCCGCGTCGGTGCGCGCGTCGGGCGCCCAGGCGTCGCTGGCACCGGCCATCAACGCAAAGCGGCGATCCCCGATCGACAGCGTCACCGCGGCATTGGGCGCCCTGCTGCGGCTGAGCCGAAGATGCACCTGGTTGCGCGCGCCCGCCCCGGGCCAGGTGGCGATGCTGGCAAAGGCACCGGCATCGGCTGCCGGGCGCTCGACGGGACGCGCGATGGCGAAGCAGCGTAGCGGCTGCGTGTCGCGGAATGCGCCCCAGTCGCCATAGACGCCGAGCGGCGTGTGCGGCGCGAGCAGCCCCAACGCCATCGCCGTTATTGCGTGCATCATGCCGCAGCGCCCCCCGTGCCGGTGCCGCGATGGGCGACCGTTTCGATGCCGTCGGCGATGCAGGCGATCGACCCCTGCGGCAGTTCGGGCGCGACAGGCGCGTCGAACCCCGGCAGAATCTCGGCGCCGGTCATGATTCCACGCAGCACGCGGCTCGACATGCCATGCATCACGATCAGACGGTCGCCCTCATCGCCGTCGGTATCGTCGAGCCATCCCGAAACGCGACGCGCGACGGCGTCATACCATTCGCCGCCCGGCGGCACGAACCGATAGAGCCGATGTACCGGATCGACGAAGTCGCCCCGCTCGGCCGCGACCTCGGCATAGCGGCGCCCGCTCCATTCACCGAGGCCGATCTCGACGAGCCGGTCGTCGCGCCGCGCCGCGTGCCAGTCGAGTTCCAGATGCTCGGCGATGATCGCGAGCGTTTGCAGCGCCCGGCCTGCGCTCGATGCCCAGAGGGTCAGGCGCGGCGCAGGCCCCAGCAGCGCACGAAGCGCGCGGCCCATCGCGTCGGCCTGGGCAAATCCCGCCCGCGTCAGCGGCGTATGGAGCGCATTGCCCTGCATCCGGTGCGCCGCGTTGAACACCGTCTCGCCATGCCGCGCGATAAAGTCGCGTCCCCGGCGTTCGGTACGTCGCCCGATGGTCGTCATGCCGTTCCTCCCCGACGGTTCCTTCCAACTCGGGCGGCATGGCGCAACCGCAAATCGCCGGCGCCCCGCGACATTTCGGGCCGATTTCGGGCAACGCCAAGATGTTGCCCCGTTTCGTTCAGGAAACGAACAGGCGCGACACGACAACAAGGCGCCGGCCCCGGAACCGGGCCGGATCGGGCGAGGAGAAGAAAGGAGCGGCGCTGCGATCCCGAGCTGACAGCACGATGCGGCAGGCAACCCGAAATGTTGCAAAAATGCCACGCAAATCGCTGTTTATCGGGGGTTCATGCAGCGAACGGCTTCCCCGCCTACTTAAGCCCCAGCGGCCCCACGGGGTTCGCCTGTTACCAAGGAGTTGTTATGCGTAAGCTTGTTATCCTCACCGCCCTCGCCGCTTCGAGCGCGATCGCCGCGCCTGCCTTTGCGCAGGACTTCAGCGGGCCGCGCGCCGAGGTGGTCGCCGGTCTCGACTCGAGCCGGGTCCATGCCGACGGCGCCAGCGGTTCGAAGGACGGCTTCCTGTACGGCGGCGCGATCGGTTACGACTATCAGGCCGGTCGTGCCGTGTTCGGCATCGACGGCGAAGTGACCGGCGCGACCACGCGCACCACCGCGAACGACGTGCTCGTCGCCGGCGATTCGGTCCGTACCAAGGCGGGCCGCGATTTCTACATCGGCGGCCGCGTCGGTGCGGTCGTGGCACCGTCGACGCTGCTCTATGCCAAGGCGGGCTACACCAACGCCCGCGTCAACACGCGCTACACCGCCGGCACCACGACGGTCGAGGACGGCGAGAATCTCGACGGCTATCGCGTCGGTGCGGGCGTCGAGGTGAAGCTCAACCCGAAGGCCTATGTGAAGGCCGAATATCGCTATTCGGACTATGGCCATCTCGACGGCAACTACGGCAAGATCGACCGCCATCAGGTGCTGGCGGGCGTCGGCTATCGCTTCTGAAGCGGCCGCTGCACCATTTTTGGTGTGGAAGAAGGGGTCGGGGCGCTTGCCCCGGCCCTTTTTCGCGTTAAGGATGGAGAACGGCGAACTGCCACCGGCCGCACGTGCTTGGTGGAAAATGGGCGGCGGCCCGGGGGTTTGATACACATGAAGGCGACGATCGAACGCGCAACTCTGTTGAGGGGCTTGAGCCACGTTCAGTCCGTGGTCGAGCGGCGCAACACGATCCCGATCCTGTCCAACGTCCTCATCGAGGCGCAGGCTTCGGGCGCGTTGCGGCTGATGGCGACCGATCTGGACCTCCAGATCGACGAGACGATTCCGGCGGCGGTGGACCAGCCGGGCGCGATCACCGTGCCCGCGCACACCTTGTTCGACATCGTCCGCAAGCTGCCCGAGGGCGCGCAGGTCGCGCTTTCGGCTGCGGACGGGCGGATCATCGTCAATGCCGGACGCGCCAAGTTCACGCTGGCGACGCTGCCGCGCGACGATTTCCCGATGATCGCCGAGGGCGAGCTGCCGACGGTGTTCGAACTGCCGGCGGAAACGCTCAAGCAGATCATCGACAAGACGCGCTTCGCGATCTCGACCGAGGAAACGCGCTATTATCTGAACGGCATCTTCCTGCACGTCACCGACGATGCCGTGCCGCTGCTGCGTGCTGCTGCGACCGACGGGCACCGGCTGGCGCGCGTTACCGTACCGCGGCCCGACGGCGCCGATTCGATGCCGGGCGTGATCGTTCCGCGCAAATGCGTGGCGGAGCTGCGCAAGCTGCTCGACGAAGTCGACGGTTCGATCGGCGTGTCGCTGTCCAATTCGAAGATCCGCTTCGACCTGGGCCAGGCGATCCTGACGTCGAAGCTGATCGACGGCACCTTCCCCGACTATAGCCGCGTGATCCCGACCGCGAACGACAAGCTGCTCAAGCTCGACCCGCGCGCGTTCATGCAGGGGGTCGATCGCGTGTCGACGATCGCCACCGAAAAGACCCGCGCGGTCAAGATGGGGGTCGATCGCGACAAGGTGACGCTATCGGTGACCAGCCCCGAGAACGGCACCGCCGCTGAGGAAGTTCCGGGCGATTACAATGCGATGCCGTTCGAGATCGGCTTCAACAGCCGCTATCTGATGGACATTCTGGGGCAGATCGAAGGCGATATGGTCGAGGTTCACCTCGCCGATGCCGCCGCGCCGACGCTGATCCGCGAGAACGACAAGTCGCCCGCGCTCTACGTGCTGATGCCGATGCGCGTGTGAGGCGCCGGACGGGGCGCGCGCCGCCCCGTCCCGCCCACGCGGAAACCGCGGATTTGCGCCGTTTCCATCGCCTAGGGACGGCCCCTTAGGCGCATCCCCCTAATTTCCAGACCGGGCGCGGCGAGGCACAAGAAGGCCTACCTCGTCGGGTCGCTCCTGCGAGGGCGGACCAGGCGGTCGCTCTCCCTCAACCGCCGCCTGGTCCGCCATTCCGGCCGAAAACCGGCCCCAATGGCGTGCCGAACGCCGCATTTTCCTGCAAAATCCCGTCGTTCGCGCGCAAAAGACGCCGTTCGCCGCACCGATCCCGCCGTTCGCGCGAAAATTTCGACCCGCAGAATCCATGCGCCTTTTCCTGACGCGCCGACGCGGTCAGTCGCGCGCCGCGTTGCCCCGATCGGCCGGGACCGGCGACCGCGCCGGCCGTTCGAGCACGCGCGAATCGCGCCGCAGGGTCGACGAGCGCGCCCCCGCCGCAGGCGCCGCAGCGTTGCCGGAGACATTGCCCGCAACATTGCCCGCAGCGCCGCCCGCATCGTTGCCCGCGTCCGCCGCAGCCGGCGCCGATGCCGGATCGGACCCGCCGCACCCGGCGAGCAGCAAGGCGAGCGCAAGCGCCGCGCCGCCCCCCCCCCCCCCCCCGCCCACCCCCCCCAAACCCCCCCCCCCCCCCC
>JAFABD010000261.1 GCA_023426225.1 Pseudomonadota bacterium | reverse complement strand
CACCAGGACCGAACCGTTGCGGTGCGCGAGCGCCGGGCGTGCGAGGGTTTCGGCCCCTGGACGGTCAAGCAGGGCGTGATCCATGTCGCGCCGCCCTTTGCGCTGCTCCAGCGCATGGTGACGCTGCGCATCCACCTGGACCCCGTCGATCCCGACAATGCGCCGCTGCTCATCGCCGAGGCCACGCACGATCGGTTGTGGCCGGAGGGCGAGATCGCGGGGGCGGTCGCCGCGGCGCGCGTGCGCTCCTGTCTTGCCGCGCGCGGCGACGTCTGGGCCTATGCCACGCCGATCCTGCATGCCTCGGCCGCCGCGACAAGGCCGCGGCGGCGGCGCGTGCTCCAGGTCGATTTCGCAGCGGAGGCGTTGCCCGCGCCGCTCGCCTGGCGCGGAATCTGACGGCGGGTCAGTCGTTCGGGGCGAGCGCGGCCGCGAGCCAGCCGGGAAGCAGCGCGTCGCCCAGATCCTCGACGCGGCGATGCTCGACCATCAGCCCGAGTTCGGGATAACGCGCGCGCGTGCGTTCGCCGGCCTCGCCGAGCGGCGCGACGACGAGCCGCCGGTTGACCTTTGACCGATAGTGCATCCGGGCGGTGTTTTCCTGGCCGATATAGCAGCCCTTGGTGAAGCTGACGCCGTTGAGTTCGGCGGCGTTGCATTCGAGCCAGAGCGTCTTGTCCTGCCCGAGTTCGGCGATTCCTTCGGTCACGCCGAGGCCGAGACGATGCGCACGCCAGGCGGCGGCGGCCGAAGCGCCGGCGGCATCGCCGAGCCAGCGCCGCCCGAGCGCGGCGAGACGGGGATCGGCGACGCCGGCATCGCCGGTCGTGGCCCAATGGACGCCCCCGTCGACGGGCGCGATCACGATCGGGCGGCGCAGCCGATAGAGCGTCAACCGCCGGGCGAGTGCGTCGCGTTGGGCCGCCTCGCAATCGATCAGGACCGCGTCGCCATCGGCCCAGAGCAGGAAGTCGAACAGCACCTTGCCCTGCGGTCCCAGCAGCGCCGACCATTGCGGCGCGGCGGCGGTGAGATGCGCGACGTCCTGCGTCACGAGCCCCTGAAGGAAGCCGCGCACGCCCTCCCCGGAAAGCCGGAGCAGCGCGCGATCGTCGAGCCAGGTGGCGGCAGGAGCGGAGATCGGATCGGTCATGCGATGAGAGTTAGGCGCGGGCACGCCGCGGCGAAAGGGGCGTCAGCCCTGCCCGCGATAAAGGGCCGCACCGACGCCGAGCGCGATCAGCAGCGCCTGGGCGAGCGCGATCAGGTGGAGGCGCCACGAAAAGGGCTGCTTGCGCGTCTTGTGGCGCAGCATCGCGCGCGCGGCGAAGGCGGCCGGGCTGCCGCCGGCCATGGCCCAGCCGAGCAGCCGCGCTTCGGGAACACGGCGGCGGCCTAGCCGCGCGCGCCGCTTGTCGACGGCGAAGAGCAGGAAGGTGATCGCGTTGATGCCGCCAAAGGCCGCCGCGATCGCGATCAGAAGGGGAGCCAGCGCGATTTCTCGCTGAACTTCATATAGCCCGCGTTGATGCCGGCGCGCCAGCCGACCCCCAGCCGCACCGGGATCAGCACGATGTCGCCCCGGCGCAGATAGGTGGCCGAGAAGCCGCCGACGAAATAGAGCCGTCCCTCCGCCTGGGGGAAGCGGCGGTAGAGATCCTGCGTGTCGTAGAGATTGTAGACGAGCACGAAGACCTTGGCCGCGTCGCCGCCGAGATCGAAGCCGATCGACGGGCCGGTCCAGAACACCTTCCGCTGCCCCTCGATCCTGTGGAACAGGTCGCCCGAGCCATAGCGCAGTCCGATGCCGATCGCCCCCGCCGCCTCGCGCCCGGCGATATAGGCGTTGGGCCGCCCCTGTTCCTTCAGGATCTTCTCGATGATGCCGGCGAGACCCGCCGCGCCCTTGCCGAACACGCCCTCGGCCGCGTCGATCAGGTCGCCTTCCTCATAGGTGTTCGCGGCCTGCGCCTCCGCCCGGTCGCGCGCGTCGAGCGCGCCGCGGTCGGTGGTGCCGGCCGGGGCGACCGGGGTCGACGGCGGCGGCGCGACGGGCTGATCCTGGCGATAGGCGCCCGCATCGTCGTCGCGACGGACCGGTGCGGGCGGCGGCGTGTGCAGATCCGAATCGATCGCGACATTGGGATCGACCGTCGTCATCTGCTGCGCGGCAAGCGGGGCGGAACCCAGGCACATGCCTGCCGCAGCCAACCCGATCATCCACCGACGCAAGCCCATCGAATGCCTTTCCCAACACCCAGAAACCGCCCCGACGCTACGCGTGATGTTCTGTCACTGCAATGAACGGACGATCAATCGACTCGAAATCGCGTTCGGGCGGGCGATGGGCGTTGATCCGCGCAAAGACCGCCGCTATAGGGCTCGACCTCAGGCCCTTTCCGGAGACGTGGGTGAGTGGCTGAAACCAGCGGTTTGCTAAACCGCCGTACGGGGATTACTCGTACCGAGGGTTCGAATCCCTCCGTCTCCGCCAGCCGAACCGCCTGATCCAGCCAGCAGTTTCAGCCTCTTGTCCGATCGGGCGGGGGCGTCGGCGTGCCCGAATCGCGGGCGCGGTCCTCGCGATCCTGCCGGTCGTAACGCTCGCGCGTGGCGCGTTCGGTCTCGTCGATCCCGGTGCGCGCGCTGCGGTTGCGCAGCACGGCATAGGCCAGCACCAGCGCCAGCACGATCGGGCCGACGACCACCATCAGCCCCTGCATCGTCGACAGGTCCATCTCGCACCTCCGCGCAGCCCGCCCCGCCGTTGCTGAACGAAGGCGCGCGCGCTTCGATCCGCGTGCGATCGTGTGGGGAGCCGCGGGAACGGTGCGATTGCGGCGGAGACCGGCGCCCCCCATATCGCGCCGATGCCGACCGGCGACTGGATCGAGCCGCGCCCCCAGGGCATCTATATCCCCCCGGCCGACGCCTGGGTGGACCCGAGCGTCGCCGTGCCGCGCGCGCTGGTGACGCACGGCCATGGCGACCATGCGCGCGGGGGGCACGGCAGCGTGTGGGCGACGCCCGAGACGCTGGCGATCATGGCGGCGCGCTATGGCCCGCAGCGGGGAATCGCCACCGGCTATGGCGAGCCGTTCGCGCTGGGGCCGGTGGCGGTGCGGCTGGCCCCCGCCGGGCATGTGCTGGGTTCGGCGCAGATCGTGCTCGACTATCGCGGCGAGCGGATCGTGGTGTCGGGCGACTACAAGCGGCGCCCCGACCCGACCTGTGCCGCATTCGAGCCGGTGCCGTGCGACATCTTCATCACCGAAGCGACGTTCGGCCTGCCCGTCTTCGTCCATCCGCCGACGCAGGATGCGCTCGACCGGCTGCTGGGCGCGTTGCGCGCCGAGCCCGAGCGGTGCGTGCTGGTCGGCGCCTATGCGCTCGGCAAGGCGCAGCGGATCATCCGCGAGCTGCGCCTCATGGGGTTCGACGATCCGATCTATCTGCACGGCGCGTTGCAGCGGCTGTGCGACCTGTATGTCGCGCACGGCATCGATCTGGGCGAATTGCGCCCCGCGACGGGGGCGCCGCGCGCGGAATTGCAGGGGCGGATCGTGATGGCGCCGCCGGGGGCGCTCAACGATCGCTGGGCGCGACGGCTGCCCGATCCGATCACCGCGATGGCGAGCGGGTGGATGCGGATCCGCCAGCGGGCGCGGCAGCGCAACGTCGAGCTGCCGCTGATCCTTTCGGACCATGCCGACTGGAACGAGCTGACGCAGACGATCGCGGAGATCGCCCCGCGCGAGGTGTGGGTGACGCATGGGCGCGAGGATGCGCTGGTGCACTGGTGCGCGCTGCACCAGATTCGCGCCCGCGCGCTGGATCTTGCAGGCTATGACGACGAGGACGACTGAACCGCGCGCGCTAAGGCCCGGTTCAGCGCGATCGGCTATGACGCAGGCGATTCGAGTCATGCGGGGAATGAAGATGCGATACGGGTGGATGGCAGCGGCGCTGATGGCGGCGGGGCTGGGCGGGGCGATTCCCGCCCGGGCGGCGCCGGCCGATCCCTTTGGCCAGTGCATGGCGAGCCACACGAGCGACGCCGACCGCGTCGCGCTGATCCGCTGGGTCTTTGCCGGCGTCGCGCGGAGCAGCGCGGTGCAGGATCTGGCGCGCGTTTCGGACGCGCAGCGCGCCGATGCGATGCGCGGCGCGGCCAAGGTGGTCGAGCGCCTGGTGACGCGCGATTGCCGCAGCGAGGCGGTGGTCGCGATGCGGCGCGACCCGTCGAACCTGCAGCGCAGCTTCGGCGCGATCGGCCAGCGCGCGATGCTCGACATGATGAAGGACCCGGCGGTGGTCTCGACCTTTGCCGGCATCCTGCAATATGTCGATATGGGGGCGGTGACCGCGCTGATGCTGGAAGGCGGGCTGGCGAACGGCGCGCACTGAGCCGGCGCGCGGCCGGGCAGGGCGTCAGCCGGCGCCTTCGAGCGCCTTTTGCCGGCGGCGCTGCACCGAACTGCCGATGCCCATCGCCTCGCGATATTTGGCGACGGTCCGCCGCGCGATGTCGAAGCCCTTGTCGCGCAGCAGCTCGACGAGCGTGTCGTCGGACAGGATCTTGCGCGGATCCTCGGCCGCGATCAGCGCGCGGATCGCGCTCTTCACCGCCTCGGCCGACACGGCGTCGCCGCCATCGGCCGACTGGATCGCGCTGGTGAAGAAATATTTGAGCTCGAACAGCCCGCGCGCGCAGCTGAGATATTTGTTGCTGGTGACGCGGCTGACGGTCGATTCGTGCATGCCGATCGCGTCCGCCACCTGGCGCAGCGTGAGCGGGCGCAGATGGGCGACGCCGCGCAGGAAAAAAGCCTCCTGCTGCTTCACGATCTCGCCCGCGACGCGCAGGATCGTCCGCTGGCGCTGGTCGAGCGCCTTGACCAGCCAGTTGGCACTGGCGAGGCAATCCGACAGCCAGGCGCGGCCCGCCTTGTCCTGCCGCCCGCCCGCGACCTCGGCATAATAGGCGCGGTTGACGAGCAGCCGGGGCAGCGTGGCCGAATTGATCTCGACCGCCCAATTGTCGCCGCGCCGCGCGACGAACAGGTCGGGCGTGACCGCCGGCGTGGGCTCGCCGCCATAGCGACAGCCGGGCTTGGGATCATAGCCGCGCAGTTCGCGGATCATGTCGGTCAGGTCGTCGTCGTCGACCTCGCACAGCCGCCGCAGCCGCGCCCGGTCGCCGCGCGCGACGAGATCGAGATTGTCGATCAGCCGCGCCATGCACGGATCGTAGCGATCGGCCTCGCGCGCCTGGAGCGCCAGGCATTCGGCAAGGTTCCGCGCGCCGACGCCGGTGGGGTCGAAGGTCTGGATCACCGTGAGCACCGCCTCGACCGCGGCGAGCGGGACGCCGAGGCGCGTCGCCACCTCGGCGAGCGGCACGGTGAGATAGCCGCAGGCGTCGATCTGGTCGATCAGATGCGCCGCAATGAACAGGTCGGTGCCCGCAAGCACCGCACCCGCCTGGGCCATCAGGTGATCGGCAAGGCTGATTTCGCCCTGACCGAGCGAATCGATGTCGGGCGCATCCTCCCCGCCGCTGCCGCCGCCGGCGGTGCCGAGGCCGAGCGCGCCGTCGAGCCCGCCGATGGCGTCGCTCGCGCAATCATGATGGAAGGTTTCGGCGACGAGATCGACGTCGAGCGCCGCCTCGCGTGCATCGGCAAGGCCCGCGATCAGCTCGCTCGCATCCTGGGGCGAGTCGAAGGGCGCGCCATCATCGCCCCCGTCGCTGCTCCCGTCGCCGTCGCCAAAGCCGTCGTCGCCGCCGCTCGCCTCGGTCCCCGGACCGCGCGGATCGCCGGTCTCGTCGCCGCCCTCGCCGGGCTGCGCATCGAGCAGCGGGTTGCGTTCGAGCTCCTCGGCGATGAACGCCTCGATTTCGAGATTGGACAGCGCCAGCAGCTTGATCGCCTGCTGAAGCTGCGGCGTCATCACGAGCGATTGCGTCTGCCGCAGGTCGAGGCGAGGCGCGAGGCTCATGGACGGTTACAGCTCGAAGCTCTCGCCCAGATAGAGGCGGCGGACATTCTCGTCCTTGACGAGGTCGCCGGGCGAGCCCGCGAAGAGCACGCGGCCGTCATAGATGATGTAGCCGCGATCGACGATGTCCAGCGTCTCGCGGACGTTGTGATCGGTGATGAGCACGCCGATGCCGCGATTCTTGAGCTCGCGGATCAGTTCGCGAATGTCGGCGATCGAGATCGGGTCGATGCCCGCGAACGGCTCGTCGAGCAGCATGATCGTCGGGTCGGCCGCCAGCGCGCGCGCGATCTCCGCCCGGCGCCGCTCGCCGCCCGACAGCGCCATCGCCGGCGAGGCGCGCAGCCGGGTAAGCCCGAATTCGTCGAGCAGCTGGTCGAGACGCGCCTGACGCGCATCGCGGTCGGGCTCGGACAGCTCGAGCACCGCCATGATGTTCTTTTCGACCGTCAGTCCGCGGAAGATCGAGGTTTCCTGCGGCAGATAGCCGAGCCCCAGGATCGCGCGCCGATACATGGGCAGGCGCGTGATATCCTCGCCATCGAGCATGATGCGGCCCGAATCGGGTTTTACGAGGCCCATCACCGAATAGAAGCAGGTCGTCTTGCCTGCGCCGTTGGGGCCGAGCAGGCCGATCACCTCGCCGCGACCGACCGAGAGCGACACGTCGGTGAGGACCACGCGCTTGTCATACGACTTGGCGATCGACACCACCGCCAGCCCCTTTTCGGGCAGCGGCGCCGGATCGGCCAGCGGGTGTTCGATCGTTGCGGCTTCGGTCATCACGGATCCCTGACTCGACACGGGCGGGGCGATACCAACGATCACCGCCCGGAAACGTGGCGCAAGTTCCGGCCGGGGAAAAGGATAATCGGCCAGGCGCCTGGAATAAACCGGGTTATGGTTTCGGCGTCGTCGCGGCGGGCGCTTCGTTGCCGTCGGTCTTGCGCTTGGGCACCGAGAAGCGCCCGGTCACGCGCCCGCCTGAACTGCGCAGGCCGCCGGGCGCCTCGCCGGCATCGGGCGTTGCGGCGCCGCGCACGCCCGAACCGTCGATCGTCGCGCGGCCGCTGTCGAGGTCGATCGAAAGCCGGCCGCCCGAAAGATTGTTGTTGCCCTGGCGCAGCGTCACGCCGCCGATCATCGTGATGACGCGGCGGTTGAGGTCATAGACCGCATATTGCGCGCGGGCATTCTGGTCCGGCCGCGTGATCGTCACCCCGCCGGCGGCGTCGAGCCGGTTGACCTGGGGCGAGCCGTCGGTGATCTGGCCCGAATAGGTAACCGTCACGCGTGCCGCGGTGAGTGTCATTTCCGCCTGGCGGATGCGCACATTGCCGCTGAGCAAGGCGCGATTCGCCTTGTCCTGAAGCTCGATCCGGTCCGAGGCGACGTCGATCGGCGCCGAGGTGTCGTGGCGCTGCTGGGCGATCGCCGGCGCGTCATGCGCGAGGACGAGCAGGGCCAGACCGGCGGCGGGGGCGGAAAAACGACTCATTCAGCGCCTATTTGCTCGCTTGGGGATGATCCGCAAGCGGGCATTGCCCTCGATCGCGACGGTGCGGTTCTCGAGATCGGCGGTCATGCGGTTGCCGCTGAAGCTGCCCATCGGCGTCGTGCCGTCGACGGCACCTCCGCTGCGCATCTGCCGGGTCTTGAGATCCACCGTCGCATCGCGCGTGTTCAGCGCATAGCCGTTCGCCGCCTGAAAGCGGATCGGGCCGTCCACCGACACCTGCTCACGGTTGAGGTCGTAATGGCCGCGATCGGCCTGAAACGAGGCCGGGCCGTCGCGGAGCGCGATCGAGGCCGACAGGCCCTTGAGCTGCACGACCGGCTCGGCCGAGCTGCGCTGCACCGCCGACTGGGCGTTGAGCCGGAAGGCGCGGCCGCGCGAATCCTCGCCGCGATACTGCGCCGAATCGATCCGCAGCCGTTCGGGCGATACCGCGACGCGGTTCTTGTCGAGCACGAAGCTGACGTCGCCCGCGAGCGTCAGCGGCGCCACGACGAGGAAGGTCGCGAGCACGCCGATCCCGAGCGGCAGCAGCAGCAGCGCGATGCGCACGATGCGGTCATGCCCGCTGCCCGGATGGGCCCAGGTCCGCTTCTGCGATCGAAGGCGTGCCGCAACCTCAGACATGCGCGAAGATATCGACCTCCGGCCAGCCCGCCAGATCGAGTTCCGCCCGCCAGGGAAGGAAGTCGAAACATGCCTGTGCGATTTCCATGCGCCCTTCACGCTCGAGACGACGATCGAGTTCCGCCTTGAGTGCGTGGAGATAGCGCACGTCGGACGCGGCATATTCCTTCTGCGCGTCCGAAAGCTCGCGGGCGCCCCAGTCCGACGACTGCTGCTGCTTCGAAATTTCCTCGCCCAGCAACTCGCGCACCAGCTCCTTCAGCCCGTGACGGTCGGTATAGGTGCGCACCAGCCGCGACGCGATCTTGGTGCAATAGACCGGGCCGGCGGTGACGCCGAGATAGAAGCGGATCGCCGCGAGGTCGAAACGCGCGAAATGATAGAGCTTGATCCGTTCGGGATCCGCAAGGACGCGGCGCAGATTCGGCGCGTCATAGCTCGACTGCGGGCCGAAGCGGACGAGATGCTCGTCGCCGCCGCCGTCCGAAAGCTGGACGACGCAAAGTCGATCGCGCAGCGTCACCAGACCCATGGTCTCGGTATCGACGGCGATGGCGGCACCCGGGGCGAAAACGTCTTCGGGCAGGTCTTCTTCGTGGAGGTAGACGGTCATGCTCTCCGCCTAGACGCGTTCGGGCGCGGGCTCAATGGTTCGCGCGCCCGAATGGCCGACGCTGCGGCCGACCGAGTCCGTGCCGTGCGGTCAGTGCCCGGCGCCATCGCCGTCGCGCCGCGTGCGCTTGCGGCGGGCGATCAGGTTGAGAGCCTCGACCGCGGCCGAAAAGGCCATGGCGGAATAGATATAACCCTTGGGCACATGCACCCCGAATCCGTCGGCGATCAGCACCACGCCGATCATCAGCAGGAAGCCGAGCGCCAGCATTACCACGCTGGGATTGTGGTGGATGAAATTGGCGAGCGGATCGGCCGCGAACAGCATCACGCCCACCGCCACCAGCACAGCGGCGATCATCACGGGCAGATGATCGGTCATGCCGATCGCGGTGAGGATCGAATCGATCGAGAACACCATGTCGAGCAACAGGATCTGCGCAATCGCCGCCCCGAAACCGAGCACTGCGGCACCGCCGGCGCTCGCCCCCGAATCGGCGCGATCGGGATCGACATTGTGGTGGATTTCGGTCGTTGCCTTCCACACGAGGAACACGCCGCCCGCGATGAGGATCAGGTCGCGCCACGAAAAGGCGGTTTCGAAGCTGGGCTCGCCATGCGCGCCCGCCGCTCCCGTCAGCCCCAGGTCGAATACCGGCTGCGTCAGCTGCGCGATCCACGCGATCATCGACAGCAGCGCGAGCCGCATCACGAGCGCGAGGCTGATTCCCAGCCGGCGCGCCTTTTGCCGCTGCGCCTCGGGGAGCTTGTTCGAGAGAATCGAGATGAAGATCAGGTTGTCGACGCCGAGCACGACCTCCATCACGATCAGCGTGGCGAGCGCCAGCCAGGCGGCGGGATCGGCGATGAGGGCGTTGATGGCGTCCATGGTTTCGTCTCCAACCGGCAACGACTCGTCTCTGCCGGGCGCGGGGCCGTGGCGCAAGCGCCGCAGTCCGTTCGAAAACGCCACAATCAAGACGTTTTTCGTTCGCGCGCTGTCCGGTTTTGGTTTATGGCTGATTCCCAGGGTACTAATTGTGCCCTGAACACATGCGTTTTTCGTCCGGCGCTTGGGTTTTGATTGATTTAGGGCGAACCGGGAAGACGATTAGGGCATGAGTTTCGATAGAGGGCGCCGCGGCGATCGCGGCGGGCGCGGCAGGGACAAGCGCGACGGCTTCGGTGACGAGGGCTTCGGCGGCTTTGGCTACGAAGACCGCGGTTTCGGTGGCGGCGGCCGTGGCGGCTTTGGCGGCGGCTTCGGTG
>JAFABD010000227.1 GCA_023426225.1 Pseudomonadota bacterium | reverse complement strand
CGCCCCCGCCGCCCCCGTTCCGCAGCCCGTCCCCGCCGCGCGCCGACCGAAGAAGTCGGACGATGCGGCGCCGGGCTTCGGCTTCTGATCCGCTGAGGAAGATCGCCATGGCAATGCGTTTCACCCCCCTGCTCCTCGTTCCGGCGGCGCTCGTCGCGGGATGCAGCGGGACGTACAATGGCGGCGTCGATTCGGTGTACCAGCCGGTCGTCGAGCGTCACGACTATGCCTTTGACGTGCAGGCCGCGGGCAGCGCGCTGGCCCCCGGCGAGGGCGAGCGGCTGGCGGGCTGGCTCGCCGCGCTCCAGCCGCGCTATGGCGACCGCGTCGCGATCGACGACGGCGCCGAGGGGCGCACGGGCCGCACCGAGATCGCCGCGCAGGCGAGCCGGTACGGGCTGCTGCTGTCGGACCAGGCGCCGGTGACGGCGGGCCAGGTCGCCCCCGGCATGGTGCGCGTGGTGGTGACGCGGATGAGCGCGAGCGTGCCGGGATGCCCCGACTATACGCGCGTCTACCAGCCCGATTACAGCGCGAGCACCAGCTCGAACTTCGGCTGCGCGACCGCGCGCAACCTGGCGGCGATGGTCGCCGACCCCGCCGACCTGGTGCGCGGCGCGGCGGGCGCCGCCACCGCCGACCCCAACACCGCGGGCAAGGCGATCAAGGCGCTGCGCCAGGCCGCGCCGACCGGCGCCGGCGGCACCGCGGTGAAGAACGAATCGACCGGAGGCGGCAAGTGAACGCGCCCTTCAATCCGGCACGGCTGAGCCAGCGCGACCCGTTCATCGCCTTTGTCTGCGACAACATGACGGTCGACCTGCTCCGCCCGATCGCGGTCGAGCTCGGCTGGTCGCCCGAAAAGGTGAACAAGGGCGGGCTGCGCAACGCGGTGCAGACGCTGTCGGTATCGGCGAGCCCGGCGATCCTGTTCGTCGACCTGTCCGAATCGGGCGACCCGCTGAACGACATCAACGCGCTGGCCGAGGTGTGCGAGCCCGGGACGATCGTGATCGCGACGGGGCAGGTCAACGACGTGCGGCTGTATCGCGACCTGGTGGCGAGCGGCATCCAGGACTATATGCTCAAGCCGCTGAACCCCGACGCGCTGCGCGAGGCGTTCGTGCAGGCGCAGACGATGCTGAGCGCGCCCAAGGCGAGCGAGACGAGTTCGGAGCGGCCGCCCTGTTCGGTGGCGGTGATCGGCACGCGCGGCGGGTGCGGCGCGACGTCGGTGGCGACGTCGCTTGCCTGGCTGCTGAGCGAACGGCAGGCGCGCACGACCGCGCTGCTCGACCTCGACGTGCATTTCGGGACGGGCGCGCTCGCGCTCGACCTGGAGCCGGGGCGCGGGCTGACCGACGCGATCGAGAATCCGAGCCGCATCGACGGGCTGTTCATCGAGCGCGCGATGGTGCGCGCATCGGACCGGCTGGCGGTGCTGTCGGCCGAGGCGCCGATCAACGCCCCGCTCGTCACCGACGGCGCCGCATTCTACCAGTTGCAGGAAGAGATGCGCAGCGCGTTCGAATGCGTGGTGATCGACCTGCCGCGCGGGATGCTGGTCAACCACCCGCACCTGCTGACCGAGGTGCAGGTCGCGGTGCTCGTCACCGACATGACGCTGGCGGCGGCGCGCGACGCGATCCGCATCCTGAGCTGGTTCCGGTCGAACGCGCCGCAGACGCAGCTTTTCGTCGTCGCGAACAAGGTGCAGCCGGCGCCGTTGCTCGAGATCGGGCGCAAGGATTTCGAGGCGTCGATCGAGCGCAAGCTCGACGCCGTGATCGCATTCGACGCCAAGCTGGCGGCGCAGGCGGCCAAGCTGGGCAAGCCGATGGCCGAGGTGGGCCGCAACACGCGCGCCTTTGCGCCGCTGGCCGACCTGGCGCGCACGATCGTGGCGATCACCGACGCGGCGAACGAGGCGGGCAGCGAACGCGACACCGGGCAGGCGGCCGCCGCCGCGGCCAAGGGCGCGTCGCTGATCGGCCGGCTGCGCGAGAAGCTGACGAACAAGGTCAAGGCATGAGCCGTCGCGCGGCGCGGCCGCGCGGCAAAGCGGGTTGGGAGGCGTGGACGGCATGAACCTGTTGCCGGTGGTGATGTTCGCAGGCGGCGCGATGCTGGTCGTCGTGCTGCTCGCCTTTGCCTTTGCCGGCCCCAATGCGCAGCGCGCGAGCGCCCGGCGGCTGGCCGATGTGCGCGACCGTTTCACGATCAGCGCGAGCGGATCGGCAGCGATGGAGGCGCAGATCCGCCGCATCACCGCGACGCGCAACACGCGCATGGACGTGGCGGCCGGGCGGCTGCTGCCCAACCCCGCGCTGCTCCAGCAGCGGCTGGCGATGACCGGCAAGACCTGGACGATCGGCCAATATGGCTTTGCGACGCTGGGCATCCTGGCGGTGACGACGGGACTGCTCGCGTTCGAGGGCGCACCGCTGCTGTTCGCGCTGGTGTTCGGGCTGTTCCTGGCGTTCGGCATCCCGCATTTCGTCGTCGGGTTCCTCATCAACCGCCGCGTCGCACGCTTTACCGCGCGCTTTCCCGACGCACTCGAGCTGCTGGTGCGCGGCCTGCGTTCGGGCCTGCCGATCACCGAAACGATGGGCGTCGTCGGCCAGGAGATCGACGGGCCGGTGGGCGAGGAATTTCGCGCGATCACCGACAAGATGAAGATCGGCCGCACGCTCGACGCCGCGCTTCAGGAAACCGCCGACCGGCTGGGCACGCCCGAGTTCCAGTTCTTCACGATCACGATCGCGATCCAGCGCGAGACCGGCGGCAACCTGGCCGAGACGCTCGCCAACCTGGCCGACGTGCTGCGCAAGCGCAGCCAGATGAAGCTGAAGATCAAGGCGATGTCGTCGGAAAGCAAGGCGTCGGCGCTGATCGTCGGCGCGCTGCCCTTCATCGTGTTCGGCATGGTCTGGTTCATCAACAACGGCTACATGGCCAACTTCTTCAAGGACCCGCGACTGATGATCGCCGGGGTCGGCGGGCTGGTGTGGATGGGCATCGGCGCGTTCATCATGGCCAAGATGGTCAATTTCGAGATCTGATGCGATGAACACCCCTCCCCCCGGCGGCCCGACGATCATGGGAATCGACGTCTATTGGGCGGCGACGTTGCTGTCGGGCGTGGCGGCGGCGGCCGTGCTGTACGCGCTGTACCTGGCGACGACGGTGCGCAACCCGATGTCGCGCCGCGTCAAGGCGCTCAACGAACGCCGCGAGCAGCTCAAGGCCGGGATCACCGCATCGACGTCGAAGCGGCGCGCCAAGCTGGTCCAGAAGAGCGAGACCACCGACCGGATGCGCGCGATGCTGAGCGCGCTGAAGGTCCTGCAGGACGAGCAGCTGAAGGTCGCGCAGCGCAAGATGCTGCAGGCCGGCATCCGCCGCAAGGAATGGGCGGTCGCGGTGATCTTTGGCCGGCTGGTGCTGCCGATCCTGATCGGCGGGCCGATGCTGTACCTGGTCTATGGCACCGAGATGTTCGCGACGTGGAGCCCGCTGAAGGCCTATGGCCTCGTCGCGGGCAGCTTCATCCTGAGCTACAAGGCGCCCGACCTCTATCTGAAGAACCGCATCCAGAAGCGCAGCGACGCGATCCGCAAGGGGCTTCCCGACGCGCTTGACCTGCTGGTGATCTGTGCCGAGGCGGGGCTGACCGTCGACGCCGCCTTTGCCCGCGTCGCACGCGAACTGGGCAAGGCCTATCCCGAGCTGGGCGAGGAATTCTCGCTGACCGCGATCGAGCTGGGCTTCCTGACCGACCGCCGCACCGCGTTCGAGAACCTGGCCGAGCGCGTCGACCTCGAATCGATCCGCGGCGTCGTGACGACGATGATCCAGACCGAGAAATACGGCACCCCGCTCGCCTCGGCGCTGCGCGTGCTGTCGGCCGAGTTCCGCAACGAGCGCATGATGCGCGCCGAGGAAAAGGCTGCGCGGCTGCCCGCGATCATGACGGTGCCGCTGATCCTGTTCATCCTGCCGGTGCTGTTCATCGTGATCCTGGGCCCGGCGGCCTGTTCGATCAACGACGCGCTGATGAAGTGACGGACCACGGGGTTCGCGCGCGGCGCGGCCCCCGTGCGGCCGGCCGCACCGGCGCGTTCAGCGCGGCGGGAGCGCGAGCAGCGCGGCGGTATAGCCCTCGACCACCTCGGCGAGCGGGCGATCCTGAGCATCGAGGACGAGCGCCTGGAGGCGCAGCACCTCGTCGGTTTCGGCGGCAGCGCTGTCGGCCGGGCGGCGCAGGATTTCGACGCCCAGCGTGCGCCGCCGCGGCGCGAGCGGGCGGATGACCGCGCCGAAAGGCGTGTCGCCCTGAAGCGCGGCGTTCATCGCGGGGGTGAGCCGCGCGGG
>JAFABD010000195.1 GCA_023426225.1 Pseudomonadota bacterium | reverse complement strand
ACCCGCACCTGCCCCGACGGCACACCCGCCGGGCCCAGCCCCCCTCTTCCCGGCGGGGGCACCGGGGTGGCGGCGTCACGCCACGCGCGCCGCCGCCCCCCGGCGCCGCGCCTCATCGGCGGCAAAGCTGCGCACGCTGCGCGCGTAATGGAACGCCGCCCAGAATCCGGTCAGCGACAGCGCGAGCAGCGCATAGCGCAGCGATTCGGCATTGCTGCCCAGCGGCCCGGCCAGCGCATCGCTGATCCACCCGACCACCAGCGGCGCGATGATGAGATTGGCGACGTTGGCGGTCAGCAGGCTGATCGCCATCCCCTGCGCGCGCATCGGGGCGGGCAGGAAATGGAGCAGCAGCGCCATCGTCGGCCCGACATAGAGGTAGATCGCCGGCACGACGATCCACAGCATCGCCGTGGCGATCGTCAGCGAATGCGTCCAGTAGATCAGGAACGACGGCACCGTCGAACCCAGCACCACCAGCGCCAGGAACCACGCGATCCGCCGCGGCGACTGCATCTGCGGCAGCGCCAGCAGCACGCTCGTCGCCACCGTCGCCAGGATGCCCGCCCACAAATAGATGGTGCCCAGCCGCGCGCCGGCCTCGGCGGTGCTCAGCCCGAAACTGCGTTCCAGATAGGTCTGGGTCCAGTACATCAGCCCCCAGCCCCACAGGCAGATCACCGTTCCCGCCGCGTTGATGTGCCACGCCGAACGCTGCGTCCACAGGAACCGGATCGTCTCGCGCAGCGATGCCTCGTGCTCCGCCTCGGGCGCCGTCGTCTCGAACCGGCCGCGCTCGGGCTCGCGCACGGTGAACAGGATCACCAGCCCGAACAGCACCCCCGGCACGCCCAGCGCGACGAACGCCGCGCGCCAGTTGCCGAACGCCTCGACGATCGCCCCCGCGACGGTCGAGCCCAGCCATGCGCCCAGCGGCAGCCCCAGCGCATAGAGCGTCAGCGCGAACGGCCGCTGCTCCAGCGGGAAATAGTCGGCGATGATCGATGTCGACGGCGGCGTACCCCCCGCCTCGCCCACGCCCACGCCGATGCGCGCCAGCAGGAACTGGACGAAATTCTGGGTGACGCCCAGCACCGCGGTCATCACCGACCACAGCATGATCGCGATTGCGACGATGTTGCGGCGGTTGGCGCGGTCGGCGACCTGCGAGATCGGGATGCCGATCGTGATGTAGAACAGCGCCAGCGACGCGCCCGTCAGCCAGCCGACGCCGGCGTCGGACAGGTTGAACTCCACGCGGATCGGCTCGAGCACCGTCGAGACGACATAACGGTCGGCGATGTTGAGCGCATAGACGAAGGCCAGCACCGCCACGACATACCAGCGCCGGCGGTCGAACGGCGACGCGCCGGCAACGGACGGGTTCACCAGGGCATCCTTGGCAGGGGCAGACGGCACGACGCGGACATTCCTTCCTTCTTGTCGCCCTCTCCATAGCGCGCCTGCGCCGTGCGTATAGTTCCCTTGCGCACCGCCGCGCCGATCGGGAGCCGGCGGGGATGCAATTCGCGGGCGCCGGACTTGATCCCGCCCGGCGCGGCTGACAAGGATGCGACGTGCCGAAGCCTCCGATCGACCGCCGCCTGCTCCCCCTCAACGCGCTTCGCGCCTTCGACGCCGTGGGCCAGCGCCTCAGCTTCACCGCGGGGGCACAGGCGCTCGAAGTGTCGCAGAGCGCCGTCAGCCGCCACATCATCAGCCTCGAGGAACTGCTGGGGCACAAGCTGTTCGATCGTTCGGGCGCGCGGCTCGAACTGACATCGGCCGGGCGCATCCTGCTGCCCGAAGTCCGCAAGGCGTTCGATCGGCTCGAAGAGACGATCGCGTCGATCTGCACCCGTCCCGATCTCGGCCGTCCGATCCGGCTGCACATTCCGCCCTCGCTGCTCCAGCAGGTCGTGCTGCCGATGCTTCAGGCATTCCACGCCGCGCATCCGGAAATCCGCATCGACGTGTCGAGCACGCACGTCACCGGGCTGCCCGCCGCCGAAACCGACATGGCGATCGTGTTCGATCGGCCGCATGTCGACGATCAGGTGACCGACCTGTTGTGGATGGTCCGCGTGGCGCCCGTCTGCTCGCCCGCCACCGCTGCCCGCCATGCCGGCAAGCCGCTCGAACAGTTCCTGCGCGACAACGACCTGTTGCACGTCAAGCTGGAAGGCGAGCCGCGCGGGCTGTTGTGGGATGCCTTTGGCCGCCAGTGCCGGATCGCGCTCGACAGCGAACGCGGCATCGCCTTCGACACGGCCTCGGCGGCGGTCGGCTATGCGATGCACGGCGACGGCGTCGCGCTCGCCGATATCGACATGTTCGCCGACGAACTCGCCGCGGGCCGCCTCTGCGCGCCCTATGACGCGGTCATCAGCGACGGCTTCGGCTATTATCTGAAGCTGCGCGCCGAGGATCTGTCCGACCCGTCGATCAGCCTGGTGCGCAGTTGGCTGATCGCGCATTTCGCACGGCGGCAGGGTGCAGTCGCGCTGCCCGTGCTCCCGCAGCCCCGGCCCGGGGCCGCCCCCGCGCGCTGAACGCCCGGCTATTCCTCGTCGGTCGAATGCATCTCGTGCCACAGCCCGTTGAGGATCGCGAAGGCGACCGCAAGCCCCAGTCCCAGCACCCAGGTGAAATACCACATGGCATCCTCTCCTCGTCGCCGCGACGCCGGCGATGATCTCGACGCCGATCGTCGGGGCCGGTCGCGCGGGCAGGGTCCAGCTTAGCGGCGCGCCCGGCTTCGGCAAGCCCGACCTGTCCCGCCGCCGGCCGCATCATGGACATCGCGGGCGTCGATAGCCTCTTCTTCTTTGCCGCGATTTGTGGAAACGAGCCGCCGCATGGACGCCCCGCCTCTTCCGCGCCGATCGGCCGATCACCGCGCGACCGGATGGTGGCTGCTCGACAGCCTGGTCGCCGCGCTGTTCGCGGGGGCGCTCGCGCTTGCGCTCGACCGGCTGCTCGCCGCCGATGCGCGCGGCGCGACCGGGGCGGCGCTGGGCATGGCACTGGCGGCGGTGCTGCGCGCCTGGATTCAGGCGCGTGCCGAATCGGCGGGCATCGCCGCGGGCAATCGCGCCAAACGGGCGTTGCGCGCCACGCTGTTCCCGCTGCTGCTGCGCGCGCGCGGCCGTTCGACCCGGCTGCTGGGGGAAGATCTCGCCACCGCAGTCGATCAGGTCGAGGCGCTCACCGGCTATGACGGCCGGTTCATGCCGCTCCGTCGCGCGGCGTCGATCGCACCGCTGCTGATCGCGGCGCTCGTCGCCTTCGCCAGCCCGATCGCCGCGGGAATCCTGGTGCTGACGCTGCTGCCGTTCATCGTCGGCATGGCCTTTGCCGGCGGCGCCGCACGGCGAGCAGCCGATGCGCAGGTCGAGGCGCTGTCCCGACTGTCCGGCCTGTTCGTCGACCGCATCCGGGCGCTCCCGATCCTGCTCGCGTTCGGCGCCGAGGCCCGCGTGACGCGCCAGGTCGAAACCGCCGTGGCCGGGGTGGCCGATCGCACCTATGCCGTGCTGCGCATCGCCTTTCTCTCCACCGCGACGCTCGAATTCTTCTCGGCGATCTCGGTCGCGCTCGTCGCGGTCTATTGCGGCTTCAACCTGCTCCGGCTGCTCCCCTTCCCCGTGCCCGAACAGCTGACGCTGGCGCGCGCCTTCTTCGCGCTTGCGCTCGCGCCCGAATTCTATCTGCCGCTGCGCCGCCTCGCCGCCGCCTATCATGAAAAGCAGCTCGGCGAATCCGCCTTGGCCGCGATCGCCGCGCGCACCGCCGATGCCGACACGCCGCCCACGCCCATCGCCGCCAACGCGCCCGCTGCGGCGCTGATGCTCGACGGCGCTGCCGTCGCCTATGCCGATGGCCGTCGCATCGGCCCCTTCTCGCTCGCGGTGGCCAGGGGCGAGATGGTTGCGCTCACCGGCCCGACCGGGAGCGGCAAGTCGTCGCTACTCCACCTCGTCGTCGGCCTCGCGCCGATCGCGGCGGGGTGCATCCGGCTCGACGGGACGGTGGTCGAACCCGGCGCCGCCAATGCACGGATCGGCTGGGCCGGGCAGCATGTCATGCTCCTTCCCGGCACGCTCGCCGACAATCTCGCGCTCGCCCGCCCCGATGCCGGCCGCGACGCGATCCGCGCCGCCGCCGAACGGGCCGGGCTCGGACCGCTGATCGC
>JAFABD010000162.1 GCA_023426225.1 Pseudomonadota bacterium | reverse complement strand
GGCACGATCCGCCCGGCATCGCGGCGGTGGCGCGCGAGCCAGCCGCCGGAGAGCGTCGGCCGCATCCAGCGCGCGAGCTGAAGCAGCGCATCGTCGAGCGTCGCCTGGGCGGGCGCGATTTCGGCATCATAGGCCGCCGCGACGCCCGCGTGGCGGCCGTCGTCGACGAGCGCGGCGGCGAACAGCGGGGCATCGCGCGCGACGAGCGCCGCAGCGCGTCGCAGCCGTTCGCGGCGCAGCGCGAGCGGGACGGGCAATTCGGCCAGAAACGTGGCCCGGCGTGCCTCAACCATCGTTACGCATTCCTCTCCCCGGGCCGTTGACCGGCCCGTGTCCGTACCCGGCAGACCGTCGCGGTGCGGCACAAACCGCTCCGCCAGCCGCGACGATGATGCGGTGCGGAAACGCGGCGAGGCGTTCCTTCGGGCCGCAGCCAATATCTGCCGGCGACCGTTATAGTGGGTTTTCCAGTAAAAATACACGTTACGCGTGCGGAATATTTTATGTTGTTCTTTCCGGTGGATGGGATCAACATGGCGCATCTGTGCTCATTCCATCGACGGATTCTCTCGTCTTGAAGCGAGTGCGTTGACGCTGCGCGGCTCAACAGGGATTGTTCGCAGGCGCAGCAGAAACGCTACCTCCGGATAAAAAGGGAATCACGCCATGCGGATCGTCATGATCGGGTCGGGCTATGTCGGCCTCGTCTCCGGCGCCTGTTTCGCCGATTTCGGCCACGACGTGACGTGCGTCGACAAGGACGCCGACAAGATCGCCAAGCTGAAGGCCGGGGGGATCCCGATCTATGAACCCGGGCTCGATGCGCTGGTCGCGAAGAATGTCGCGGCGGGGCGGCTGAGCTTCACCACCGATCTGGCGGGGCCGGTCGCCGCCGCCGACGTGGTGTTCATCGCGGTGGGTACGCCCAGCCGGCGCGGCGACGGCCATGCCGACCTGTCCTATGTCTATGGCGCCGCGCGCGAGATCGCGGGCGCGATCGACGGCTTTACGGTGATCGTCACCAAGTCGACCGTGCCGGTCGGCACCGGCGACGAGGTCGAGCGGATCATCCGCGAGTGCAACCCCAGGGCCGAGTTCGCGGTCGCGTCGAACCCCGAATTCCTGCGCGAAGGCGCGGCGATCGAGGACTTCAAGCGCCCCGACCGCATCGTCATCGGCATCGAGGACGAACGCGCGCGCGCGCCGATGGAGGCGGTGTACCGGCCGCTCTATCTCAACAAGGCGCCGGTGCTGTTCACCGGCCGGCGCACGAGCGAGCTGATCAAATATGCCGCCAACGCCTTCCTGGCGATGAAGATCACCTTCATCAACGAGGTCGCCGACCTGTGCGAGCGCGTGGGCGCCGACGTGCAGGAGGTGTCGCGCGGGATCGGGCTCGACAACCGGATCGGGGCGAAGTTCCTGCACGCCGGGCCGGGCTATGGCGGGTCGTGCTTTCCCAAGGACACGCTGGCGCTGATGAAGACCGCGCAGGACCATGATTCGCCGCTGCGGCTGATCGAGGCGACGGTGTCGGTCAACGACACGCGCAAGCGGGCGATGGCGCGCAAGGTCATCCACGCGCTGGGCAGCGTGCGCGGCAAGACGATCGCGGTGCTGGGGCTGACGTTCAAGCCCAATACCGACGACATGCGCGACGCGCCGTCGCTGTCGATTATCCAGGCGCTGCAGGACGCGGGCGCGACGATCCGCGCGCATGACCCCGAGGGCATGGACGCGGCGCGCGCGCTGCTCAACGACGTCGATTATGCCGCGTCGGCCTATGACGCGGCGGAAGGCGCCGCCGCGGTCGTGATCGTCACCGAATGGGACGCGTTCCGCGCGCTCGACTTCGCCCGGCTGAAGCGGACGATGGCCGAGCCGGTGGTCGTCGACCTGCGCAACATCTATCCGCCCGAACAGGTCGAGGCGGCGGGCTTTCGCTATTTCAGCGTGGGCCGGCCGGGCGCCAGCGACGCGGCGATCGAAGCCGACGCCCCCCAGCAGGCGGCCTGACCATGGCCGCCCCCGTGCTGGTGACGGGCGCCGCCGGCTTTGTCGGCCATGCGGTGTCCGAGCGGCTGCTCGCGCGCGGCGAGCGCGTGATCGGGCTGGACAACTTCAACGCCTATTACGACGTGGCGCTGAAGGCGGCGCGTGCGGCGCGGCTGGAGGCGAGGCCGGGCTTTGCGATGGTGCGCGGCGACGTCGCCGATGCGGCGCTGGTCGCGGCGATCGTCGCCGAGCACGGGATCACGCGGATCGTCCACCTCGCCGCGCAGGCGGGGGTGCGGTACAGCCTGGAAAACCCGTTCGCCTATGAACAGAGCAACCTGAAGGGGCATCTGGCCGTGCTGGAGGCCGCGCGCCATGCGCCGGGCTTTGCGCATCTGGTCTATGCCTCGTCGAGTTCGGTCTATGGCGAGCGGCCGCTGGGCGGCGCCGGGTTTCGCGAGGACGAGCCGTGCAGCGCGCCCGTGTCGCTCTATGCCGCGACCAAGCGTTCGTGCGAGATGATGAGCCAGGCCTATGCCGCGCTCTATGGCTTTCCGCAGAGCGGGCTGCGCTTCTTTACCGTCTATGGCCCGTGGGGCCGGCCCGACATGGCCTATTTCGGCTTCACGCGCAAAATCCTGGCGGGCGAGCCGATCGAGGTGTTCGGCGAAGGGCGGATGGCGCGCGACTTCACCTATATCGACGACATCGTCGACGGGGTGGTGGGCGTGCTCGACCGGCCGCCCGAACCGGGCGGGCACCGGCTGCTCAACATCGGCGACTGCAACCCGGTCGGGCTGATGGACATGATCGCGACGCTCGAGGCGGCGCTGGGCCGGCCCGCGATCAAGCAGATGCGGCCGATGCAGCCGGGCGACGTCACCGCGACCTATGCCGACATCTCGGCGATCGGCGCGCTGACCGGATATCGCCCGCGCGTGTCGCTGGCCGAAGGCATTGCGCGGTTCGTCGACTGGTATCGCGATTTCCATGGCACGGCGACGGCGGCCGAACGTCCGCTTGAGGCGCAATCGGCATGACCGGCATGATCGAGCGCCGCGCCGACGCGGCCGCCGGGCCGACGATCTGCATCACCGGGCTGCGCGGCGTGCCGCAGGTGATGGGCGGCGTCGAGAGCCATTGCGAGGAGCTGGTGCCGCGGATCAAGGCGCTGTGGCCCGAGCATCATGCCGTGGTGCTGGGCCGCGCGCCCTATCTGCCCGAACCGCGCACGCACTGGCGGGGCGTCGAGGTGGTCGGGATGCCGTGCCCCAAGTCGAAGCATCTGGAGGCGGTGTCGTCGACGCTGTTCGCGGTGCTGGCGGCGCGGCGGCGCGGCGCCCGGCTGATCCATATCCACGCGATCGGGCCGGCGCTGATGGCGCCGCTGGCCTGGGCGCTGGGGCTGCGCGTCGTGGTGACGCACCACGGCACCGATTATGACCGCGCCAAATGGGGGCCGGTCGCCAAGCGCGCGCTGCGTGCGGGCGAGTGGCTGGCGCTGCGTTTCGCGCACCGCGTGATCGCGGTCTCGCCGTCGCTTGCCGCGCAACTGCGCGAGCGCTTTCCGCGCCGCGCCGAGCAGATCGCCTATATCCCCAACGGCGCCCCCGAACTGCCCGACGACGCCGATGTGCGGCTGGTGCACGAGCGGCTGGGGATTGCCGGGCCGTTCGTGCTCGCGGTCGGCCGGCTGGTCCCCGAAAAGGGACTCCACGATCTGATCGAGGCGTTCGGCCGGTCCGGGCATCCGGGCCAGCTCGTCATCGTCGGCGCGGCCGACCATGCCAGCGACTATGCCCGCAGCCTGATGGCGAAGGGCGGCGCGCGCGTGATCTTTGCCGGCGTCCAGTCGCGCGCGACGCTGCGGCGGCTGTACGAAAGCTGCACGCTGTTCGCGATGCCGTCCTATCACGAAGGGCTGCCGATCGCGGCGCTGGAGGCGGCGAGTTGCGGCGCGCGGATGCTGTTGAGCGACATCGCCGCCAATCGCGACATCGACCTGCCCGCCGAGCATTATTTCCCGGTGGGCAGCGTCGCCGCGCTGGCGGCGCGGATCGCCGATGCCGGGGCGGTACCGCATGCCGATCCCGAGCATGTCCGCCGCCGGTTTTCGTGGGACCGCGCCGCGGCCGAGACGGTGCAGGTCTATCGCGCGGCGCTGATGCCGCGGCGGACCGAGCCGGTCGGCACGCTGACCCCCGAGG
>JAFABD010000065.1 GCA_023426225.1 Pseudomonadota bacterium | reverse complement strand
CAACAGCGACGATCCGGCGGCACTGGCGGCGCATGCAGAGGCGATCGCCGCTCGTGCCGAGGCGGTGGCGGCGGCCGAGGCGGCGCATGCTGAGGCGGTCGCGGCCTATCCCGCGGCCCATGCCGAGTGGGTCTCGGCGCGGGACGCACACGCGATCGCCACCGCCGACTATGAGGCTGCGGTGGCCGCGTGGGACGCGCAGCTCGAGGCGGCGCGGCAGCGCGTCGACCGGATCGCGTTTTGCGGCCAGGTTCCGGTCAACGTCTCGGCCGAGGTGCTGGCAGCGTGCGAGGCCGCGCTCTCGGCCGGGCAGCCAGCCTACCTCGTCGCGGTGCAGGACGGCGACGGCATTGCCGCAGCGCTGGTGCGCGCCGACGACATGACGATCGGCGCCTATATGCGCCGCCTGGGCAAATTGTGGGCCGTGCGCGACGGGCGCCCCATCATCGACGTGCAGCATGGCTGATCCGGCGCCGGCGCGGGCCAGCGCCTGGAAGGAATGGCTGCCCGCCATCTCGACCATTTTCGCGCTGGCGGGAATCCTCCTGTATGGCGGACAGCTGATCGGCAAACTGGTCGAGCTCGAGCGCCGCGTGGCGCAGCTCGAAACGAAAAGCGACGCCGCGGCGGATCTCGATCGACGGCTGTCGCGGATCGAGGGCAAGCTCGACGTGCTCGCCACCAGCAACGAGGGCAAGAAATGACCGCGAGCATCGGCGTCATGCTGGTGCTGATCGCCGCGATCATCGCGGCGATCGAACCGGCCGCGCGCAACCACCACAACCGGCACGGCTGAGCCGGCCACCAGCGGAGATCCACCATGTCCCTGATTGACCTGTTGCGCCGCGTGCGCAGCGGGGTGACGGCGCGCGTCCGCGATGCGGTGCGTGCCATCGCCCGCGCCCTCGACACGCACCTGGTCGACGACTGGCGCCGCGCCTGGCGCTGGGCGTCGGTCCGCCTGGCCGTGCTGGCGGGCGCCATCGCGTCGGCGATCGCCACCGCCCCCGACCTGGCATCGCAGGTCTATGCCGCGCTCCCGGCCGAGGTGCGGGCGACGATGCCCGTATGGGTCGCCGTGCTGATCACTGCGGCGCCGATCGTCGCGCGGCTGTGGAGGGCGCCCCGTGGCTGAGCCTCGCCCCGTCAAGCGCACGCTCGCCGGCATTGTCGGCGCGGCGGTTGCGACGCTGATCCTGACGCTGACCCCGCTCGAGGAAAGCGGCCGCCGCGTCGCGGTGCGGATCGATCCGGTTACGCAGGCGGCGACCATCACGCACCTGGGCGGCCCCCAATATCTGCGGGTCTATCTGGATGTCGTCGGCGTCGCGACCGCGTGCGACGGCCTGACGCGCGGGATGCGCCCCGGCATGCGGTTCACCGAGGCGCAGTGCAACGCGATGCTCGAGGCGGAGCTGGTCGTAACCGCGACGGCGATCCGGCGATGCTCGCCCGGGCTGTTCGACGGCCGCCACGACTATCCGCTCGCCGCATCGGTCCTGCTCGCGCACAATATCGGCAGCGGCGGCTATTGCGGCTCGACCGCGGCGCGCCTGCTGCGCACCGGACAGATCCGCGCGGGCTGCGACGCGTTCCTCTCCTGGGACAAGGTGACGATGCGCGGTCGAAAGGTCCGCCTGCAGGGCCTCGCCGATCGCCGGCAGCGCGAGCGTGCCCTGTGCCTGCGCGGGGCGGTCGCATGATTCCGGTCGAATGGCTCCGCGCCCACTGGCGCGGCCTCGCCCTGACGATGCTGGTGGCGGTCCTTGCCGGCGGATGGACGCTCGCCGCAGCCGATGCGCGGCATTGGCACCTGGTCGCCGACCAGGCCGAGGCGCGCCGGGTCGCACAGGAGGCATCCACCCGCGCCGCGACCGAAACTGCCCGCCGCCTCGACGCCGAGCGTGCTGCCCGCGTCCAGGCCGAACAGGCCGAAATTGCCGAAAGGGTGAAAAATGATCTGGAAACGCAACTCGCGGACGCGCGCGCTCGCACCGCTGATTATGCTCGCCGGATGCGGATCGCCGCGACCGCAGCCGATCCCGGTCGTCGCGGAACAGCGCCAGTGCCCGCCGCTGCCGACGCCGCCGGCGTTGCTGACGCGCCCGCTGGCGCCGCCGTCGTGGCTCGCGCCGACCTCGACCGATGCTCGGATGCCTGGGTCATCGCCCGGGGCTGGCAGGCCTGGTGGGACGAGGTGAGCCGGGTAGATCGGTGACCCCAACCTCCGGTGGACGGTCGCCAGGGGCCGTGGCATAGCGGCGCCGCTCCGTTGAACATAGCCGTTAGGCGGAGCCCGCGCGCGCGCGGAACAGGCTGCCGACCTTGTGTCGGGTGGCCTGCGAAATAGAATACCGATCGGGAATACGCAGGGCGCGGCCAGCCTGTCCGCGCGGCTAACCACCCGGCTCCCGGGTGGTGTCGAGCACAGGTTGTCCCGCCCCATCTTTTCGCAGCGCCCGCGCGATCGCATCGTCAAAATCGGGCGTCCGAATGAACCCTGCTGCCCGCGCGATCCCGTTGAGGCTGGCATTGATCCTCTGCCATCGCCCGATCTCGGCCGGGCGATCGTCGGGAATCGGCTGCGTCACGTCGCGCCAGAAATCGTCATAGGGTTCGCGATCGAACCATTCGGTTCGTCGGTCGCCCAGTTCGTAGAGCACAGCGAGCGCCAGGCGCAGGCCGACGCTCGGCGGCACCGCCCCTTTGTCGGCCGCCTCCGACGCCTCGTACAGGACGGCCATCGCCCAGAAATTCAGTTTCCGTCGCCCGAGTCTCATGGCGAGAACATACGCGGAACATCGGAAATCCGCACCTCCCAACCGCATGGCGTAGCCGACGTGCCCAGCACGAAAGGAACAGCCTCTCCAATGTCCATCGCAGTCCGCACGCCGGCGCCCTATGTGGGCGGCAAGCGCAACCTCGCGCGGCGGCTCGTCGAACTGATCGATACGATCCCCCACCGCACCTATGCCGAGCCGTTTGTCGGGATGGCCGGGATTTTCCTCCGCCGGCCGCGCCGTGCCGCGGCCGAGGTCATCAACGATATCAGCGGCGACGTCGTCACGCTGTTCCGCGTGCTCCAGGAACACTATCCCTATTTCATCGACCAGCTGAAATGGCGGCTCACGAGCCGCGCTGAATTCGAACGGTTGCTCGCGATCCCGGGCGACCGGCTGACCGACCTGCAGCGGGCGGCCCGATTCCTGTATCTGCAGCGCGCGGCGTTCGGCGGCCGGGTGCGCGGGCGCGTCTTCGGGGTGTCGCCGACCACCTCCGCGCGGTTCGACGTCACCAAGCTCGAGCCGATGCTCGCCGAGATCCACGAGCGCCTTGCCGGGGTGACGATCGAACGGCTGGGCTATGCCGAATTCATCCGCCGCTATGACAGGCCGGGAACGCTGTTTTACCTCGACCCGCCCTATTGGGGCTGTGAGCGCGATTATGGCGACGGGGTGTTCGACCGCGCTGATTTCGAGGCGCTGGCCGATGTGCTGGCCGGGATCGAGGGGCGGTTCGTCCTGTCGATCAACGACACGCCCGGCGCCCGTGAGACGTTCCGCCGGTTCGAGCTCGTCGAGGTCGAGACGACCTACACGGTCAGCCGCGGCGCGGCCGCCAAAGCTCCCGAGCTGATCATCATGGGCGGGCGCGGCTAGGCCGTGCGCCGCTGCGGGTCGGAAACTCGGGGCCGCGCACAGCCATGCGTTCGGCGGGGTAGGGGCGCTGTAGGGCGACGACGTCGTCATAGGTGCCCTGCAACCAGCGGTCCCAGTCGCCGATCTCGAGGACGGTGACCATTGCCTTGGGGTGGACGGGCGCGACCAGGTCGTTGGGTGGGCACGTCACCATCGCAAAGGCGTCGCCAATCGGCGTCGCTTGCCAGAAGCCGGCGACGGCGAACAGCGGCTGATCGGTCACCTCGAACCACATTTCGCCGCGCACAGGCCGTTTGCCGTCGCCCAGGTCGATGGGGGCCGGGGTCCATTCGCAAAACTCGCTCAGCGGGACGAGGCATCTGTTGGCTGGACGCTCAGCGAGGCGGCGCCATTGGGGCCGATCGAGGTTGCGGACGTTGGTCATCGGCCAGCTGGCCCGGCCGCCCGCGACGTCCCAGGCCATCACGTCGACGCCGCGCCCGCGGGCATCATCACGCACCACCCATGCCCGGCCGCGCGGCACGAGCTCCACCGGGTTGAACCGGTTGTCCATCGGGCGATCGGCAAGCCAGCGCGCGCCGAAGCGCTCGTGGATCGTGTGCGGTTCGTGGCGGTTGCGGGCTCGGTTGCACATGGGCGCGAGCCTATGGGACGCCGCCCAGGCCGTAAAGCTGGGGGTATCGGCTGGGGTATCGCGCCCGAAATGGGCCTCCCGAAAACAACGGATTTTCGCCGGTTTCGGCGTGAACAGGCCGGAGGGTTTCTCCGGCCCATTGGGCGCGGGGCGCCCGGACATCGCCATGCGTGATCGCATGGCCTCCTAAGCAAATCGTTACCCGCGCGGCAGTGCGGCGCGGGCGCAGTGAGGTCAAACAATGCTCACCAACGCATCGGTCAAGGCCGCCCGGCCGCGCGCGCGCGGCTATAAGATAGCCGACGAACGCGGGCTTTATCTATTCGTCACGCCCGCCGGTACGAAGAGCTGGCGGATGAAGTTTCGGTGCGCCGGCCGGGAACAGGTCCTCACGCTCGGCACCTGGCCGGAGGTGGCGCTCGCTGATGCGCGGGCCGCATGCGAGGCGGCGCGCGAGGTGCTCGCCCGGGGCGAGGATCCGCGCACCGCGCGGCGCGCCGCGCGGCCCGTGAC
>JAFABD010000022.1 GCA_023426225.1 Pseudomonadota bacterium | reverse complement strand
GCCGCGGCGTGGGGCGTCTGGCTGCACGGCGAAGCGGGGCGGCTGCTCGCCGGCGCGGTGGGGGCGCTCGGTTTCCTGGGGCGCGAACTGCTGGCGGAGGTGCCTGCGTTGATGGCCGGTGTGACGGCGCCGGGTCGCGGCGCGGCGGCGTTAAGCGAATCGTGAGACGCACCGGATAAAGCTCGCCGCCGGGGAAGCGGGATCGGCGCCGGGGACGAATCCGCCCGCTCCCCCAGTTGCGAACGGAGGATCCATGGACGAAGTGAAGCGCGAGATCGCGCAGAACATGATCGACTTCCTCAACGGCACCGAGGGACGGTCGGTCGAGATCGAGCTGCTCGGGGCGCGGGGGCCGCTGTCGATCTACAAGGCGGCGTGGCACACGCGGTTTACCGACGGCGCGACGATTCCGGGCGCGATCATCGCCCGCGATTATTCGGGCGAGCATACCTATATCTTCGCGGCCGACGACATCGTCCGGCTGCGCATCAGCCGCAGCTATCAGCTCGGCAATTGACGATGCGCGGGCGGCGGGGTTACCCGCCGCCCGATGCCCCCGCCGATGCCGGGTCGCCCGAACCCCGGTTCAGCGCGGGGCGTTGATCTGCGCCAGCACCGCGGCAAAGCGTCCTGCCGCCTCGGCATGGCGCAGCGGCTGGACGCGCTCGACCAGGATTTCGGCCGGGGTCGGCTGTTGCGCCAGCAGCGCGATCGTCTCGTCGGCGAAATCGTCGAGCGGCTGATAGCCCGGCCGCGTCTCCTGCCCCGGCGTCAGCCCGGTCTGCACCGCGGGCGGCGCGATCTCGATCACCTCGACCCGCCCCGCCAGCGCCGCGCGCAGCGACACCGTATAGGAATGCAGCGCCGCCTTGGTCGCGCTATAGGTCGGCGTCGCCACCAGCGGCACGAACGCCAGCCCCGAGGTGACGTTGACGATCGCGGCGTCGGCTTGCGCCGCCAGATGGTCGATCAGCGCGTCGGTCAGCCGGATCGGCGCGATCAGGTTGGTCGCGATCGTCGCTTCGGCATCGGCGAGGTCGCGCCGGCGGTCGAGCGGCTCGAACCGCATGATCCCGGCATTGTTGACCAGGACGTTGAGCGCCGGATGCTCGGCGACGACGCGGCGGGCGAAATCGGCGATCGCGGCGGGATCGTCGACGTCGAGCGTCATCGCGGTCATCCCCGCGCGGCCGGCGATCGTCCGGTCGAGCGCGTCCTGCCGCCGCCCGGCGACGATGACGCGGTTGCCGCGATCGTGCAGCCGCTGCGCCAGCGCCGCGCCGATGCCCGATCCGCCGCCGGTGATGAGAATGGTGTTGTCGCTGACCTTCATGTGCCGTGTCCTCATGCGGTTGTCAGCGCGTCATTTATGCCGATATTTGCGGGGTGGAAGAAGGCACTTCGCGGTGCCCCAGTTACCCGGCGGAGAGTGATGTGAGCGATCAGCCCGTGGGCGCCAAGCCCTGGCCCGACAGCGCGCCGGAGGTCGACGCCTTCGCCACCGCGATCATCGAGCGCGTCGCCGACCGCTGGACGCTGCTGGTGCTCGAACTGCTCGCCGAACATGGCGAGCTGCGCTTTTCGCGGATCGGCAGGCTTGCCGAGGGGATCAGCCAGAAGATGCTCACCCAGACGCTGCGCCAGATGGAGCGCGACGGCTTTGTCCGGCGCACGGTCCATCCGGTCGTGCCCCCGCGTGTCGATTACCGGCTGACCGATCTGGGCGAAAGCCTGGGGGTGGCGCTGTGCGGGCTGTGGGAATGGGCCGCGGCGAACCATGCCCGCGTCGCGGCGGCGCGCGCCGAATTCGACGGGCGGCTGCGCGACTGACGCGGCGGCGGGGCGTTGCGGGCCGTGCGGCGGCGATTGCGTGCTTGCGCCGCGCCGCCGACGGTTCTTAATCAGCCGCCATGACTGCGCTTCCCCTGCGCCTTGCCGCGCTCTTCGCCCTTGGTGCCGCCGCCACGCCCGTATCGGCCCAGCCCGCCGCGCCGACGCCGCCATCGGCGCCCGTGATCGCCGCCGATCCCGCGCGCGTGACGGCCGATGTCCGCGCGCTCACCGACGATCTGTTCGAAGGGCGCGCGCCCGGCACGCGCGGCGAGGATCGCACGCTCGGCTGGCTCGTCGCGCGCTTTCAGTTGCTGGGGCTCGAACCCGCCGGGCCGGACGGCCGCTGGTTGCAGAAGGTGCCGCTCGTCCACACCCGGCTCGGCACGCCGCGCGCGATGCGCTTCGATGCGCCCGCGGGGCCGCTTCCCGCCGAGCAGGGACGCGATGTCTATGTGTCGACAATCCGACCTGTCGATGCGCAGATCGCCGACGCGCCGCTCGTCTTTGTCGGCTATGGCATCACCGCGCCCGAACGCGGCTGGGACGATTTCAAGGGCGTCGACCTCAAGGGCAAGGTCGCGGTGTTCCTCGTCAACGATCCCGATTTCGCGGCCGGCGCGGGCGAGCCCGTCGCGGGGCGCTTCGGCGGGCGGACGATGACCTATTATGGCCGCTGGACCTACAAGTTCGAGGAGGCGGCGCGGCGCGGCGCGATTGCCGCGCTCATCGTCCACGACACGGCCGGCGCGGGCTATGGCTGGAACGTCGTGGTGAGCAGCGGCGGCGAGAATTACGACATCCTCCGCCCGGCCGCGCAATGGACCAGCCTGGCGCTTCAGGGCTGGCTGTCGGGCGACGCCGCGACGCGGCTGTTCGCCGCCGCGGGGCTCGATCTTGCCCGGCTGCGCGTCGTGGCGCGGCGGGCCGATTTCCGCCCGGTGCCGCTTGCGGGCGTGCGCTTCACCGCCGACGTGCCGGTGACGCACGAACAGGTCGACAGCTTCAACGTGCTCGCGCGCATTCCGGGCACCGAACGTCCCGATCAGGTGGTGATGTTCGGCGCGCATTGGGACGCCTATGGCGCGGGCAAGCCCGATGCGGCGGGGCACATCTATCGCGCCGGGGCCAATGACGATGCGCTGGGGATCGCCGGGCTGCTCGAGATCGCCCGCGCGATGAAGGCGGCGCCGGCGCCGCGCCGCACGGTGATGTTCGCCGCGTGGACCGCCGAGGAACGCGGGCTGCTCGGCTCCGAATATTATGCGCTGCACCCTGTCGTGCCGATGGCCGACACCGTCGCCAACCTAACGATCGACATCCTCCAGACCGCCGGCCGCGCGCGCGACGTAGTGCTGGTGGGCAAGGGGCAGAACAGCCTCGAGGACGATCTCGCCCGCGTCGCCGCGGCCCAGGGACGCCGCGTGACGCCCGAGGGGCTGCCCGAACGCGGCCTGTTCTATCGCGCCGACCATTTCTCCTTCGCCAAGCGCGGCGTGCCGACGCTGCTGATGATGGGGATCGCGGGCGCGTCCGACCTGGTCGACGGCGGCACCGCCGCGGGCCAGGCGTGGATCGATGCCTATACCGGCCAATGCTATCACCAGGCGTGCGACGCGTGGACGCCCGCGTGGAACCTCGCCGGTGCGGTGCAGGACATCGACGCGATCGGCACGATCGGCGCCGCGCTCGCCGCGTCGGACCGCTGGCCCGAATGGAAACCCGGCTCCGAATTCCGCGCCGCCCGCCTTGCGGGGGCGAAGGCGAAATAGGGGGGGGCGGGTCATCGGTTCCGCCCCCGCCCCGGGGCTCAGGCGTCGTCGCGTGCGATGCGGCGCTGATGGCGTTCGAGCGCGATCAGCAGGAACAGGAACATCAGCACGACGAATGCGCCGACGAGTTTCACCGCCGTCGACAGGCTCTGCGCGCCCTCGGCATTGTCACGAAGAATGGCCTCGCGCGCATTTTCGGCCTTGGCGCTGTTCGCGGTACGGTGCGCGTCCAGCGTCGTCAGGAATTTTTCGTGATAGGCGCTGAACAGGCCGATCGGGCTCACCACGCCGTCGGGTAGCTTCGTCTCCGTCACCGTCCGCTTTACCGGCACCTCGCGCGTGCTCCAGTTGATGCACTCGCCGATATAGTAGCCGTAATAGCTGCAATAGCGTTCGGTCTTCATCTCGGTGACGGTTCGCGTCACCGCCGTCTTGCGCGTGTTGTGATAGGTGCGCAACCGGTCCTGGCTGACCTTGGCCTCCGCCGCCGTAGTCATTCCCTTCAGCAGCGCTTCGAGGTCGGCCTTGTCCTTGATGAAATCGATCTCGCCCTTGCCGATCGCTTCCAGCTTCGCATCGGTCCTGACGAACGCAGCCTCAAAGGCGTCGCCGTCGATCGGAGCGTCGTCGCTCTGGCGAAAGGGTTCGAACTTCGCGCGATAGAGCGCCAGATAGCGTTTGCCGAACGCCTGATAATAGGCGCGCGCGTTGGCCAGCGGGTCGGCATCGGGCTTCGCCGCACCGTTGCGCGCCTGCTTCAGGTCGACGCTGGTGATCTCCTCGGTGGTCACCGTCGCGGGCGTTTCCTGCACCGACTTGGTGCTGCGCGACACCTGATAGAGCCCGGTCACGCCCAGCCAGACCGCATAGATCAGCAACCCGGTCGCTGCCGCCAGCGCCCCCGCGCGCAACAGCGCCAGATAGGCGCGCTCCATCCGATTGAGCAGCGCCGCCAGCCGTTCGCCGCGCGGCAACGGCGTCTTCACATCCTCCATGTCATCCCCCAATTTTCAACGAACAGCCCGTTGCCCCGAGCCATCCATCAATAAAAATGCCGTTCGCTTTCCTTTCGTCGGTTCGCTGCTTCCACCGGAGCGCTTGCCGGCTGTAAAGCCACGGGCGGCAACGCTTCAGATCTGCATAGATGCTTTGCCCTTGTCGGCAAGGCGTTCCGAACTGCTTGCACTATAGGCGAGCGAGCGGGACTGAACTATTGGCGCAGTGCCGATAGCATGGCGAGACGGAAAAATCGCGGCGAGGCGATGGGGTTGTCCCAATTCGCCCACGTCACCCGAACAGCACGATTCCCCCCGGCAGGCGCGTCGCCTGTGCGCCGGTCAGGTTCTGGATCTGCACCGCGGCGAGTTCGATCTGGTCGGTGTGGAACACGCCGGTGATCGGCCGTGCCGCCAGCGCTTCGCGGCGCAGCACCAGCCGGCCGGGATAGAAACGGTTGATCTGCGCGATCGCGCGCGCCAGCGGCACGCCTTCGAAGATCAGCAGCCCACGCCGCCACGCCGTCGCGACGCCGGGGTCGATCCGGCTGCGCGCCGCCGGCCCCGTGCCGGTCCAGCTTGCGGCCTCGCCCGGCTTCAGCGTCGTCGTCGTGCCGTCGCGCGTCCCCGTCACCGTGCCGCGTGTGCACGCGACGCACCATTCGCCGTCATAGGCGCGCAGGTTGAACCCGGCATCCGCCCCCGTCGCCGCCACGCGGAGCGCGCCCGCCTCGACGCTGAAGCGGGCGGCGCGGGCGAGCGCGACGAAGATCTCGCCCGAAACCAGCGCGATTCCCGTCGCGGTGCGCGACACGCTCGACCGCGAGCTGAGTTCGACCGTCACGCCCGCCATCGGCGTGATCGTCCCGCGTTCGCCCAGCCCGGTCCGCTTCTCGGCCATCAGTTCGGCAAGGCTCGGCCACAGGCCCAGCGGCGGGCGCAGCGTGCCGATCCCCAACGCGACCGAAGCGGCTATCGCGCCGCCGCCGCCGATCAGCGCGCGCCGCGTCATCCGGGCGCGCGGCACAAACGGCACCACCGTGGCCGCGGCCACGCTGGGCGGTGTATCCGGCGCCGCCTGCGACAGGTCGAGCGCGCGCAGCTCGGCCATGAACGCCGTCGCGGTGGCGAACGCGGCCTCGTGCGCCGGGCTGGTGCGCCGCCACGCTTCAAAGGCGTGCCAGTCGGCATCGCTGACCGGCCCGATCGCCAGCCGCGACGCCCAGTCGAGCGCCTCGAGCTTCAGCGGGGCGACATCCGCCTCCGGCGGTTCGCCGGCGGTCACGGGCATGTCGCCCGGTCGCGCGGGATCGCTCCCGGAAGGATCACGATGCTCATCATTCCCATTTCCTAGACACGCGGAAGCTGCGTTCCGCGAAGACATCTTTTCGGCCCAGTCGCCGCGCGCAATGCACTACCGCCGTGCGCAGGTCGGTCTGCACGGTGCGCAGGCTCACGCCGTAACGCGCGGCGATCGTTTCGCTCGGCACGCCGTGGATGAAGCAGGCAAGGAACACCGCGCGCTGGCGCTCGGGCAGCTCGTCGATGGCGGCGCGCACGATGCGGAGCTGGTCCTGCGCCTCGATCGTCCGGTCGGGGCCGGGCGTGTCGTCGGCGAGTTCGTGCAGCGTCGCGGGGTCGATCGGCTGCGGATCGCGCGCCGCGCTGGTCCGCATCGAATGCGCGGTGTTGAGCGCGACGCGATAGACATAGGCGTCGGCATTGGCGACCGGCCCCAGCGCGCCGCCTTGGCCCAGCCGCACCCAGGTTTCGTGCAGCACGTCGCCCGCCAGACTGTCCGATCCCAGTCGCTGCGCCAGCCGGTGTCGAAAGCGGGCATAGCCGGCGGCGAGCGTGCGGCGGAGCTGGTGGCGCGTCGCCTCGGTCACTGCGCCACCACGTCGAACAGGATCGGCTGGCGCAGCCCGGCGGGCGGCGCGGGCGCGAGCTGCCGGCCCTCGAGCAGCGCGACGATCCGGCCGTCGCGACGCGCATCGCCGCTCGGC